>JAZDJA010000310.1:0-9854 GCA_043804415.1 Candidatus Latescibacterota bacterium | reverse complement strand
ACCCCGTGCGCTTCTCGGGAATTCGTTCAACCGCAGAGCACCCGAAGGAGGCGCAGAGGTCGCAAAGAAAAGATAGGGCAAGTTTCCTTTCTTTGCCCTCGCCTGGTTCACTCTGCGGTTCCTTGCGTCTTCTTGGCGGGCTTTGCGGTTAGAAAATGCAGGCGCATGGACAAAATGAACATCCCGTGCGTTTCTCGGAAATTCGTTTAACCGCAAAGGACCCAAAGGAGGCGCGGAGGTCGCAAAGAAAAGACAGGACAAGTTTCCTTTCTTTGCCGTTGTCTGGGTTACTCTGCGCCCTTTGCGCCTTCTTGGCGGGCTTTGCGGTTAGAGAATGCAGGGGTATGGTCCAGAGGAGGTGCGATTCCCCTCTATGCCAGCCAGCACTATGCAAAACGAAACGTCAAAGACAGTGGTTCTTTCCCTGGGTCAAAATCCGTGGGAACCCCGAAACGCTCCTTTGACTCCTTCTGCACCTGGACGGCAGTCCCATTCATAGAGACCGCTTGTATTTCCTCCCCATCCGGCACCCGGATGACCAGCTCCGTCACGCGAAAAGGGTACTCGGCCCGAACCGGGACAAAATCAAGACGCATCTCCTGCTCCTCCCGAAAACATGCCAGCATAAACCAACTCGAAGACAGGACGACCGGAACCACCCCTCCTTCCAAGCGGAACAGCCAATCCGAACCGATCTGGAGCCGGTGTCGATCCACATCCGGCACGACACCGGAGAGCCCGTCCAGGAACAACCAGGTAACCGGGGCCGTCATATAGTAGGGCAATCCCTGCGGCGTGCCATCCGCCTCATAGGTCAGCGCCTGATTGGTGCGCGTGCTCGGAGATCTGGTTACGATGCGGTCGTGCAGCGCCAGAAAATCCCATGCCAGATCCGAGCGTCCGAAAAACAAGGCCGCGGCTCCGAAATAGGCCACGGGATACTGCACAAAGGCGCTCGTTGTCTGCGCCCGGGCCGATTGATCGGTCATACCCTCCTCAAACATATTCTTCCTGCGGATGCTCTCCAGCGCCTGATGGAGCATGTTTTGAGGCAACCGAGGTTCCATTCCGCCCGCTGCCATGGCCCAATCTCCGGCCAGGCTGCAAATGAAGCACGAATCATCCCCCTCCTTTTTCGCCGGATCATAGACGTTCCGGAAATATCCCGACTCCTCCTCTGCCACCCACAGCAGGCGCTTCCGACTTTCGTTGGCCTGCCGGGCCAATTCCAAAAAGCGCCGACTCAAAGCCTCTTCTCCGGATCGTTCGGCCAGATCCGCCCCCAAGGTCAGGCCAGCTTCATGCATGGTGGCGATAAATGCACTGATCCCGTCCCATTGCTGATTATCGTAGGTCGTACCCCGTCCGGGCTTCAAGATGGGGATCGCATCCCCGGTATCATCCAGTCCGATCGCCCACCCGAGGGCTGCCTTTACAGAGGGCCAGTGCGCTTGGAGAAAGGCACGGCCTCCCGTGCGCAAAAAGTGGCGGTGCACCTGAACGACATAGGCCGCCGCAAGATCCGGCCACGAGGACCCGGCACGCTCGGGAGAGAATGTTCCGGAGCCCAGATCGTGGGACGGATTGCCCCCTTCGCCCTGGCGCAGCGTAAACAGAAAGAGCTCTCTGGCATCCAAGTCCGGGAAACAAGCCGTCCAATACGCACCGCTGCACGTTCGCTGATCCAGCGTTCCCAGGCAGCCGCACATGCCGGTTGGGGATTCGTTGACGGAAAACAACCCCTCCCGGGTCAGCGTGGTATTGGTGTGGGCCACAAACCGACAGTCCAGCAACTTGTTCACCAGCCAGGAAGGCAGAGAGGAGGTCTCCAGGAAGACCCTCAGCGCACGGGTCTCTCTCAGAAGCCGATCTCTTTCCCGCCACGCGTAGGCGATCCCTTCCCCCGCATCGGAAAAATGGTTGGCGTAATATACCGAACAATCCTTCCCGCTCCGATCCAGAGCGTGGGGCATCGCCCACGAAAGCACGAAGTCCACCGTCGCGGTTTCGCCTGAAGCGATTGTTCTTTCCACCACCAGGGCGCCGGCTCGAAATTCACCGTTCCCTGCGGGAGCAAAGGGCTCCCCGCATCCACTCTCAAACCATGCGGCGAAGGGGGCTTCATCGGCAACGAGATCGCGATCCGGAACCACCTGCGCATCTTCCGGGGTCCAGATCATGTGTTCGCCAAAGGAGTTGGGATTCCCCTGATCGTCCGGTGCGAAAAAGCGCACTCCGGTGCCGTGCGGAAGTCTTGCCTCTTCCTGAACGTTCCCCTCGCGATTGGACCACGCAAAGGAATAGTTCCAAGTATGGTAGACCAGCGGGAGCAGTTTCTCCTCGTTTTTGTTGTTGAGCGCCATACTTCCGCCTGTATTGATCGTATTTTCCCAGGAGAAGAGCAATCGCGCACAGTGCGAATCGGCGGTGGGATTTTTCAGTGTGAAACGAAAAAACGCGCACGGAAGGCTCGAATCGAAAATATTGTGCGGTATATGGGGGGAGAAGGCGTGCAGGGATACCTCCAGAGGAAGTGACGGATCGCGATAGGTCAGCACGATCTCCGGAAAGGCCGCGTCGCCTTCGATCCGTTCCACGGGCACAAACAGCTGATCCACAGCGGCTCTCTGCAGAAGCCGGGTCGTGCCCCTTCCTCCTGCCTCTGTCTGTAGCGCGAAAAAACTGCCCGGCATCCGGTAGATGGGGCAATCCTGGTTGTTGTTGATCGTAAGCGCGGTAAAGAGCCCATCGGGCGTCAGCTCCACTTTCCCCGCGCCGATGCCGCCGAACGGAACCCCGGAGGGCACCTCGCATTTCTCCGCATCGTGCTCGTGATCAAACAGAAAGCCGTGCCTCCGCAGGAGCAGCCTTTGATCTTCGGTGAGGATGGTTTCCCGGACCTCAAAGGGCTTGCCGGTGGCCTGGCGATTGTCCCAGAGCATCTGCGCGTCCCCGGTGGCGACCCGATCCTCCTGGTCGGACAGAAACAGCCGCTCGGGCTGGCACCCGGTCTTGATCGCCATTCTGTGAAAACCGCGCGCCAACGCCACCGATCCACAGCGCCAATAGGGCATCTGGTCCACCTGACCCGTCCCCTTGAAGATTACGGTATCATTGACGCAGATCTCAACAGACCCCGGATCGTGTTTCCAGACCGCCCAGATATGAAAGACGAAAAACCCGTCCAGGGGAACCTCGAACGCATAGGCCTCATAGCCGTGTCGGCTTTCCAGTTTGTCTTCTTCGGTTATCCAGATATTCATGCGCCGGGTCCTTTCTGCGCACCGCCGGGTTTTACCGCAAATTCCATGCTCACGATCTTGACCGATTCGCTGCCCTCATTGGACACGATCCACTCATTCCATCCCTCGAGGATCTGGCTCACTTCGAAGCGATAATTGTAGGCCTGATATTCAGGAAGATGGTGTCCGGACGGCCCGTTTCGGAAGAGCAGGGCATCCGTTTCTTCGGCGTCATAGCATGGAGAAGAGCTATTGAAGCACACTCCGATGTGGGCGGGAAATTCCCGCCGCTCGATGACGACCTGGACGATCAGGTCAAGTCCCAGGTCCTCCGGTTCGACGCACATGGGCAAGGTGAAGACTCGTCCCCTGTTGGGTTCGAGTGTGACCGGAAGCGGTGCGGGCAAATCCATTTCTCCCGCCCAGCCGCGCAGGTCCGAGCAGATTGCATAGTGCTTCGATTGACCGCGCAGAGCCTCCAGATCGTGGAGATTGCCGAGGCCAGCGTACTGACCCGACAGGCCGGGAACGTCGTGGAATTTTCGGGTTTGATCGGCCACAAACAAGTTATACTGCTGCATGCCGTCCGCACCGAGTACGAGCTTGCCCGCGGCATTCCCGCGCAAAGCCGGTTGGCTGGTGCACACATAGGGTGCCGTGGCTTTGTCGAGTTCTCTTGAAACCACCATCAACTCATTGACCATCAGCTCCGTTACGCCGTAGATCGTGACCTCCTGCCCAAATTCGGCCCGCAGCCGGTCGTGGGGCATATCCCACGAGGTATTCATGAAATTCGTGGGGCAAAGAAAATCGAGCAATCCGTCCTTGACCAGGATTTCCACGTCAATGCCGATCCCGCGCATCTTCCTGTAATCCCCCGGAATCCGCATCCCGAGCGGGAACCGCCGTCCGGTCTGCCGCGCCTTTGCCTCGGAAAGATTTCGGATCTCGGAGAACCAGGCGGTCATCATGTCCACATGCTTCTGGGAGGCGGGCGGCGGACAACAGGTGCTGCATCGCAGCCAATCCAGCTCAAGCCCCGCGGAATCATACGCCTCGACCACCTCGCGGATCAGCGAGAAGTAATAATCGCGAACCTCATGGCGCTCGTAGTTCAGGAGTCCGTCCTGGTAGAGCGGACTTCGCAAGTAGGGGTGACCCAGGTGCGGATCGTTCATCCGGATGGAAACCCACGGACTGATCCCGCGTTTGCGGCAGTGCCCGATAGCCTCGGCCAGCCAGTCCACCCCGGCCTCCTTCAGATCGAGCGCCGGATTCAGCAGGTCCGTACTCCACCAAATATCAGCAGCATCCACACTGAGATCGTCCCGGACGTAACGATCAAGCACGGTGGGTATCGCCCTGCTCGGGTACCATGCCACCTGGGAATTGGGATTGATGAGAAAGGTGTCCACCCCGCTGTCGGCCAACAGATCCACAAAAAGATGGATGGCCTTTGCCGAATAGGGGCCGCCTTCCGGCTGCCACATCTCCGAATTCCAGAAGAAAATGCCGAAATCGCCGTTGTAAAGGTTTCGATGTTGGGTAAGACGCATGGTGCCTCCTGGTGATGGCCCGCTCGAAGATCGAACCGCTGCGAATGGATTAGGCCGTGTCTCCAAGCTCAACAGACAGGCGGAGACGAGGCGCGACGCGGAATAGGGGAATATACACCCAAATTCGGTTTCGGTCAAGCAGGAAATGTGCACGGAGCGGCGCAGATAAAGGCATTTCTAACATCCCTCGAAAATCAGCGAACCAGTGAGATATTAGTAGCGTTTCTCAGATAATGCGATCCAACGCCAGTACATTGGATTTGCGTACGCGCTCCTGGGTGAGTATATTCCATAATTCGTTATCGGTTAGATTATTGTCTTTTCAGCAGACCACTAGGCGATCCCAGGCGTTGACCCACTTTTCCCACAGGAGGAGGGCGGCGCGTGCCTGTCAAGAGGATGCGCTAGGACGTGAAAGCCGTTCTCTCCCAGATGGGTGGCGACAAGCGGTTTCGACCCGACCTCATGGCTGGCACGGGATTCCAACCGTGCGATCAAGCATCCGGAATAGTGAAAGCAGTGCTATGTTCGAGCTGAAACCAGATTTCCAGGACGTGCTGAATCGCTATGAGGCATGGTGGGACTGCGCTGTCGTGGATCGTCCGCTCGTCTCCATGACATTCCGAAAACCCCAGGTCGAATGCGTGCGGATGCCGCAGAAAGAGCACGCCACGCTGCGTGACAGATGGATGGACACCGAGCACGTGGTGAGAACGGAGGAAGCTCGCCTGCTGAATACCGTTCATTTTGCAGACAGCCTGCCCGTGGCATGGCCAAATCTTGGCCCTGAAGTGTTTTCCGCCTTCTACGGGTGTGAAATGGAATATGGAGAGACCACGGCGTGGAGCAGACCCATCCTCACGGACTGGTCAGAGGAATCGGTCAACAGTCTTCGATTAGACCGGGACAACTATTACTTCTGCAAACTCTGTGAGATGACGGACGCGCTGATCGAGATGGGGAAGGACCGGTTTATCGTCGGGTATACCGACTTTCACGTGGGAGGAGACGCCATTGCGGCGTTTCGCGATCCCCAGCAATTGCTATTCGACACCCTCGAAAACCCGGATGCGGTGAGAACGCTTTGCGACCGGATTACCACCGACTTCCTGCAGATATACGACGTGTTCCATGAAAAGTTGTCCGCAGCCGGCATGCCCAGCACGAGCTTTTTTCCGGCAACCTGCAAAGGAAAATTCCACATCCCGTCCAACGACTTTTCCTGCATGCTTTCCGACCGGGCCTTTGAGGATCTGTTCATCCCGGGCATTGTTCGGGAATGCCGGCACATGGATCGGTGCATCTACCATATTGATGGACCGCAGGCACTGCGCTTCCTGGACCGGCTACTCGATATCCCGGAGATTGATGCCATCCAATGGGCCCCAGGTGCCGGCCGAGACTACTGGTCGGATTGGATCCCCGTATTCCAGCGCATTCAGAGGAAGAAGAAGGCTATGATGGTTGTCGGAGTGCCCGAGAGGGACCTGCCGCTCCTGTTCGAATCGCTGGACCCGGAAGGAATCTGGATCTTCTCTGATTTTGGCGTCACCAATCAGCAGGAAGCGGAGGGGGTGCTCGGGAAGATCTCCAGATGGACCAAGAGACAATAAGCTTCGAACAAAGCGCCAAAGGCGGTGCTGTATCCCTCGCGCATGCCAGGTCGCTGCAAAGGAGACATCGAAACCCATGCACGCTGGAAATCCTCAGTTGCACTACGAACGCAGTCTTCATGTTCGATATCAAACCGACGTCCTCGTGGTGGGCGGAGGTCCGGCCGGTATCGCGGCGGCCCTGGCTGCGGCCCGACAGGGAGCCGCCATTCGGCTGATCGAAGCCCATAGCTGTCTGGGCGGCATGGGCACTGCAGGCATGGTGCCTGCCTTCATGCAGTTTACAGACGGCGAAAACTTCCTCGCTGGCGGGATCGGGCGGGAGATTCTGGACGCCCTGCGCGAGGCGGATGGCAGCGTGCCGCCCGACAGAATGGGTATTCGTGCCGAAGTCCTCAAGCGCGTGTATGACCAACTGCTGACAGACGCCGGCATTCCCTTCACTTTCTACACCCGGCTCGTGGATGTGGCGGCCACCAAGGGGCGGTGAATGAGGCCATCTGCGCAGGAAAGTCCGGCCTGTTTGCGATCCGCGCCCTGGTGTTTGTCGATTGCACCGGCGACGGCGATCTTGCCGCGTTTGCGGGCGCGCCGTATGAGAAGGGGGATCCCGAGGGCAGCCTGATGCCGGGCACCCTCTGCAGCTTGTGGGCGGGGATCAACTGGAAGAAGGTGGAAAAATCCGCGCTCAGCACCGGGAACAGCCGAATAGAAGAGGCCTTTGCAGACGGCGTCTTCACGCTGGAAGACCGACATCTGCCCGGGATGTGGCAGGTAGGCGCCACGCTGGGCGGGGGCAATATCGGCCATACCTTCGATCTGGATGGCACCGATGAGGAGTCCCTTACGCGCGCAATCCTCTGGGGCAGGAAATCGTTGCAGGAATACGAGCGCTACTACAAGGAGTACCTGGAGGGACTTGAGCAGATGGAACTGGTCGCCACCGGCTCCCTGCTCGGCGTCCGCGAGACCAGGTGGATTACCGGCGACTACGTGCTCGACCTCGAGGATTTCAGGAATCTTGCGGTGTTTGAGGATGAAATCGGCCGCTACTCCTATCCGGTCGATATTCATATCGCCCGACCCGACAGAAAGAGCTACGACACATTCTGCAAAGAATACACCACCTTGCGTTTGGGAAAGGGAGAAAGCTATGGCATTCCCTACCGCGTGCTGACACCGAAAGGGCTTCAGAACGTATTGGTGGCGGGTCGTTGTGTGAGCACGGACAGGAACATGCAGGCCTCCCTCCGGGTCATGCCCGGCTGCTACATCACCGGCCAGGCAGCCGGTGTGGCCGCGGCGATGGCGCTACAGGTGGGCATCGACACCCGCGCGATCGACCTGGGGGCACTGCAGGCAAAACTTTGTGCCATGGGAGCCTTCCTCCCAAATGCCCAACCCACGCAGTAAGGCCAAATCATCCCATCCAGTCGATCTCAGATAAGGTCAGGAAACTGTACGAGGCGCTGGACGTGGATTTCCGCTGCGCTCGAATACCATCGGGCGCAGTTTGGATATATTCTTCAGGAGACCCCATGAATGCACGCGAAAGAATGCTTGCGGCGATCAGTTGCGAACCCGTGGACCGCTTACCCACAGACATCTGGGCCACCCCCGAGGTATGGACGAAGCTACGCGGCCATTTCGGGGAAGATGCGGACATCTACTCCAAGCTCCACATCGACGGAATGGCTGAAGTCGACCCCGTGTATGTCGGCCCTTCTCTTCCGGAAATGCCCGTGAACGAATCGGTCAATTACTGGGGAATCCGCATCAGGGACGCCGCTTACGAGGGCGGGACCTACCCCGAGCAGTTCTTCTGCCCCCTGGCCGCGGCAAGGACGATGGACGATCTGGGTGCGTATGCGTGGCCCATCCCGGACTGGTTCGACTATGCCCCCATGCGGGAAGCTGCCGAAAAAGCCCGTTTGACTCAGGTCGTGCGCTGCGGGTTCATGGCGCCATTCTATTACCATAACAAGCTGCGCGGTCTGGAGCAATCGCTTATTGACCCATTGCTCGATCCCGATTTCACCCACGCGCTCGTGGGGCGGATTTCGGAGTTCTTCTACGCCCACCATCGCCGCATGTTCGAGGTCTGTGAGGGTCTGATCGATCTGGCGCAGGTTACCGACGATCTCGGCAGCCAGACGGGGCCCCTCATCAGCCTGGAGTTATATCAGGAGTTTTATGCCCCCCACCACAAGCGATTCATCGATCTTTGTCACGAGTTTGGGATCAAGGTATTTCACCACGACGACGGCGGCATCCGGCCCTTCCTGCCCCTGCTGGTCGAGATGGGCATCGACATCCTCAACCCGGTCCAATGGACATGTCCGGGGATGGACATGGGGGAACTCAAGGCCGAGTTTGGAGATCGGATCTGTTTCCATGGCGCGGTGGACAATCAGCAGATCCTTCCCTTCGGCACACCCGAACAGGTGCGGGCAGAAGTGCGTCACTGTATGGATAATCTTGCCAGTGACGGGACGGGGTACATTCTTGCCCCGTGCCACAATCTGCAGGCAAACACCCCGATCGAAAACATCCTCGCCATGTACGACGAAGCATGGCAATACGGGAAGAGATCCTAACCGACCCGATGCAGACCGTGGCAGATAGCCGCGTCTGCTGGCGGCCGCCTGCAAGGAGACCGACGCATGACACCCAAACAACGAGTTTTGAATACCTTCGCTTCTCAGGTGCCGGCTCGGGGCTCCTCAGAGCACGACGGATTCGCTGTGACAAGAAAGAATGGGCAGGATGTTATGTGGAGGGCCACACCGTCGATAGCCGGACTCCATGTCCTCGTATTGACAGTGTAATCTACTTATTGCCAAATTCTTACGATATTGCCAGTTCTGAATCCCACGTTATACATTGACAAGTATTTACCTAAATGTTGACAAGTTCCCCTCACGGTATTGACAAGATCCGAAGGTGTTCAGAATATGAAGAAGACAACCCAGCGCGGAAAGGCCATTCGAAGCTTCATCATTAGAGGGATCCCTAACCACCCCAGAGATATTGTAAGCCTCACTTGCCGAGAGTTCGGCATTACCCGGCAGGCCGTCAATAGATACATTTCGGAGTTGGTTGACGATGAACAGATCGAAGCCCAGGGAAGAACAAGTCAGCGCCAGTATTCACTCAGAGTGCTTCTCAAGAACGCTTTTTCTCTGCCCCTCGCTCAACTCCAGGAGGATGAGGTCTGGCGCGTGCAAGTTCAAGGCATACTTGATGAATTCCCGGAGAACGTTCTGGCAATCGATAGAGTCCGTATATTTCTGTAAAAAGGGTTGAGACGGAAAAAGGTCATCGTCATTCCGAGGAAAGAGTGGTATATTAAGGAGACATCCCAATCACCTTAATCACCCTTTACCTTGGAGGAGACGATGACCGGGACGAAAGATACACAAACATTCGTGGAAGCGCAAGCC
>JAZDJA010000309.1:0-2064 GCA_043804415.1 Candidatus Latescibacterota bacterium | reverse complement strand
ACAGGAGCTACAGAAGGATCTGGATGCTTTCATGATGGGATACAACTTCGATAGAAGTCACCAAGGATACAAGCTAAAAGAAAACGGATACACTACGCCTAGCCAGGGCTTCTTCTGCGGAAGAAAATGTCTTGCCCTGCCTAGAGCAGCGTAAACCGACTCAATGGAACCTCCTGAGGAGGAATCTGTCGACCAATGTGTAACCTCCTTGACACGTCAGGACACTTTAGCCTTTCATTCTGAAGGTCGAACGAGGGGAACCCACTGAAGGCCAAAGCCTGAATTCGGAAAGTAGATCTCGAAATGCGCTGGTTGAAAAGGCCCTTGCCAACTAGAAGGCTAAAGCGTGAATTCCGAATAACCAGTTGGACGAGATTCGCCAGTGCATGACGAAGATTTCTTCGGCGCGGCGTTTCGCACGAGGGACTTGGACTAGGCTCCAAATGCAAAGGATCTGTTCTTTGGGAACCCCTTCGGATCCGCAAACGCTTCCCTCCTCCGTGGAGGAAACGGCGGTCAGTGCCCGCAAAAGACCGATCGCCCCGGAAGACCTCAGTGTGGTGCTGGGATATTACGTGGAAGCGACCTACGGCGAGTCACTTCGGTCTGCCCTCCCGGAAGCGGGCAAGAAAGAGGTCTCGCAACGGATCGCGCATCTTTTGCATCACGAGATTCGAATTGCACTCAATGGGAGATTGACTCTCGCCGCCGGCGTGGATCTCGATGAGCTGCTTTCCGATCCCGTCTATCGTGCCCGCCTGGGCGAGGTGATCTGCGAACGCCTGATCGGAGGCGCGGACGCGCCATCCCTCCGGATCGCGCCGAAACCGCTGGATCGTTCGGAAGCCGATTTACTCCTGAAGGACGGTGTGCGCTTCGGGTTGATCTTTGGCGCAGAGGCCCTCTATTTTCAGGATACGGTGCAGGCCTTTCAGACCGATGACATCCGATCGCGGCTGGAAGGGGAAGGCAGCATCTCTTCCGAATCGTCTCAAGAAAGGGAAGAGGCACTTTCTCCACTTTCACCCGCAGTCCATGTTCTGGGTGTCCACGCGGACTGGCGAACGAACGAAGGGAAAAGCGCAAAGCGGGCCTTGATGCTCGATGACACGGGAGCGGTGGTGGAGCGCTCCTTCGAGCATCCAGTCGTGCTGGATCTTGTTGCCACGTTGCATCTTCCTCGTGCCGACGAACAGGCCATGCACTGCAGGCTGTCCGAATTGTTCCATCGCACCAGTATGCTGCAGATCAATCCATATGAAACCTCCCGGAGGGCAGACGATAAGGCGTGCACGCATGGGTTCTGGGAGGGGCGCGTGTCCACGGTTTGGGCGGTTCGGATTCCGGGTCTGAGTTCGGAACGAGCAATTTGCGATGCCCTGGAAAGAGTACCGGATCGTACGCGGAGGATCGTGGTTCAGCCCAATTCCGGCACCGAGGGCGATCGCGTGGCAGTCTTTGAGGCCATGGCCTCTCAGGAGATTGCCGCGTACATCCGGGATCGCATCGGACCGGATGCCCAGGCCCTGATTCGAGAGGAACGGGGCAACGTCCGTTACTGCCAGGAGCCGGAGAAGGGCTATCGTAGAATCGTCTTTCGCATCAATGTGGCCTGGAACGGACGGGCATTTGTGGGGGAATCGGGGTACGCCCAGGTAGCCCAGGATGAGGGCCACTTCGTAGCCTCCCGCGGGCAGGGAGGGGCGCTCGTGCCGATTGGAACGGCGCTGGCTCATCTCTATCGTACAACCGAGGACGGCTGGCGACCATGGGTTCCCGCCGAAGCGGACTTGGCCTGTATGCGGCAGACGGCTGTCCGTGCCGCTCAGGCGCTCAATGAGGGTCTGGCAGAGTCGGATTACCTTAAGCTCCTGGGCATTGACCTCCTCTTGGAGGCGGATTACGTGGGGCGATTGACTCCCCTGGCTCTGGAGGCAAATCCCCGGCCCGCTGGACTGGCGCAATCGTGGGAGTGGCCGAACGTGGTTGGAGCAAAGCTCGCGCCCAAAGTGACGTTTGAGCTTTTTGACTATATTCGAAGGCAGGGATCAGCGGGCAGGGATT
>JAZDJA010000308.1:0-5958 GCA_043804415.1 Candidatus Latescibacterota bacterium | reverse complement strand
CGCGCCGAAACCATCGTCGACCAGATTGCGGGCTGCCGACGGGATGTCGGGGACTGCTGCGCCCAAACGCTGCCGACAGCATCCCTGTCCGGTCATGTCCGTATGCTGGATCAGAGGAACATGTCAAAGGACCCCTGTCCGGATCATTCCCCGCAACAAGGGCACATGGTTTAGAAGCTGCTTTCACGCACCGGAGCACGCGGCCTTTCTGAGAACCTGTTTCTGGAACATCATGATGTGTATACTGGAGAGCGGCCTTGTGCAAGGGCGGCTCTCTCTTGTCCCTCTGAAACGCTACTCTGTGCGCCTGCTCGATCCGACAGATGCGGGAGGGCTGCGTCTTCGTCTGCCCTCCTGTGGCACGCGATGCAGGTGCCTCTCCCGGATGGGATGGGAATGATTCTTGGATAGGAATGATTCTGAAACAGGAGAGATACTAATCCCGTCACCCATATATTCTTACTCTCTTTTTCTCTTGACAGCCCCACTACAATGTATTATGTTCTCAGCTAACCCCGAATTGGATCTATGCGGCTTGTATAGATAGCAGTCAGCCAGGGGAGGGAGATGGCGGCAGAGCGGGATCTTCAACATGAAGACCAATAGCGCCGTAGATGCCCGGCGCCACACCCCGGTGGTACTGAGCGTGATGAACGCGCGGTTCTACACCGCAGGGTCCCTGGCGAACGGAGCGGGCAACTATCTGTTCTCCGGCCGCAGGGGCCTGCTGGACAAGATCCGAATTCTGTCGGTGGTGGATGACGAGACTTCGCACTTCTTCCACGACATGATGGGCAAGGTGGAGGCCCCATTGGGATAACAACTGAAGCAATGAATGCTCCCCCTTGTGCACGATCTCGCAGAGGGCTCTCCCGCATAATGTATGGCGTCCACCGGTAGCGTAGATGCATAGTGTGCTGAAATCAGAAAGGAAAACAATATGCCTTTTGAATTTCATCTGCGATCGCTCGAAGAAATGCGTGCTACCCCCGACGCAATCGGGATGCTCACGATGATAGATGACGACAACTTCCGAAGCGCCCTCATCAGCGGCTGCCCAGGCAGCGGGAAAACGACGGTATCGATCTATCGGCTAGTGCGGCTCAACAGCCAACAGGCAAGCGTACACCTTGTGACCTTTCAAAACCTGCTCGTGCTTTCAATCCAAAGCTTGGCCAACAAGCAGACGTTTCCTCCGGGTTCTGTAAGCACATTCCACAAGTGGTACTGCCCTCTCACAAAATCTCGATTCGATACCGATAGCCCACCTACTGACGAAGAGATGAATAAATTCCTTCAGCGCTCTAGGCTCGCCGAACAGCAACTGGAGGAGATCCTTATCGACGAGGGCCAAGATCTCCCATTGTGTGTCTATCGAACTATCCCGAAGTATGCGAAACGCTGTTTCGTGGGCGCCGACAATGCCCAGCAAGTGCACCCCAGACACGGTGCAAAGATGGAGCAGATCGAGGATTCTCTCCGCCAAAGCCATGCGCCATACAAGCGTTTCGACCTGGGAAGGAACTTTCGCAACACCTACGAGACGTACCGTTTCGCACGCCAGTTCGTCCCCCGAACCAATCGGGCCGCGTGGAATGAAACCATCCTTGAGCGCTTGCAGCACTCGAACCGACGCGGCCCGAAACCGACGGTGATCACATACCGAGATCCCAACGCCAGAAACACGCATCTTCGGACCACGCTGGCGAATGCCGAAGGCAACGTTGCGATCCTTTGCCCTCTCGGCCCGTGTCCAAGGGGAAAGAGCCACTCAGGAGAATCCGTCGACGAGGTCTACGAGATCGTTCAGGGAATGGGGATCGCGGCCACCAAATACCATGCCAAACTCCCCGTGCCCAGCTATCTTGAGCGGTATATCGTGACCACGTTCAAATCAGTCCAGGGGATGGAGTTCGACACTGTCGTCATACCCCGCATCGATTTTTTCAAAACGGTAGCCGAAGAGTGGTACGTCGCGTGCACCCGGGCGCGCGGCCGACTTTTTCTCTATCGCGATGTCGGAGCCCCACAGTGCGACCCGGTGTCAGGTTTTGAGAGAGACACCTATGAGGGCAGATCATTGGAGGCCGCATCGGCCGCCACACCGGCTGCGGCTGCAATGGACAACGATGATGACGATCTGCCCTTTTAGTGAGCTGGCGAAATGGACTCCCCGGCTGCCGTCAAGGCGGGCGCGGTTGCATCGTGCGAGAAAGGGAGCGCAAACATGGATAGGGGACAGATATTCGAGAGAAACGGAACCCGATACGAAGTTCTCCAGGAGGGTATTGAATATGTCAAGACGAACCAATCCCTCTGTATTAAACCCGGAGCCGAGTCGCACTGCGTCGCGATCAAGACTGCAGCTCGGAATGGACTCATCCGCGAACAGACTGGGGCTCCAAGCGGTGATCTCTTCTCCAATCAAGTGGAGAAGGCACAAGGCGAAAGGGAGGAAGAGCTGACGACCTGTGATTCGCCCTCTTCAGCTTCAGAGCACTCACATACGAGAGCAGTGTGTCCCAAGAGGGATAACCTGTACTTTATGCCGGTCGACCAGCTCCGTGCTCAAGTCTTCCTCGTCCATGGTCTCATCTATCCCGCTGTATACGACAAAGCCGGCTTGTCCACGAGCTTCGACGATACCCAGCGCCAATCTCCTTCCAAACTGACACTGTTCGAGACACCCCAGCCGCTCAACAAGAACCAGCTGCTTCTGGAGATTCTCTTGCATCCAGACGAAATCGACGTTGCCGAACGACGTGGAAGCGTGCTGCAACTCGCTACGCCACTCCCGATTTCCCGCTTGGCAGGCATTGGGGTCTCGCCCGCCGCGGGAGACCTCGATCGCTATGTCAGGGGGTGGGTCAAGCCGGACGTCCCCGTGCCCCGTCATCTCTTCAAGCCTACCCCGGTTCATTCGGACCCCGACAAAGAATCACCGGAACGGGATACCGAGTCTGTTCCAGAACACAAAGATTCGATCGCGAAGTTCGACCGCTATCTCGGGGTAATGGCCTTCTTGCGCAATGCGGACCGCTACTTCTCCGGGACGGTAGGGCGTTATGCTGACTACCCTGATGTATTCTTCTCAGTCTGCGAACGAGTTGTCGGAAGGTCTGACCTCGCGCGTCCCGGAAGCCCTGCGCCCGACCCATTACTCCTGGCCCTCTTGGATCTTGAAGAAGAGATCACGCCCACTGCCAAGTCGCTACTGGACTTGGCCAAGTCACAGGATCCATACATCGAGAAGGAGAAGGGGCGCAAACTCGCGACGGAGATTTACGAAGACGCCGGCAAGAACGCTACCCTCGCGGAAGCTTTCAGGGCGCTTTTCAATGGTGACTACCGAACCGCAATCCGGACACTCCAAAACCCCGGCCTTCCTCTCGAAGCGGCCGTGCTATCCGCACTGTTCCATTTTTCGGGTCGCTAATCAAACGGCCATCGAACGGTGAAACAGAGTCTTCGCGAAGACTGGCCCAACCCAACCCAAGTCCACCTCATCCTCGCTGTTCTCGGCTCCTACTATGGCTACACCGCCATGGATGCCCGAGAGAGCTCTCTTTATTCTGTTCATCCTCTCATTAGCTCATACGTAGAGGAACATCCGGACATAAAATTTCATCTCACAACGACTTTCGAACGCGAGCTCATTGAGGCGCTCTACCAGCATGCTTTCTTCCCCCAGAAACCGGCTGGAGTTCGCAGTGCTCTGTTCAGCACCATTAGCGTTCCTCAGAACTCTTCACCTCTGAGCGTGCCAGAGAGGCTCGTCAGCCATTCTGAGTATACTGTCTTAGACCTCCTTGTTCAACAATACGACATCACAGAAATCGGGCGAATAGTCCAATCGCTCAACGCGGGGAAGCAAGACACCATAGACGAACGAAGCGAAGTGGGCAGTTACCTGATGTCCAAGTGTTTTTTTCACGCCGAGGAGTACGAGCTTAGCATGCATGCAGGCACGCAGAAGCTTCACTACCGCATCAACCGGGACAAGATCACCGAATTGATCACAGATGGGAAGATTCCCATCAACCTGCGTATGTTGCAAGTTGCGCTTGAAGAAGATGCGAAAGGGAATGCCAAATGACCCTTGAAGAACTCCAGACTGGACTGACTCGATGTCAATCTCTTGCGGTCTGCGATGACTTCCTCCAAGCCAATCTGCCTGCGGCATGGCCGTTGTTCTACGGACTCACGCAAGGGCAGCCGCAGAAAGATCGCCGCTACCTAGACTATGAGAACGTTTTCTTCGCCTTCGTGAACTCGGTTCCTGGGCAAGCCATTGGGGCTGGCGACAATCCACCCGCATCCGTTGTTGCTCTTCTGATTCTTTTCCTTTCCCTCTTCGAGCGAGCGCACCTCTATCCGACCATCAATAGTGCTGCAAATTTGCTGCCAGCTGGTCCCTTGAAGCTACAGACCGAAGCTCTGTTCCAATACAAAAACATCGGGAACGCAGCGACCGACTACTTGGATCGCTTTGACCGAATTCTCGCGCTCCTGCAAGAGGCCTGGGACAACAGCACTACTGGCTCCCTCTCTGAATATCTGCTGCAAGAGTATGCCCTTGATTCATTCCTGGAGCCGCGGGCCGCCGGTATCGATATCCGCCCTTCCATGCTGGCGCGCTTCCGTGCCCCATCAAAAACGAAACACTACCCAATTCTATCGCTACCCTCGATTCAGAAGCTGCTGGGTGTCAGTGCAGACGCGTTACAGCTGGAACGCAGGTCGATCAGATCGAGCATAATGGAAGCGTTTCTCTCCCAGGCATTAGCACTGATGCCAGATTCTCCATCCAACGGGCCTGCAGGTGATCTCGTTGGCAAAGCAATACAACCAGTGCAATCCCATGTCTGCGTCCCGGAATTCCTGAGTGATCAACTTGTCCGAATGGGTGCCGAGCACCTCATCCTCCGCCAAGATGCTCAATGCAATTTCGCCGCGGATGCTGTACGAAACCGAATTTATCTCGGCACATACTTCCCCAGGACCGTCATCGAAAGCTGGAACGTCTTCACAGAGCTACTCTCCATATCCGCCATCCGTGATGCCTTCCGCCAGAAAGATGTCATCCGTCTGCTCGATTTGGGGTCAGGCACAGGTGGCGCGGTCGTGGGAACGCTGTTGGCGTTGTCCGATTGGAGCGAGAGCGTGGCTACGGTCAGAGTCACTTCACTGGATGCCAACGAAGACGCCCTGGCGAAACAGGGCGAGATCCTCGAGTCTCTGCGGGAACATCTGCCATTCGAGCTGGAGGTCGATCTCCGCCCGCCGCAGGAGATGCCCTCTGATTTGGAGGATTTCGTCCCCAGTTTCTCTGCTATCGCAGACCAGGAAGGCCACAAATACGACCTCATCACCTGCTGGAAGTATCTCTGTGAGTTCTATAATGTCAAATTTGCGCCGGCCCAAGGCATTATCCGCAACACGCTCAGCATGGCTTCACGCATGTTAGTTCCGTATGGGCTGCTCGTTGTCTCTGATGTCACTTCTGATGACAACGGGGTTGAGTATTTCCCAAAGACGCTTAATCGGGAGGCCAACGAGCACGACGCCGCACCCGATGCTGAAGCTCGCACATTTCTGCCGTTGCCTTGCGGGAAAAGCTCCGGAACTTGCAGTGATGGCACCTGCTACACACAGCGTCGCTTCCAGGTTAGCCATCGACTGGCCCCGCATAACGTATCAAAGATCGCCTATCGCGTCCTCGCCCCCACGGTTTTCGCGCATTCCATCACCGCCTCTTTCACTGACCTTGCGGCCTACAGCGTCAACGCAGCTTGCCCGTCTGAAGCATGTTCTAATGGACGAAAACGAGAAGTGGCTGGCGTAATTCCTTGTGGTTATACTGGGTTCTTCGCGGAAGGAGCATAGAAAATGCTGTTTCGAGGATGGGAAAAGGTAGCGATCACGTTGCCCAGCGGGGACCGAGCCGAAGCGACCTGC
>JAZDJA010000307.1:0-6286 GCA_043804415.1 Candidatus Latescibacterota bacterium | reverse complement strand
TTATAATTTGGCGATGTCCGCGACGACCTTCCGGATATCCAGATTGACCGGGCAGGCCATCACGCATCTCCCGCAACCGACACAGGCGATTGCATTGAAATTGTCCACATAGTACCGGAACTTGTGCATGACCCGCTGGCGCCAGCGCTCCTTCTGGGAGGGGCGCGGATTGTGCCCGGAGGTCTCCTTCGTGAACATCGGAAACATGCAGGAATCCCAGTTCCGGATGCGGATTCCGTCGTTTCCCCTCACCTCGTCGCTGATGTCGAAGCAGTGGCAGGTGGGACATAGGTAGGTGCAGGCGCCGCAGGCGAGGCATTTTTGATGGAGCGTGTTCCAGAACGGATCCTCAAAGCGGGCATCCAGGATCGGCTTGATCTCGCTGGCCGGGATCCGGGAGGCGATCTCCCCGGCGGCCCTGACCGCAATCTCCTCCTTTTTCTTTTGGCATTCGGGGCGGGATTCGAGCTCCTGTTTTACGTCTCCGCGGGCTTTGTCGCGCTTTCCTTTACGTTCGTCATGAACCTGTCACATCCGCCAAACACCCTGCAAACAAGAAAGGAATAATGTATGAGCAACGATTCAAGAGGACCGGCGGCATGCGGAGGCGATCACGGGCTGACATGACCGTGATCCCGAAAACAGCATCCCCTTTCCCGCAGCGGGATGCCGGGTAGCGTTTTGCCGCGGAGAGTTGGTGAAGGTGGCTCACAGGGGATGTTCTTACTGCTGATCCCGGCATAGAGACAGTAGTGTGCTGATCCATCGATTATCCTCCAAAGATTTGATAACCGATGGTATCTCCTCCATTACGATTTTTCACGCGGGCTTACCGGAAAGACACCCTGAAACGTCCTGATTCGACCGACTCTTTTTACTCTGCTATTTCTGCACGAGTTGCTGCAGCGGGTTACCTGCCAGCCAGGGCATTTCTGCGTCCAGTCGCTTCTCGAATTGTGTTATTGCTGCCGAGTATCGTTCGGTTATCCCAATATCGTCGAGGCCATTTAGAAGTTGAACCTTGCGTGAAGGCTCAATTTCAAAACTGTAATTCTCACCATCAGGACCGATTACAGTTTGTGTAGGAAGATCAACTGTAATTTCAATACCAGGCTTGGCGTGCAATTGGATCCGCATATGGCGCACTACCTCGTCAGGCAGCACTATCGGCAGCAAACCATTCTGGTAACTGTTGCTAACATGAAATGGACCATAGCTGGGTGCAATAATCGCCCTGATGCCGAAGTCTAGAATCGCATAAATGGCACCTTCTCGCGTCGACCCACAGCCAAAGTTAGCTCCCGTAACTAAAATCTTCGCCCGATTGTACGGCTCACGATTGAGGAGAAAATCAGGATTCGCCGTACCATCGGAATTGAAGCGCTGAGTAAAGAAGAGAAAGTTGCCGTAACCGGATGAAAGCGGTTTGCGCAGGAAACACACCGGAATCAGCATATCAGTATTGATGTCCGGTTGGTCTATCGGTGCTGCAATCGCCGTCAACCGGACGAATGCTTCCATTACCCCCCCTAGGCAAGCGTCCGCACATCAGTGAGTTTACCGGTTACCGCGGCAGCGGCAGCCATTGGCGGGCTGACAAGATGGGTGCGTGCGCCCCGCCCTTGGCGATTCTCGAAGTTGCGGGGTGAGGTCGAAGCGCAGCGCTCGCCTGGCTGCACTATGTC
The DNA here is from genome assembly GCA_043804415.1 of Candidatus Latescibacterota bacterium. Taxonomy (GTDB): domain Bacteria; phylum Latescibacterota; class 4484-107; order 4484-107; family 4484-107; genus 4484-107. Next base: position 4,601 of record JAZDJA010000307.1, on the reverse strand, counting down.
GCCATTGGCTCCTACGCACATTGAACAACCTGAGTCGCGCCATTCAAAGCCCGCGGAAAGAAATATCTCGTTAAGCCCTTCGGCCTCGGCGCGTCGTTTCACGTCGGTCGAACCAGGAGAAATAACCGATGGTACAACTGCGCGCCGCCCCTTAACAACTGCGGCAGCAGCCCGCAAATCATCAAGCCGTGCGTTGCTGCAGGATCCTATGAACACACGGTCGATACGAATCTCGACAAGAGGTTGTCCCGCCTTAAGACCCATATATTCCAGCGCATGTTTTATATGAACGCGCTGATCTTCAGTGCTCGCATCTATTGGGTAAGGAACGCTTTCAGTAATTGGCAATGCATCGTCTGAAACAGTACCCCAAGTCACCATAGGAGCAACGCCCTCAGCCGAAATTTCAACTTCACGGTCATAGGTTGCTCCCGGATCCGATGGGAGAGTATGCCATACATCAAGGGCTTTGCTCCATGCGTCTCCAATGGGCGCGAACTCACGGCCCTTGAGATACGCGTACGTCTTTTCATCCGGCGCTACAATTCCGGACCGGGCGCCAAGCTCGATCGACATATTGCAGATAGTCATACGCTGCTCCATTGTCATGCCGCGAATCGTGGAGCCTGCATATTCGACCACATAACCCGACCCACCGCTGATACTCAGCTTCGCAATAATGACCAGGATTATGTCCTTGGCGGTAACGCCGCCGGGTATCTCTCCGTTCACAGTAACACGTAACATTCTTGGTTTGCGTTGCCAAAGCGTCTGGGTAGCAAGCACATGCTTAATTTCGGAAGCACCAATACCGAAGGAAAACGTCCCGAAAGCGCCGTTAGTAGTTGCATGCGAATCAGCGGCAGTGATAACCATGCCCGGCTGTATCAGCCCAAGTTCCGGACCGACCACATGCATGATTCCCTGACGAGGATTGCCCATGCCAATGACCGGAATACCAAACTCCCGAGTATTGGCTGTCAGTCGCTCGATCATCTGCCGAGCCTCCGGATTGCTTACCGCATCCATTCCTCGTGCTCGGTTCAGCGTAGGTAAATAGTGATCGGCAATTGCAATCTGCTTGAGCGGGCGATGTACGCCTCTTCCATCACGACGCAGGCCATCAAAGGCATAGAACGGCCCTTCATGCACGAAATTGCGGTCGACATAAAGCAGCGTCTCGCCATCGTCACGCTGAGCAACAACGTGGCGATTCCAAATCTTGTCAAATAGAGAATGTACGCTGCTCATACTTACAATCTCTTCACGTAATACTTAAGTAACGAAACTTACTGGCTCTGGATACCAATAGACTTGATCAACCGCCCCCATTTCTCATAATCGTTCTTTAGGTACATCGCAAGATCATTAGGGGTACCGCCCCCCGGCTCAGCCCCAACGGCTGCAAGATTTTTCCGTACGTCTGCGTTCAGCAAGGCATGATTCACAGCCTTGTTAAGTTGCGCGACGATTCTCTCCGGCATTCCGGCAGGGCCAGAAACGGCCCACCATTGCCTGGACTCAAAATCAGGCAGGGTTTCTGCGATGGCAGGCAGGTCAGGGGCCATTTCCAAACGCCGTGGACTGGTGACTGCAAGCGCCTTCAGCTTGCCAGCCTTCACATGTGCTGAAATGCTTGGGTAGGCGGCAAACAACATCGTAACCTGCCCAGAAATAGTATCGATCACCGCCGGAGCAGCACCCTTGTAAGGGACATGCAGTAAGTGAATACCTGCGCTTTGCGCGAAATATTCCGAAGTAATGTGGATTATCGTTCCGACACCGCTGGATGCATAACTGAGCTCACCCGGCTTCGCCTTGGCCATCGCAATCAGTTGGCTTACTGATTGCACGGGTAAAGAGGGATGTATCGCCAATACCTGAGGCGCATATCCCACCATTGCAACCGGAGTGAAGCTCGTTATTGGGTTATATCGTATATTGGATGTGATGTGCGGATTGACCGACATGGGGCTGGTGGACGAGAAAAGTAAACTGTACCCATCCGGCGCAGATCGGGCGACGTTCTCCGTGCCAATTGCACCACCAGCACCCGAACGATTGTCCACAATGAACTGCACACCGATAGATTCGCTTAGTTTTGCCGTAATGAGGCGCGCGACGATATCGATCGCCCCACCTGGGGGAAACGGCACAACCATGCGCACGGGTTTTTCAGGATACGCCCGCTCTGCGCCGGTAGACGGATTCTGTGCATATGCGATCGAAGACACCATCAGGATCGCACACAGCATTTGCAGATGGATCACTGTCTTTCGGGTTCTCATTGGTCCCTCCTTACTATATTGGTTGCCGACTGCCTTCACGGTCTTCTCGCGCAGGAACACGGGAAAAGTACCTCCCCTTTCACCCCAAATAACATATACTCATGAAACGTTAATATTGCAGGGTGCCCTGAGCCGCTCTCTATATGGACAGAGCCTCGCTTAATTGGGTTTGGAACTCGCGTTGATTCCCGACTGCCATGTCGATGGTTTTCCAGTGAAGTTGGATTGCGCGCGCTTCTCTAGCCAGAAACCATAAACAGGCGAGATGTGGGCAAAAGGTGACTCGATGCCCAGCTTCTGCGCTGCATCAATCGGCCAGTTTGGGTTGTGCAGCAATTCGCGCCCCAAAGCTACCAAATCGGCACTCTGGGACTTCAAAATGTTCTCTGCCTGGTCTCCGTGAATGATCATGCCTACTGCCATGGTCATTATGTCAGCATCCGCTTTGATGCGTCGAGCATACTCGACCTGGTATCCGTACTGTGACGAGTTTTCAGAAGCCGGTCGCGTCGACATGCCTCCAGAACTGCAATCAACCACATCAACACCGCTGTCCTTGAGCATTGTTGCCAGTGCAATGCTGTCCTCAATCGTCCGCCCAACCTCATCTACTACAGACATTCGAAAGAAAAGAGGCTTGCTTTCGGGCCAGTAATGCCGGACACGCCGCACAACCTCGATCGCGAACCGGGCGCGGTTCTCGAAGGATCCCCCATACTCATCGGTCCGCATGTTCGCGACGGGTGAGAGAAACTGATGAATTAAGTACCCATGCGCGCCATGGATTTCGAGCACGTCAAATCCGGCTTCATTCGCGCGTCTTGCCCCCTGTCCCCAGGCTTCCACGACTTCGTGAATGTCATCGCGCGTCATCTCTCTCGGAACAGAATACTTCTCCGCATGCGCAATAGCGCTGGGACCTATCAAGTCCCATTCCTCACCATGGTCTACTCCAGGACACGAAGCAAGCGGAATACGCCCTTCCCATGGGACTGACCTTCGGCCCTTACGCCCCGCATGACTGAGCTGGATCCCCGGTGCTGCTCCGTAGCTCTTAATTAACTCGGTAATCCGTCGCAAGGAATCAATATAGTCATCCTTCCATAGCCCCACGTCACTGGGCGTCGAGCATCCGCGCGACTCCACTTTGGTGGATTCCATGAAAACCAATCCGACGCCTCCGGTAGCGAACTTTCCAAGGTGGACAAAATGCCAATCAGTGACATATCCACCCTGCGCTACATACTGCAACATGGGCGACAAAACAATTCGGTTACGGAGAGTTACCCCGCGGAGCTGGAGAGGTGAAAACAACACTGTATCCATCAAATCTCCTTTGATTTGTTATATTGACAAGAACTTGCGTTCGATGGTTGAAGGATATGGAAGGGCATCTTGTATGTCAAGAGGAATTTGTCACGACATATTGTGTTGAAAAATGAGACGGAGATGGAGATTCGCGGAGTCTCAGTGTCAGTTTCGTCCCCATTAGAGTGAGAGATCAGCGGATTCGTGAATTCGGTAGAACCGGGAGGGGTTTTAAGGCACTTTTTGGCAGACATTTCCCTCCGCCCCCATTTTTTTTGATTTTGATAAGAACTTCCTTTTTCGTGATGGGAGTATATGGGGGCTATTTTTGCTTGTCAAGAGATATTTTGCATCGTGTTGCATCGACAACGAGGGGTCGGCGATGCGATTTGAGGAGGAAGATGGAGCGGCGGCCTCTTTTTTGAGAAATCAGCTTACCTTTTTGTCGAGTCACCCGTCAAGAAGGCATTTTTTAGACAAACCTCTCCTGCACGCTTTTTTTTCAAAATGCGTTATGCATGAATATAGGCATCCCAAGAGCATTCGGGGTCGCCATAGATCGTATCATCGTGTTTTTGCGGTTGGAGATCGACATCGGCGTATTCCCGGATTGGCGGGGCGTTAGCTTTTGGCGGTGGTCTTGCCCTTGCCAGCCATAGTCCCAGATGATTGAGGCCTGTCCTCGACCTGATCGGGGAATATCCCGGATCACCGACTGATCATCGATGAAACTGATTTATGTGGAGCTTAAAATAAATCAGCTTATGTGAAGCGATTGATTATGTGAAGCAGCCAGCCTCTGATTCCGCTACCTCTGCCATAGCTGTGCTGGCGCTTCACATAATTCCAAAGCCTTATGAAAGGTCATCCAGCCACTTGAGGATTCCTGGCTTTAGCCATTTTGGCTGGCCCTTCGCAGGTGTTTTCGCCTTCGGTGGTTGACATCCTTCCAGCACTTTCCGCTTCATTTTCATGTCGATTTCCACGTAGGCATGAGTTGTGTTC
>JAZDJA010000306.1:0-9117 GCA_043804415.1 Candidatus Latescibacterota bacterium | reverse complement strand
TCGTAAGAAAAATCAAAAAAAATTCATCCCTAAAATATAGAACCACAGAACAAAACTTTGTTTGAAAAGCTGGTATAATCCAAGTTGCTATTTATCAGTAAAATAGGTCGTTTATTGCGAAATTCATGAATAATGCAGGCTAGATGATATCTTGGTCATTGGTCATCGGTCATCAGTGCGCCACCCCCCAATTCCGAATGCCCAACAGAGCTATCCGATCATCACTCTTCCTTGGGGATAACGCAGGTAACTGCGCCTGGAACGTCTGCCTACAGCGAAAGCCAGCGTCAACGGCCCGAGGCGACCGATGAACATCAGGAGCATGATGATCACTCTTCCTGCGGCGTTCAGCTGAGGCGTGACTCCAACACTGAGTCCTACAGTCCCGAAGGCGGAGACCGCCTCGAACAGTAAATCGACAAACTTACCGTCTTGGCTCACCAACAGCAACGAGAAGAGAGATCCCAAGAGCAAAAGCGAAACGATGGTTACCGCAATGCTCTTATAGACGACGGGTTGCGGGATCGTTCGGCGAAAAACCTCGATGTCCCTGCGTTCCTGCAACATCGTCTTGAGAGACAGCAACAATACGGCCACGGTGCTCACCTTGATACCGCCGCCCGTTGACCCCGGCGCGGCACCGACGAACATCCATACCATCATGATAAACAGGGTGACGTTGCGCAACTGTCCGATGTCTATGGTATTGAAGCCGGCGGTGCGTGCGGTTACGCTCTGAAAATAGGCCGCAAGAAACTTGTCCTTCGTGGAGAGCGTCAACAGGGAGCGGTCAAATTCGAAGAAGAAGACAGCGAGTGCGCCACCCACGATCAACACTGCGGTGGCAGACAACACCAGCTTGCTGTGTACATCCAGGTGCAAGAGGCTACCACGCACTCCGCGTCTCAGATTTTCCCGATTCGTCACCGCAGCCACGACGACGAAGCCGATCCCGCCCATAATGATCAACGTGGTGATCGTGAAATTGACGATCAGGTCGCCATGAAACCCGGTCAGGCTATCCGAATAGAGCCCAAAGCCGGCGTTGCAGAAGGCCGAGATGGCGTGAAACAAGGCATAATAGGCGGCCTTAAGGACACTCGGATAAACAAACTTGAAGCGCACAAACAGGATCGTCGCCCCAATCAGCTCCGCGCAGACCGTCATTTTCACAATGTAACGAACAATCCTGATGAGACTGGCCGGATCGGGCGCATCCAAGACCTCCTGCATGGTAGCGCGTTCTCTCACTCCGAGGCGCTTGCCGAAGATCAGGGCCAGGGAAGTGGAGAAGGTCATCATTCCGAGACCACCCAACTGGATGAGACAGAGAATGACGATCTGCCCGAAGGTGGAAAAATGGGTGCCCGTATCCACTACAACAAGACCGGTAACGCACGTGGCGGAGGTGGCCGTAAACAAGGCCGTCAACATCGAAGCGCCGTAGCCGTCCTTGGTCGCCGCCGGGAAGGTCAACAGAATGCTGCCCACGAAAATCAATCCGGCAAAGGACAGCCCCAGTAACTGCGCCGGATTCATCTGCAGATAGGTGAGAAGACGCTTGGCCTTTCGCATCCGGGAAGTCAGCTGCGCCAGAACCATCGCCTGCCTAACGATAATGAGCCCCGCGGAAGTCTGCACGCTGACCAAAGACAACAGAAGCGGAAGGACAATCACCATGTCGAGAATATTGCGGCGAAAGTGCTGCCACTTGGATGGAGCCAACGCGTAGTGGACGCCGATATCCACCAGAAACGCCGCAATGATAAGGTAATTGGCCAGAGCGAAGATCACTTTCTGAAGTGGCGACAGCCGAAAGTTATACCCCGACTGGACGATCAAAGCGATCAATCCCAAAGCGCAGGCGGAAACAAGAACGACGTCGAGATCTACCACGATCTTAGGGGAAGCTTTCTTCATGGGGATTCCCAGCGCAATCGGCGAGGTGTAAAGCCAATGCCTCGATGCCGAGTTTATGTTGAACCCTCACCCTGGCCGGACGTTTCGTCCCTCTGCGGCCCGTGAGCGAATCTATTTCAGCGGATTTTCCCGGTCTATCTGTGCCGCCACGGAATGCTTGGGCTTTCCCGCCGGGGAACCTCGACGCAACGGGGGTGAGAGGTTCCATGGCCGCGATGAGCATCAACAGCCTGTCAAGGGCGCGAAGACCCATGAATCCGCCTTGAGGCAAGCTCCGCACCGATCTCAAGCATACCTACCAGCCGGCATCGCCCGAGCAAGTTGGGTGGGCAGACACCGTTTCGGACACGAGCTGGCACGGGGAGAACACGCATCTCCCCCGCCAGAAAGAGAACCCCTCGCCGCCCTGGTGTCATCACAAGAGCAGAGGCAGCGCTACTCCATTTTCTCAGGGAGTCCATTCGCTGCAGGGACGCAGGTCCCTCCCGGCAAAGTCAGCACACGATCTGATCAAAGACAGAGGATTGCCTGAGAGAAATCCCTGGTGTCCCATTGTCCTCAGTTCTCAGGATTGCCGTTGACCGGGCAACCTGCTATCCCAATTTCTCAAACTCATCCTTGCCAGCCCCGCATTCTGGACAAACCCAATCGTCGGGCAGATTCTCGAAAGCCCTGCCCGGTTCGATCCCGTTGTCAGGATCTCCCTCTTCGGGATCGTAAATATATCCACACACACTGCATTCCCATTGCCCCATGGTTTGGACTCCTTTCGGTTATCGGGCGATAGGACCCCTTTGAGTTAAGGGAAACAATAAAGCCAGATCCCAGAGAAACCCCCAAAACACGGGGGATTGAAATGATAACCCGCAAGCTGTGGCCGAATAGGAACAACGATGTTTGTTTTCCGAGCATCCCGAACCGATCAAAGAGAAATGGGGCCGGTAGCAGCCACAGAATCCGCTTGCTTGCTAAATCGAAATCAGCCCGAGCGCCAGATCGACGGTCGTTTCCGGTTTGACCTTGTACTCAAGCGCGGTCACCCGTCCCTCCTCGTCCACCGCGAAATGACTGCGGATGATTCCCTCGGTGGTCTTGCCATAGCTGTTCTTCTCTCCCCATGCCCCATAGGCCTCGGCCACCTGATGGTCCGGATCGGAGAGCAGGACAAAGGGCAGGTTGTACTTCCTGCGGAATCTGAGCAGGCTTTCCGGGGAATCGGGGCTGATGCCGATGACCACGACCTCCTGATCGGACAGGTCCGGATACGCGTCGCGTATCGTGCACGCCTGCTTGGTGCAGCCGGGCGTATCGGCCTTGGGATAGAAATAGAGCACTACCCGCTTTCCGGCAAAGTCGGACAGGCGGACCGGGTTGCCGTCATCTGCTGTCAACGCAAATTCCGGGGGCGATAGTTCCTGTTGTCACTGTATTTCCCTCCATTCCTGTCTTGGGTGGGAAGAACGTGGGAACGGATTCAATCCTGGCCCGCAATGCGGCCCTGTGTTCTGCAGAAGCCTCGTACGAAATCCCAGGAAGGTCGCTTCCAAGGTCACCTGGCGATGACAAATTTCCCATCGGAGATTCCATCAGGAACACCTAAAACAGTGAGTTAACGCTCCCTCCATCCACCTGCATGGTCACACCCGTCATGTAGCTGGCCCGGTCCGAGCAGAGAAACGCCACCACGTTCGCGAGCTCCTCCGGTTCTCCGATGCGTCCCACCGGAATGCCGGAGACCGCCTCAGCCGTCGCCTGCTCCTGGGTCTCCCCGGTCTGCTCCATCCGTCGGGACAACAGTTTTTGGGCACGTTCCGTCCGGAAAGAACCGGGACAGACGCTGTTGATCAGGATTCCTTCGGGCGCCAGTTGCCTGGAGAGCGTCTTGGCCAGGCTGACCAATCCCGTTCGGAACACGTTGGAGAGGATCAGGTCTGCCCAGGGCTCCTTGACCGTGACTGAGGTGAGATTCACGATGCGCCCCCACCCCCGCTCCCGCATCGAGGGCAGCACAAGACGATAGGTTCGGATGGCCGAGAGCAGGAGCAGATCGAATGCGGCCCCCCAGGCGGAGTCGTCGTGGGCGAAGAAATCTCCCGGTGGCGGTCCGCCGGTGTTGTGCACCAAAATATCCACGTGCCCAAATCGTTCCAATGCGGATCCAACGAACGCTTCCGGCCCCTCGGGCGCACTCAGATCCGCAGCAACGGCCAGGACCTCCGATCCGGTGGCATCCCGAATCTCCTGGGCCGCGCGATCCACATGCTCTTTCGTGCGGGCACAGAGCACCACTGAGGCACCTTCCTCAGCCAGTCGCCGGGCACTGGCATACCCCAGCCCCCGACTGCTTCCCCCCACGAGCGCCACTTTTCCCCGCAAACCCAGGTCCATCATGATCTCCTTCCCGTCCCATCCCGATCCATAGGGTTTGGGAAAGCCGCCCGTGCCAGGGGCTATACGACGCATTGATGATACGTCGACTCTTTCCCGGAAGGGTGCTATGGAGTATCCAATGTCCCCCGGGGTGGCATGGAACGTAGATGCACATCGCGCTGTGGGAACGGAATGGTGACCTCGTTTTGCCGGAATATCCGGTCTATGGCGTAATTCAGATCAGAGCGGACCTGCCTTTGGAGAAGGGGCTTGTCTATCCAGACCAACAGCTCGAAATCGAGGGAGGAGTTTCCGAACCCGACGAAGAAAACCATGGAAGCGGGCTCGTCCAGGACATCCGGATGATCTTTGCCAACCTGCAACAAAGACTCGGTGACCAGCTGCACATCCGAACCGTAAGCCACGCCGATGGGAATGTGAATCCGCACTTTGGGGTCTCGATGGGACCAATTGATGACTTCGCCGGAGATAAACTGGGAGTTGGGGACGATCACGCTCACATTATCCAGCGTCACCATGGTCGTTGCCCGCATATTGATCTCCTCCACCCTTCCTTCCGTATCTCCCGCGCTGATCATATCCCCGGGCTTAATGGGGCGTTCGAACAGCAGGATCAGTCCTGAAACGAAGTTGTTTACGATGTTCTGCAGCCCAAATCCGATCCCAACGGATAGGATCCCCACGAGGAACGCCAGACCTTTCAGATTGATGCCTATCATGGCAATGGCCTGATAGAACACGATCGCCACAATGGTGTAATGAACGAGCCTCAGAACGGTGTATTGAACGCCCTCATCCATCCGGGTCTTTGCCAGGCGCACTTTGAGCACCTTCCTCAGTTGCATGGAGAACAGGAATGCCACCGCCAACAAAACAAGGACTTCTACGAAGAGAAGCAGACTGATGTCCTTCTCCCCCATCCTAAAGGCCGAAAAGGTCATGATCCTCCAAAAATGCTTGAGCCCGTAACTGACCTGGTCAGACATTCCTGCGTTCCTTTCTCTCTGAGGGTACACTCCCGCCCAATGTCCACCCAGCTGCGCGGCTCCTCCTCGTATCCGAAACAAAACACTGCTGGGTTCCCGCCGGGCGCAGATCATTCAAAGCCCTGGATCGGTCCGAAACAATCGCCAATCCATGGGTCACGTCACTCACAGCCATTCTTTCCGTCTGAAAAAGTGCAACATCCCCAGGACAACCAGAACCATCACCAGCCAAATCGCCGGATATCCCCAGGCCCAGTTGAGCTCCGGCATATTCCATGGGGAGCGCTCCGAATTGAAATTCATCCCGTAGATGCCCACGATGAAGGTCAAGGGGATAAATATGGTGGCCACCACGGTAAGGGTCTTCATCACCTCGTTCATCCTGTTGCTGAGGCTCGAAAGATACACGTCCATCAATCCCGAAGCCAACTCCCGATAGGTCTCCACCACGTCCATCACCTGGATGGTATGATCGTAGCAGTCTCGGAGATAAGTGCGCGTTGCGACGTTGATCAACGGGGTCTCCTCCCTTAGCAGCGTGTTGATCGCCTCCCGCTCCGGCCAGACCAGCCGCCGCAGCACCAGCAGATCCCGCTTCACGTCGTGAATCCGATGCAGTGTCTCCCGGGAAGGATTCTCCATCACATTATCTTCCAACTCCTCAATTCGCTCTCCCAGGACCTCCAATGCCGGGAAATACCCATCTATCAGTGCATCCATCAGTACGTATGCCAGATAGTCGGCACCCCCCTGGCGCACAATCCCTTTATTCTTTCGTATCCTTTCCCGGACCGGATCGAAGCAGTCCCCCGGTCGCTCCTGAAAGGTGATCAGGTAGTTCCTCCCTAAAAACATGCTGACCTGCTCGGATTCCATGGTCTCGTTAAACGAAACCATCCTGGTAACGATAAATAATTGATCCTCATACTCCTCCACCTTGGGACGCTGAGGGATGTTCAGCACATCCTCCAATGCCAAAGGATGCAGCTTGAACTGCTCCCCTAACTTTCGGATCACCTCCACCTCCCCGATGCCATCCACGTCTATCCAGGTTACCGTATCCGTTCCCACATAGGGAAAGCAGTCCTCCACATGCTGGACTATCTTCTCCTCCAGATGATCCGGACCGTAGTCGAAAATTCGAATCGTGGCCTTCTCCGTGCCCCGGCCCTCCAGTGCAGTCAATGTGCCCGGAGACGTACCGGGGGGGTGAAACCGTTTCAACAACTTCATGGCCCCTCCTTCACACCATGCTATTCTTCTGGTCCGAATTTACGCGCTGAGCTTTTTTCACAGGATGACAGGATGTCATCCCGCAGCCTGCCCTCTATCGTTCTATTACAAACGCGATCCGGACATGGGCCTTGTACGCCACGATCTTTCCCTCCTTCACCTCCCCCTTGAATCCGATCACATCCACTCCCGTGATGTTGCGCAGCGTCTTGCTTGCGTCTGTCACCACATTCTGTGCCGCATCCTCCCAGCTGTTTGGGGAGGTAGTCATCATCTCAATAGTCTTCACCGTCATCGGCTCCTCACCTCCTTCCTCCATGGTCTCCCTCTGAAGCCCAGCGGGCGCTGAAGCAGGAATGGTTTTGCACCCATTGTGCTGCAACCCAGCCCCGGAACCTCCTCCTTGACTGCGAGCATCGCCACCTCTAAAGAAGAACCGGGCGGATAAAGCTCCTCAGCACCCATCTCATCCTACTGCTCCAGAAACTTCTCGTAGAACCGCATGACGCAGCGGTCCATGGCCAAGTCGTACCCCTCGCGCATCAAGGAACGGTTCACCGCCACTCCCTTGGCCTGAAAACTGTATACCTCGCGCCCCAAGGGCATGTCCACCACCGAGCAACTAATGCCCACCAGCATTCTGGGAACCACGCTATAACCCACGTAGGTGGTGATACCGAAGCCGTCCCAGAAGCTGATCCGGTCGCTGGTCACATCCACCTTGCCGTATTCGAACCCGTCCACATTGAGGATCAACATCATATCCGCTTCCGTGGGATCGTCCACGAGTATGAACGGATTGATGAGATCCCTCACCACAGACTCGCCGGCGCTTCTGAAGGTATGTACCTTCACCCGGTCCTTCTGCAGCCCCCTGCTGATCCGCTCCCCAAAGGTCTCCAGTTTGTACTTCCTCAGATTCTCCTGATACTCTCCTCCGGAGCGATCCAGTTCCTTGCCAATATGAAGTTTGATCGATCTGTCGGACGGATAGCTGAAGGAACTGCGTTTGAGGACCCTGAGATCCGCTGTTCTGCTTCCGCAACCCGCCAGGGTGAGGAGTAGAATGGTCAATAGAGCGTACCGCATAATCCGCCTCCTCTGTTGAGATTGTTCAAGTCGCCCGAAATCTCCGTCTGGGTCGAACAGCCCTTCCGATCAAGCGCGGTGAATGCCCCTCTCGAAGACTCCACCGGGTTCAAAAAGACTCATACATTCGGTTCTCGCCCTCTCCTTTTCACGCCGCCATCGTGAAGTCACGTCTCCGAAAAGTCGTTTGGCAGTGAGACCCGCCTCAGAGATCCCCCTGATGCTCGGATGACCGCCCACCCTCGCTTCTCCACTCCTTATGCAGGGGTTCCCTTGATCCGTTCTTCAGGATACGGAAGCCCATACGCCGGCGGAGGAAGAGTTGGGCCCTCCTTCCACTCATAGATGATCTCCGAATGCGGGTAGCAGAACCGCACCTTGTCCGTCTTCGCAAACTCGAGGAAAATGATCTTCGTAATGTCGCTGGACATCCGCTGCCGCTCCGCCGGAATGCTCTGATAGCGCAGCCGGATGAGCACCCCCGCATCGAAGAATTCACTCCGGATGAACGGCTCCTGATCCGTGTCCTCGATGATGTCTCCCACCACCTGCCGAGCGGCGTCCATCAGAATTCTCTCCACCGTATCCCAATCCGAATCGAATGTGACCCGCACGGGCACTTCGTCTAAGATATACTTCGTCTCCAACGTGTAGTTGTAGATGATCTGACCGAACATCGTCGCATTGGGGATCAATACCCCCCGTCCGGACTTCTCCTCCCCTGAGATGGTGCCTCCCACCTGATTGAGGATGATGTGGGTCAGGGTGATGTCCGTGACCTCCCCGATGATGCCGGCGATGATCACCCGATCCCCGAGCTTGAACGGACGTTTGAGGATGATCATCAGCCACGCGGCGATGCCGGTCACCGGAGCCTGCAGCGACCAACCCAGCATCATACCCAGGAATCCCGCCGAGATGCCCAACGTCTTCATCGAACCCGACAGCGCGATGGCCCCGAACACAACGGTGATGAAGATGAAGACGTAGCGATACATCGCCAGAAAGTTGAGCACATTCACCTCGTTGTACGCCCGGTGCTTCATATAGCTCTTCAGCGCCCTCCTGGTCACCCAGTATGTGATGATCAGCACTACGATCGTCAGCCCGGATAGAATGGGTCCTCGAAAAGGGGCTTCCGGGCCCACAAACTTCGTCAATAGTGTTCCGATGATTTCCAATACGGCCATCCTGTGTGTCCTCCTTTCAAACGGTTTCAACAATCCCTAAAGTCCCTTAGTCCTACCGAACACAACCACACCTTCCATGGTGAAGCCGTGCCCTGACATGTGACATCCCCCTCTCTCCGTATCATGGGATGCTCTCGAATCGACGATTCACACCCTCTGCGATGGTCTATTCGTTCCCCGGAGGGCTTCTCCGTCTATTAGAGCTCCATTCGCGTCCATTCATATGGAGTCACGAATACCTTGTGAACCTGTATCCCCCAATGGAGATGGGACCCTGTGGATTGACCGGAAGACCCCATGCTACCGAT
>JAZDJA010000305.1:0-44557 GCA_043804415.1 Candidatus Latescibacterota bacterium | reverse complement strand
TCGTAAGAAAAATCAAAAAAAATTCATCCCTAAAATATAGAACCACAGAACAAAACTTTGTTTGAAAAGCTGGTATAATCCAAGTTGCTATTTATCAGTAAAATAGGTCGTTTATTGCGAAATTCATGAATAATGCAGGCTTATTAGGAGAAACATAGTACACATCCGCTGAGGCATACCACTCTGCATCAGAATAAGTGAAGGTATTTAGCGCACTTCTCTGGGGACATAGTACTTTCTCGCCCGAGAAATCAATGTTTGGTCTATCTGTGGTCAAGGCCCACCACTTCCCTCTGCTATACGCAGATTCAAGTACACCGTTGATGGATCTTTCACTCAACAGATGCTTGTAACTGAACAAATGATTGTATATGGTAGGTAAGTTCCTAAGTTCTTTTTCATTTTCAATATCGTTGACGTAGATGAGGTAATACCTCGATCTGCCCGTCGGAGAATATTTTCCGATATCCGAATTCTTGAAGAAATTCTTTATGCGTTGTCTTTCTTCATTATTCAGACCTAAACTTGAAACCTCATGTTCATTCAAAACAAAAACGCCGTGGCTACGGTTTCTTTCCTTATCAATATATTTATCCTTACCAGTGATGATACCCTGATTGATCTTGCATATTCCATCAGTGACTTTTTTCCCCGCCGTGACGCCTTTTGTTGAAACACCAGTTGTCTCATTATCAGACAGTTTTTCGCAGTCGACACACAATTTGGTCACGATTTTTAGAACGCGGTCAGGCAGAAAATGAACAAATCCAGTCCAACGATTAAGAATTATTTGTTGGTCAACACTAAAATTCAACTGATCATCGCGATGCGCCAAGAAATCGTTTTTATAGGCATGCGTAAATATAGTGCAACGAACTGAATTATTCGTTGGTCTATTTTTCTTTAGAATGAAAACATTGGTGTGTATGCCCGCTTCAAAAATCGCATTATCATTGAAATTTATGTACTCACGAATCCGGTAATCGTTGGCAATTCTGTTCCGTATTTTTTTCCCACCCTGAGCAGTAACCCAATAGTTCGGGGTAATAAAAGTGTTGACTCCATTGGGCGCTGTTATTTCATACGCCTTGTGCAAGAAAAAATACCAGTAGTCCATTTTCTTTTCGAAGTTGGCATTACTTTTCATTATTTCAAATAGCTCCTTATTTCCTTTCTGCCCAACATAGGGAGGATTTGCAATTAATACATCAAATCCAGGTTTGTGATGAAAGACTTCGGAAAAGAAAATCTGAAAATCAAAATTCACTTCGTACCCCAAACTCTTCTTCGACGCGGCGAAACATTCGGCAAGTAGTTTGTCAACTTGTGCTTTTAACTCCGCCTTTTCTGCGTGGTCGGTCTCGTTAAAGAGCTTCTCTTTCAGTTCTTCAATCTCGTCTGTCTTTTGCGACTTGAATGGTATACCCAGTAGCGAGTTGCCCACCACAATCCTGTAATCGAGGTTCGGCAGTGGCTTGATCTGCTTCACGTCCTCTTCATCCACCACCAGCGAGAGCCACAAGCGCAGTTTGGCAATCTCCACCGCGCCAGCATCAATATCCACACCGTAGAGACAGTTCTGGATAGCGTGTCGCTTAAAGTGATAGGGCGTGCGCTCGTGAATGTCGTTAAAGTAGGGCGTGAGCGCGGAGCGGGCGCGGACGATCTCGGTCATCATGCCCACCGGGAACGCGCCGGACCCGACGGCAGGGTCGCAGATGGTGATCTCGGCCAGTTTGTCGTCAATCAGCCGGGCGTGGGCTTGAATGCTGTCAGGCATCTTGATGCGATACTCTGTCTCCACCGCTTCGTAATGCGAAATCTGCTCGCCCCAGTGAACGAACGTCTCAATGTCGGCGCGTGGCACCAAGACCTTTGAGGTCTCAGAGACCTCAAAGGTCTGCGCCGGGTTGAGCGCCGTATCGAGGTAGTTGATGAGGCTTTCCTGGCACATGTAGTGGACGATTTCGCGCGGGGTGTAGTATGCACCCAATCCTTTGCGCCGGTTCGCCTCGATCAGGTTTTCAAAGACCTTGCCCAGCATCTCGGGGTCAATCGCCACTTCCTTTTCCAGCGGTTCCGCCTCGTTGACGGTAAAGTTGTAGCGGTCGAACACGTCGAGCACGCCAGTGCCGGTGATGCCCTCCTCGACGAACTCGGCGTTGGTGAACAGTTCGTTGGGCAGAATGATGTCCGTCTTTTCCCAGTCATAGTCGCCAAGGGGCTCAAACAGGCCGCCGTTGAGAAACGGGATGCGGCATTTGAGGGAATTGCACCAAGCTTCGTGGCCCCGGTCGGTGGCGAGGGTGTCGTAAAAGACTGGTTCAAGGATGTCGTTGAAGAAGTTGTTATACTGGGCGTACGTGCGGTTGGCCATTCGCCGCAGGAAGTCGCGCGGGCCGCTGCCCCAATCCTGCCCCTTACCGACTCCGAGCCAGCCTTTCCTCTGGAGGAAGTAGAGAAAGACGATCTGGCCCATGAGCTTCTTGGCGAAGTCCACGGTGTTGACCCCCCTGGCCGTGAACTCGTCGCGGAGGGTCTTGTCCTCGACGGCCAGCTTGTCCAGCGCGTTGTGAATGCCCTCGAATAGTTCCGCGTATTTGATGAAGAACTCCTTGGTGACCGCCTCGACACTGAACGCCGTCTCAATGTCCGCCAGCGCAGGGTCGTTCTCAGTATCCCGAAGCAGACCGAGAAATCGGGTCTGGGCCGTGTGGCAGCTCTCGCCTTCGCCGACGATGTAGGAAAAACGCCGCGCCGGGGTGAGGCGCGTCTCCACGCCGACCCTTCGGCTTTGCTCAGGGCTAGCTTTGCCCGATTCCTTTTCGACCGTGGCGTATTCCATTTTGACGTAAGAGAACCGCCACGTGGTTTCCGATTCCGATGGGGATACAAATGCCACGAGGGCAGCATCCTTTTCGTCGCGGGTTTTGAGATGGTCGGCCACAAAGTTTCGGATGGCGGTGCGGGCGCGTTCCAGCTTGGATGCATGGGTGAGGTGGACAATCAGCACGTCGAGTTTGTCTTTTTCGGGCGACGTGTACGTACCGAGGCGCTCGTAGCGCTGGACGTGATCCTTGAAGGCATCCTTCACATACTGGTTGTTCCATGATGCTGCCTTGGACTCATCTATGTGATTGAGCAAATTTCTGCTGAACTCCAGGAAACGGTTCTTGTCGAACGCCTGAGTAAATGTCTGACAAACGAGTGTGTTGGCTCTTTCGCGGTTCATTTGGCCTCCACGATGTAGGATGAGAGAATGACCTCGCGCGGACTAAGAGTGTGGAAGGCCTGCTGGGCGCGGGGCGGCTGGAAGAACGGCGAGGGAATATCCCGCTTGAGAATACCCAGCACTTTCAGCGGCTCGATCTCCTTTTTCAGCGCATCGGCGACCGTTCTGGTGGTGGGTTTGGGTAGTGCGCCGTCGGTCAGAAGCTGAATCACCTGTTGGATGAAAGCCTCGTCGTCCTCGGTGAAGCCTTGATAGCGGCGGATTTCCTTAGCCTTGAGCCGCCTCAAGATATAGGCGTCGTTCGCACTGCCTCTATGCCGGGGAATGGAGTCGTCAGTCTCGAAACTCGTGTCCGCTGCAAAGGCCTCCTTGTTTCTGTCCAGCAGGGCATAGAAATCCTGCGGGATGGTCTGCCGACGTTCTGATGGGTCGCCGGGCTTGAGGAGTTTCACGGCCGTCAGGAAGTCCAGTTCTCCAGGTTCGGTTGCGCCCTGCTGGGCCAGGTAAAACTTATCCAGTCGCTCCTGGCGGAAGTAGGTCAATAGGGACGGAAACTGTTTTACCACGGCATCCGGCGCAGGGCGGAGAAGCCGGGTGGAGCGGGCCTTCTTTGGCAGATGTTTGATGCGGGCAAAAAACTCGGGATTTTTGTCGCGGATTTCCCGAATTTCGGTGAGATACTCCAGCTCGCTCTCTTCGTCTTCGTCCTCGCCCGTGATGGTCCTCTTGGAATTCATCCTGGCGAACAAATCGTGTGATTTGACCTCCTCGCCCTCGGTCAGCAGCCGGGCGTCCGCGCCGAGCATTTCGATGAAGGCGTGGATCTTCGCTTCGGCGGCCTCCTTGAGTTTGATAAGGTCGTTGCTCTCTTCTGTGGGGAAAAAGGTGTAAGTGTGAATTGTGTCGAAAGTGGTGTCCACGCGGTTAATGCGCCCGACGCGCTGGATGAGCCGGGTTGGGTTCCAGGGGATGTCGTAATTGATGACGATATTCGACCGATGGAGGTTGACGCCTTCGGAGAGAACCTCGGTGCACACAAGGATGCGGTAGTCGTCACGCGGGTGAAAGGCGTTGGCATCGAAATTCGAAATCACGTCCCTATGGGCCTTTTCACCGGCTTGTCCCGAAAAGAGGATGACTTTGGGCTCGACCTCTTTGGCAATCCGGTCGGCGAGATAGGAAGCCGTCTCTTTCGACTCGGTGAAGATAATCAGTTTCCCTTTCTTCAGAATAGACAGGGAGTTGAGAACTTCACGGAAGGCCTCCCATTTTGGATCGCGCCCGACCTTCGCCCACAGTGCCTGAATGTGGCGAAGAATCGCCACATCGTTCTCAAGGTCGCGCAGGAAATCGTCCGAGAAATCCTCTGCGCTCAGCCGCTCGGCTCTGTCCTCTTGCAGCAGGCGCTCAATGGTCTCCTGGTCATCTTCCTCGAGTGCCTCGAAGATCTTGTTGATATCCTTTTTGCTGATATAGACATGGCCCCGCCGGAATTCGTCTATCACGCGTTCGTAGGAATGGATGAACCGGTCGAGGGTCAGTCGAAACGCGTGGAAGCTGCTTTCGAGACGTTTGACTATGAGAATCTTCATGAATCTCGCCAGATTTCGCTGGCTCTGGAGTTCCCTCTCAGCCCTCTTGCCTTCGTAATAGGTGAGCGGCTTGTAGCGCGCATAATTGAACTCGGAGACCAGTAGCCGAATGGTGTCCTCGAAGATCTCATTTTCCAGCTTGCTGAATGTGTAGAAGAGGGGGCCAGGGTCTTTGACCTCGGGGAACTTGAATCCCTGTTCTTTCATGTCCTCCCCGTAATACTTCTCGATCTCTGTTCTCGTCCGACGGATCATAAGATACTTGAGAACTCTTTCCCGCGTTTCCTTGGCATTGGCTTGAATAGTCTGAAAGTAAAGCTCGCGATCAGTTTGCCTGTCCAAGCCTTCCAGATTCTTTTCGAGGCCCTTGAAGAATGCATCGAGATTACGCAGGTTCGGAATGGTGCTCGCCTTTCCATTTTGGAAGAGTTTGACCTGGCTGAGAATATCTCGTGGGGTGTTGTTCAAGGGAGTGGCTGATACAAGGATCACGCGTTTGCCCCGGCAGATCTGAGCGAGGGTTTCATAGCTCTGCGTGGTCTCCGTGCGAAAACGGTGTGATTCGTCAATGAAGACATTCGTGTATTTTTCAATGTCGCGTTCCAGAAGATCGTCAAGCTTTCCGATTGACTCAAAGTCCGTTTGCCGGACCTGGAAATCACTGAATGCGTTCGGCCACGAGCCCTTATTGTCTTTGTCCAGCAGGCGAGGCGGGGCGATGACCAGATGGCGACCGTCGAGTTGCTGCGCCAGCAAGGCAGCCATGTAGGTCTTGCCCAATCCAACAACATCAGAGAGAAAGGCTCCGCCGTACTCATCAAGCACCTTGCGGGCATTGAGAACCGCCTCCTCCTGATATTTCAGCTTCTTGAAGCCAGCCGGGACGTACATATCCTCCAGCTCTGACGGGCGGCTGAGCTCATTGCGAAAGTACTCGTACAGAAATTTGAGATATAGCTCGTAAGGGGTGAATTGGGCGTAGGGTGACTTATTGGTGATGGTGTCTTCGTAAGGTTTGGAAACATCCACCGCGACTGCCCACAGTTCGTTGAACGTGCTGATGGCGTAGTCGTAATCAGACCGGTTCTTCAGCTCGACATTGAACTCCAGATTGTCCTGAAGCCCTGCCTGGGTCAGGTTGCTGGAACCGGTAATCACGCGTCCTTTATCCCTGTCGCCCTCAGCGAAGGTCATAATGTAAACTTTCGCGTGGAGGTTTTCCGAAGGGTGGGCTTTGATCTCGAGCTTGCCTGATCGAACCCACTCGACAAACTTGAGAACGCCCGTCTCAATCTCCGCGCTGTCGGCGGATCTTTCCAGTTCACCAAGCACATCTTTGGTGACCTGCTCTATTGCCGATGCGTGGGACTTCAGAGGTAACTCGCCTTGTTCTTTGGCTTTCTGAATGAGCTCGTAGGACGTGCGGTCTGTCTGGAGGCCAACCAGGATGCGGATCTTCTCGACTTTCTCCAGGAATGGGTAGAGTTTGTGGAAACCGCTGATGAAGAAGTACCCCACCAGGCAGTCGAAGCAGCACGTGTCATTCTCGAGCAAGACACGGAAGCGATCACGCAGGCTCTTGCCGGGCTCATTCATGATGAAGGTCAGATCAGATGACGTTGTCATTGAGTTTGTCTCCTGTTGGAAGTAGACTCATCTCCATAACAGCAACACCATCGCGATGATGGCGCTGGTCCGGTTACCTGGTGTCAGCATTCTCTGAAATATGAACAGTTGCTCCGAAGAATGGCTCTTTTCGATGATGCCCAGTACGGCACAGAGGACCGCAGGAAAAGCGCGATTTCCCGCTGTTGTATTCCGATCACCATGCCTCGTTTCAGCATGCTGCAACCTAAAATATGAGGAAACAGATCGCGTTCTTTCTCTAGTGTGTTTCAGTGTCCTTCGGTGTTCAATGGGTTGGATTCATGGTTGCCAGAAACCCAAGGATTCTTCACCGCCCTTTTTCGCGTGCTCTAGGCACGATTACGCCACTGTCGCTGGCGAGCATGATTTCGTATCCGTAGTGCTCCGAGACCGGATTTTTCGCAAAGAGAATCTGCCCTTGCCGCCACTGCGCGCGAGCGGGTTGGCCGTCTGAATCCAGAATCAACCACAACTCAAACACCGCGTTTACATGTTCCACCTCGCCGGCCGGCCGGAACCGCTCAGGGCTTTCGCTGAGGTCCTGCCAACAAAGCTCCGTCCACCTCGTCCGCCCGATTGCGTGGATCTCCGTGCCGGAACGCGTCGTGGTTTCCCGCACCGCCAGTTCCAACGGAAACGCCCGCCCCGGCTGGTCGGTATCCAGGCCGATGCTGCGAATCGTCGTTTGGGCCGTCGTGTGCCCGGAAAGCTCAGCAACCGGAACGGGCAGTTTCTCCCACACACTCCGGTCCACGTTCTTTTGCTCCTCCGTATCCCACGTCAGATGCCGGTAGTGATGATCCACCTGCCATGTGGCGTTGGGGCGCAAGGAGCGGATCAGGTCCTCATTCAGGCCGTTCTTGCTCGGCGCGCCGCTGAGGTGGCGATACGCGCGGTAATCCCAGACCCCGATCCCGTCCCGGCACCAGGTGGGAGTAACCCTGGAGAAAAGATCGCGCACGAACGCGGCGTTTTCGAACCCGGGAAAGGTCACCAATCCGCTGCTGAGCATTCCGGCGTCGCCGATCACCACCAGCTTTCCATGCCCGACCGGTGCGGTGAAGCCATAGACATGGTCGTTGTAGGTGATCAGGGGTTTGACCCCATCGGGCAGCGCGCCCCCGAACACGCGCCCTCCCTGTCCGTATCCGATTTCACGGGAGCCGGCCTGTGCCCTCTCGATGAATAGATCGTCGGACATGTAATTGGGGTCCCAGCGGATTCCCATTTGATTCAGGAGCAGACTCACCCGCTCGTAATCGAAATTCTCCTCCCAGAAATCCGATCGGGAGAGAAACGAATTGATCAACAGCACCACGCTGCCGCCCCGCTCGCAGAACTCCAACAGTGCCGCCACATCCTCCGGTTCCCAGCGCCAGGGCGATGTGCCCTGGTAGGGCGGATAGTCCGGGTTGGTCACGAAAAGAATGTCCGCGTCATAGAGCGATGCTGTGGTATAGGGGCCGTGGAGGAGGTGGATCTCAAACTCCCTGGCCAGCTCTGCCTCGAGAAACGCCAGCCCGTTGGGATGGTAGCAGTCGCCCGGCGCATAGCGCCCAAAATTCATCTGGTACCCGCCGACCACAATGTCGCGGCCTACCCGGTGACCCGGCAGCATATGAAAAAAAGCGTCGTATAGCACTCGAACCATGGATCCTCCTTGATGGGTGATCTGGACTCTCGAAGAAATCCAGATGCCAAAGCTGAAAGGATAGGGGAGATGCCAACACCAACAGATATAGTTCGTTCGCGTCAGTAGAAAAAAGGGATAGACGCCAACTTGTATGTCAGGGCAAAATGGATCTGTGCTTTTCGAGGAGAATCGGGAACTCTTCCCTTCGCAGGTTGAGGCGATCCTATGCGATGAGCTTCTACGCACATGCTTGGAGGAACAGAAATTCCTGTCTGTTCCTCCCTGTGGATAGCCCCTCAGACAAGAATGTCTGACCCAGTATTCCTGCTCCCGACGACTGTGAAATGGTTTGCAGGACAGCACCTATGCAAAATGCTCGATACAATGAGCAGGAAACCATGCGGCGCGGGTCCCATCACCAATCCTGCACAGAGCCGTCCTCTCTCCGCCAGTGCGGCGGCTCCCCCTGTTCTGGGGCATAGCGCCTGGCGGCCTTCTCGTTCAGATCAACTCCCAGACCGGGTGCATCCGGGCACAACAGATAGCCCCCCTCGGTTTGCAGATCGTGCTCGATCACCTCATCCATCCAGCCGCCCGAGGGCGCATACTCCTGCACCGCACAGTTGGGGATGGACATGTTCAGGTGCAGCATGGCCGCTGTGCTTACAGGGCTTGCGGTGTAATGACAGGCCAGTTCCTGATAGTGGATTTCCCCCATTGCCGCGATTTTCTTCCCCTCGGTGATGCCTCCGCTGTGGCAGATGTCCACGCGCAGGTAGTCGACCAGCTCCTGCTCGATCAGCTCGCGAAAGGCCCATTTGGTACTCAACTGTTCCCCTGTTCCGATGGGAACCGACGTATGCGCGCGCAACGTGGCAAACGAGGCGGGATTTTCTGAGCGGATGGGATCTTCCATGAAGAAAGGTCGGCATTCCTCCACGGCATTACACAGCTCGATCGCTCGTATCGGCGTCAGACGGGTGTGCACCTCGAAGATCACCTCGACCTCATCCTCGATGGCGCGGCGCAAAACACAGAAATGTTTCACGCCCCGCAGAATAGCACGCTTGGGATCAAATCCTCCTTCGACCTCATCCAAGGGCGCGATGCGCAGAACTCTCCAGCCCTCCTCAAGCAATTGCTGCGAGTGCGCGATCAACTCCTCCGGAGTTTCTCCCCCCACATGGCGATACACCAGCACCTTGTCCCGTGCGGCTCCGCCGAGAAGTCGGTAGGTCGGCACGCCCAGTGCCTTCCCTGCCAGATCCCAGAGGGCAATATCGATGCCGGCCAGCGCAGACTGCAACACCGGTCCCCCGCGCCAGAACGTGCCCCGGAAGATGTCCTGCCAGATATACTCGATTCGGGTTGCGTCCTGACCCATCAGCAGGGGCTTCAGGTGCCCCAGGGCTTCAACCACGGCAAGCGATCTGCCGCTGAGCGAAGCTTCCCCAATGCCATACAGCCCCTCGTCCGTGATTATTTTGACGTAAACGAACTGACTCACTGGAAACACCTTGATATCGCTGATCTTCATGGATCCCTCCTGTTTCTGCTGAAAGAAAACCGATCGATCAAAGGCCTCTGCTCCCTTGCGGCATCGAAACGGCACGTTTCTGGGAAATGGTCTGGTCTGCATCAATCACGAATCCCGCAGGCGACACAGCCGACCCGCCATCGTAGCGAAGAATATACTTGTGCCCCAGCAGTTCGAACTCAAAGACCGCCACCTGGTGGTCCCCAACGGCTGCCTTTGCGTTGGGCAGGCGCACCAGTTTCACAAAGTCGCTTATCTGCACCCGGTGCCTGGCAACGCCCCCGCGCATGATGTTATACTCTTTGCTCACCTCCTCAACATGGATCAGGTAATTCAGTTCCTTCGGAAAAACAACGTCTTCAACCGCTTCGGGAGTTCGAAACCCATAGAGGACTTCCCCCGGCTGGGCCGATACGAGCGGTGCCTGATTGGCCTCCACTTCCATGCCGGATTCCATCAGAATCTCCTCAAGATCCTCCGGCACGGGGTAGTGATCCAGAAGGGTTCGCACTAATGCGTCCATCGGCCCCTCATAGAAGTCGAATCGGCCACTCACCGTCCCCGCCTGAATGATCGTATGAGCCAACTCATCATCCTCCCCGGTCAGCTCCGGCTCGCACGTCGCGCCGTACGGGGACCAGGGAAGATTGCCCCTGGGCGGCGCAAAATCCCCCACGCGATACGGCATATCCGTGTCGGTACCTCGATAGACCAGCCGCCCGGAAATATCCTTGCGCGCCTCGAGCTGCTCGCGCATCTTCCGGAGATAGAGCGCCACCCGCGGCCAGAAGTAGTGCTCCACCAGTTCCGCCAGATCCTCCGCCGAGTAATCCAAGAGTTCCCGCCAGGCCTCCGGAGAAATCAGCGCGGTATAGGTGATCCAATTGCTCTCCCGGTTTTCGTACCCCGGCAGAATCTGCGGCCAGCGACCGGCCCAGTCGTCAAAAGTCTTCAGCCGAAATTGTGAGTGCGCGCTGCAATACTGCGCCATGAAGTGCATCAATCCTTCGATCTCCTTCGCGTTCTTCTCGAACGCAGCCTCATCCTGCGCCCGTAGCGCCTTGCGCGCCCGAGCCAGGCGATCGTTGAAGATCGCCCCAAGGTAGGTACGCCCCAGGTCCACCAGATCGAAGCGATACATGGAGCTGCTCTCGAGCGAAGCGTGCTCGGAAAGGAGGGTCTCGAGAGCCTCACGCAACTTCGGCAGATATCCCAGCGTGCGTTTCACGGAGGTGGGGGTTAGACCCGGCAGGTAGGGACCCCGCCAGTATCGGTACAGGGGTCCATTGCGCAGGTCTATGTGAAAAGACAACAGGGAAGAGGCGATAGCCTCGGTGGAAGCGTGCAGCTTCCCGGCCAGATGGGGGCCGTACCGACGTGCTGTCCACCGGCGCAAGTACCCCTCAGCGTCTACATCGGCGGGGTTCCAACTTAACTCCGAAAACAGATCCATCATGATCAGATTGCGGTGATTCGTTTCGGAGCTGACACAGAAACCGAGGCAGTGCGCTGCTTCCGGGTCCGCAGCCAGTTCACGGGCATTGCGGATGGCCACCTGCAAGTCTCCACCAGGATTGGTCTCTTTGCCGCACTGGCCGGTCATGCCGGTGGTCCAAGGTAAACCCCAGTAGTAATCGAACATCTGAAAGGACTGCAGCCTCCCCGGGATATTGAGCCAGTCAAGGGTCATGATCGGCAAGAGTGCATCTTGCACCGCTTGTTTCTGGGCCTCGAAGGTCTTGTTATACGGAAAGGGCGGGCCAGTAAAAATGGTGGCCGATGGGTCTCCGACCTTGACCGCGTCAATCAGGCCCATCAACATCGAGTAGGTAACCCGATTCATCTCCTCCGGATCATCGCTCTTCCAGCCCCCCTCGCTGGGCAAGCCGAGGGTATACAGGTGACCGCTGCCCAACGACTCCGTGTAGGCCTCCACTACTGCGGTGACGAATCTCTTCGTGATGGGAGACCGAGGATCGAGAACTGGAAGGGACGTGCCGCACCACTCGTACCACAGGACAGGGACAACCTGCCCGACCTTCTCCTCATACGCGCGCACGAATTCCTCCAGCTGGAGGCGGTCGGGATAGGAGTAAGTGCCTGGACCCTCTTGGTTCGTCTGAGAATAGACTTCGGTGATGCTGTGGACTATGCGAATTCCCATCATGCGGGCATAGTCGAGCGTGCGACGCATCAATGTGCTTTGCTTCTTCTGGAAATCGGTGAGCTCGATGGGAATCCCCAGCTTGCCGGCAGCTATGGCCCCAATCCCGCTGTACGAGGCCAATCGGCACGGATCCCACATATTGTATCGCTTCTTCACCATCCAGTCCACCCATGGCTTGAGCTCCTCCCATTCCCACCAGCGCATCCCGCTATAGGCGTACTCCATGCAGAGGTGATACATCCGCCACTCGAAGCGCGGCTTGCAGACCTCGTTGATGGGCACAAGCGCAATCGTCTCCCGCCGCGGCACTTGATCCCCATCCTCAAAGAAGCCACAACCCAGGTGGCGTTCCAGCAGGTGGTAGACCGCATAAAGAGAGGAATAGGGTTTGCGCCCGGTGAGCAGCAGGTTCGGGCCGACCGTCCGCACCACGTAACCATCGAAGCCGAGGGCATCCTCGGAGAGATCTAGCCCCTCCTGGGTCGCCGCCGCGCCGATGAAGATATTCGATCCTTCCGCATCCCGGATGTGCTCGATAGACAGCTTCGCGCCGCTCATCTCACAGAGGAATCGCTGTAACTCCTCGGCAGCGTGCTGCTCCACGAGTTCGGAATCGGCAGGCAAGACGATCCGCGCAAGGGGTTTCTTGTCCTGCGTCAGCATGATCACGGTTTGACGTCCTTTCGTCTGGATAGGGACCTGCTGGCCGCCAACGGGTTACAGGGGCCATCGCGGCAACGGCTGAGGCACGCGCTGATACAACGGCAACGTCTCTCCCTTCGGTTCGAGTTTCTGCACCGTGTTGCCCAACCATGTGACGGTGATATTCCGATCCGGTTCCCCGGGGGCGTTGCGCACACGCTGCCGCTGCAAAAACGATAGCAGGGGATAGCTCATGGTCAGGGTCTCACCGATCCGGACGTGATCCACCAACAAATAGGCCCCTTCCCATACGGAGGGGACCAGCCGTCCCTGGCGATACATTCGCACCCGATTGCGGGGAACCCAGGCCGGCGGCCGCAGCCGAAAATCACGGGATATCTTGGCGACCACCTTTATTCCCCCCGCGTCCGGAAGCGAGGAGAGAACCTGCGCTTCAGGGGCATCCCGATCAAACCCCAGATGGATATATACCCCGTCGATCTCGCTGGTTACGGTGTGCTTCCATGCCGTGTGGAGGGCACGCATGCCCTCAGGAACGCAGCACCCCATCATGTCCATCTCCGTTCCCACATAACAACGGTCTGCGATCCCCATGGCCCCCTGAAATCCGCCCTGAAGCGGCCGTGCCATGGCCAACCCGATTTCACCTTCCCCTCCCGGATGGAGGGAACGGTAGCGTTCCTCATATTCGGGAGAAAAGAAAAACTGCGCCTCCCGCACGTAATTGCGCAAAAACCGCTCCACGACATCCCAGTAGTCCGGATAGCCGCATCGGGCCATACAGGCCGCCATGTCGATCACATCCGCCACGGCGCACGTCTCGGATCGTCGGGGGGATGTCATGGATTCCGGAATCCATCCGTAGTCGGTTCCGCGCGACAAGAAGAAGTCCAGCAATCGCTTGCACCATGCGACCAGGCGAGGTTCTCGGGTGAGGGCAGCCAAATGGGCCATTCCCCACCCCTGGTGACCCCGCATGTGACTGTGATGCTCAAAGGAACCGTCTGGGCGGACGGAGAGATTTGCCGCCAGCGGCGCTGTCGGCCAGAGCGCGATGCTGCTCGTATGCCGGATCTGTTCCTCTTGCTCGGGTGTCAGTTGGGCTGAATCGCGCAGAATCCAGTGCTCCCACTGATCGTTTGCCATCTCGCCTTCGGCGAAGGCGATTGCGAACTGGAGCGCTTCCTCGTCCTTGAACACCTCGAAATAAGTTGCGATGGCTTCCAGCGGCATCGCGGGGGAATACGGCGAGGCATCGGAGATGGCCCATCCGTTCTCATTCCAGCAACTGTTTCCTCCTGCATAATAGGCCCGACCATCCACCCAGTCCGCCCGGGCGCGGAGGGCCTCGAATATCTTCCGGCACGGGGGACGCAGCTTTTCATCGCGGGTCCGCCGGTAGTCCTCACAAAGACTGATGAGCAGTTTCCCTGTGGTCCAGTGATTGGCCCAGATGCCGGGGAGGGCGCTAAAAGAACGGGCCGAGACCCAGCACAACCCGTCCTCGCGAAGGAATCCCATGATTCTCCTTCGGAGGCCCTGTGCCATCTCATCCCCCAGCGGATCGCCACACATGTCCTTCATGTATCCGAATTCCCAGTCCATTCGGTTCTCGGTATCGCCCGCTGTGATGGGATCGTGGTCATTCGGACCCGGACATGGGGGATAGTTCAATAGGTTGATATGGAAGCGACACTCGTAACCGAGATTGGGCCGTGGATTGTTGCCCAACGCCCACAAGGCCCACCGAGCCATAGCGACCATGTCCATATCGGACCTCGGATGCGGGCTCAGTGAAGAGGCATCCGGGCGGGGGCTCTCCACCTCTCCGACATCTGAGAGTTGTCCGTGAAATCCATCCAGATTCATCAGCGTGGCATTTCCTCTCGATGGGGGTATACGCCCCCACAAATTCTACGTCGCTTGGCCGGTTTCTTCCGATTTGAGGGGACACGCCTCTGCGACCAATCCTATTTGTTCCATAGGGATACGTTCAAATCCAAGGGCGTAAGCGGGCGAGTCGTCCCGGAGTTGGAAATTCAATCCGGCCGCGTCCACAAAGTGCGGATCGATGTCCACGAGATTGTCCGACACGGCCACGATGTCCGGGTCGGCGAGCCAGTGGATATCCAACCAGGTGCCGCCGAACGAAATATTGCGGACCACACGATTGCCCTCCGGAGGCACTCCTGTATCGCCCTGGTAGTAGCGTTCGAGTTGGGCCAACTTGGGATACTGGTTGCTGTAGGGCGGCTGGTTGGGCATCATGGCGTCCAGACTTTCTTTCATGGTCTCATACACCATATTGTGCCAAATCGGCTTGGGATCCAGTCCACGGCCATCGATCATGACGGCGGGATCGCATTGGATGAAGATATTGTTCTCCACCCAGTTGTCCCGGCCGCCGCCGACAAAGGCCGCGCGGGTGCACCGATAGAACACATTGCCAAACACGGTCGTGCCACTGGCACAGTCGTCCAGATACACGGCCATGGAACCCATCCCGTACCCATGCGTATCGTGGAAGAAATTGTGCCGTATGATATTGCCGCGCATGGTCCAGTCGCGGCCCATGTAGAACGCGCCCACATCGCCGGTTTCTTGACACACGTGATGGATGTGGTTGAACTCGATGAGGTGCTCGTTGCCCCCCAACTGGATTGCGCTGTGCGGGCCGTCGTGGAGCAGGTTGTGGGCCACGCGGATGCCCACCCCTTGCACCTTGATGGCGGGTTGGTAGCAGCGCGACCACTGGCCGATGTGGTGGATATGGTTGTTCTCCGCCACATGGCCCGCTGGGCTAAGGGTGTTCCGATCGCCCCCATGGAGCTGGATGCCGCCGTCGCCCGTATTATACACGGTGCACCCGGTCACCCGATGGGAAAATCCTCCGTTTACGAGGACGGCATAGTTGCCTATGTTGCGGACCGTGCAGTCAGCCAAGTGGACATTCGTACCTTCATGGATCTGCGCCCCGTTCCCCCGGGCGTATTCCATGACAAACCCCTGGAGGGTGATGTCATGGGCGTCCTGTATCTGGATCAAGGGTTCCTCGAGAAGGGAAACGGCTGTTTCGCCCTCCTCCAGTGCAGCCGGGGGCCAGAAGTAGAGGATGCCCTCCTCCCGATCCACGTAGTATTCCCCGGGCTGATCCAGTTCCTCCAGGATGTTCAGGAAATAGAACCGCTGATCCGCCTTGATCCCGTAGGGCCCATACGGAGGCTTTGTCTGGATCAAGCCGGTGTTCTCATCGATCGAAGCCACCTGCTCGTAGGAGTTGGCCCAGTCCCAAGCCCAGTATCCGTGCATCCAGACGTTATTTAGACTCTTCCAGCGTCGGGGGCGGTCGCCTCCATACAGGAAGCCCGATTCGATCCTTCCGAGAGGACCGCCATGCCCGTCTCCTTCCGGCATGGGTTCAGCGGGCGCCGCAATTCGGGCAAAATCGTTGTTGGGCCAGCGTGCGACCTCCATGCGCCGGTCCTGGAAAAAAAGCTCCAGATGGGCCGGAGTAGCGGGTCGTCCGAAGCCCCGCGACACGAACCGGCCGAAATCCCGGATGCCATGGGCGGACAGGTTGCACTGAAGCACATGCTCGTGGGCCTCTTTGCCCAGGCGCTCCAGCACGTCCGTATCCCTCACGTGCTCAAATCCAGAGAGGACTTCACCTCCGATCAGCCTTACTGTCTCCCCCTCAAAGGCCCTGTAACTGATTGGCGCGGTTGCTGTTCCGCTGTCCTGTTCGGTCAAGACGAAGGATTCGGTAAGGGGATAGGTGCCCCCGCGGACAGAGACGGTGATGCGCTTCTCGGATGAGTTCCCGAGCGATCGAATGACGTTCCGCGCGTGTTCCAGGGTGGCGAACGGGCCGTCGCTTCTGTCTTCAGTGGCTTCGGATCGCTTGCCTGACCAGGAATCGTTCCCGTCCTGCGCTACGTAGAATTCCAGATTCTGTGGTTTTGTTGCTGACTCCATCCTATCTCCTATTCAGAGTGGTGATCGCCTCGGGATGAAATACGTCTTGGGTTCCAGACCAAGGAGGTCTGAAACTTCAGAGTCGGGGACCAAGCGAAGATTTCGCCCCCGTGGTCGATTTCTCCTTGCAGAGAAAGGGACTGCCTGAAGAGGTTTCTGCAAAAGCCCAGAAAATGTCTTGGCACCGCTTCGTTTACCGTGGCTAAATGGTTCTGTTATTGCATGGAGATTTGAGAACTCCTCCCCCCATGAGCTGAAGCAATCTCAGTAGATAATGTTTTTGTATGAGGTTGGTGGAACAGACATTCCTGTCTGTTCAGCTCCACAGCCGTGCAGGTCAGACAAGAATGTCTGACCTACTTACACCCGACAAAGGAGTGCTGCTCTGTGACCTCTGCTCCTGGATGATCCAAGAATTCTGCCAGGCCTTTCTTCGCACGGATGTGGTCCGGTCTCTTGGTGCGTGGATTTCGATGCTCCAGCGCCCAAAAGCGCAGGCAAGTCTGCGCACTCCAAAAACCCCAACAGGAAAACAGCCGTTTGCGAATAATGCGGATACAAGAGGCTGTGCAAAGCTATGTTTTCGCTCGACACCCATCCAGGCAGACAGGGGTTCCGGTTTGTCTGGCCCAATCCGCAATCCGCTGGGGATCGCCTCCCCAGTTGCGCTCGCGTCCCCATTGGTTGGTCTCCGGCCGTCCGGTACACGCCACCCGAATCACCCCAAAGAGATCGGACGGATTTTCCGCAGGCAGCCCGTGGATATAGAGATCCGCTCCTTTTTGCTCAAAGGGAAGCTCCTGACCGGTGGTCAGGAGGCAGACGGAACGCACGGGTGTACAGAGATCGTTTACACGCAGGACGGGATCTCCGTGCCAAAAACGGATGATCAGATACAGAAAATGTTCCCGGAGGGTCTGCCTGCCGTGCGAGATAAACTCCGTCAGGTCTCCGCCATCCACCGGGTAGATGGCCTCCCCGTGAAGATCCAGCCAACGACCGATCTGTTCGACTTGTTTGACGAAAGGCTCAGGCAATTGCCCGTCCCCCTGGGGGCCGACGTTGAGGAGCAGGTTCCCGCCTTGTTCGGCACACTGACAAAGCGCGTCCAGAAGGACATCGGCAGGACGCCAGCGTTCTCCTCGTGCATATCCCCAGAGCCGCCAGTTGGCCACCTGGCAGGATTCCCACATGCGCCCCTCCGCCTGAATCGTGTGTTCCGGGGTGGCAAAATCTCCGGAGGAGAGGGCCGCGCCTTGGGCGTTCTCCGTGCCGGCATCCGTTACTTCTGCTGCGCCCAGACGGTTGTTGATCAGGATTCCCGGCTGCCATTTTCGCATGCGCGCCACGAGCGCCCTGCTCTCCAATTGGGCCGCACTGCGCGGCCACGACCCATCGAACCAGAAGATATCGATCTTCCCGTACCGGGTCATGAGCTCCTTAACCTGATGGTGCAGGTAGGCCTTGGTCTTTGGCCATTCCCCGGGGTTTCTCTCGGGCCCTTCGAAGAAGGCCGGCAGGCGCCAGTCCAGCCACGAATAATAGAGCCCGACCTTGAGTCCGGCCTCCCGGAACGCGTCCAGGAACTCGGCCACAAAATCGCGCCCGGGAGCCTGTTTGGCGCTGGAATAGTCCGTGAACGCGGAATCCCACAGGCAGTACCCGTCATGATGGCGCGCGGTCAGCACGGCGTACTTGAAACCGGATCGTTTGGCGATCTCCGCCCACCCGGCGGGATCATAGGATTGGGGATCCCACGTGCATGCCACTTGGGCGTAGGTATTTTGGTCCATATGTTCCCGAAACAAGACCTGCTCGCCCCGACCGAAAAGGGCATACGGCCCCCAGTGGAGGAAAAGACCGTACCGGGCGCTTTTGAACCAATGGGGAGGTGCTGAACTCATGGCCTTTGATCCTTCACAGGCTGGACGGATGTTGTATTTGACGTGCCCACATCTGCGGTGTTCGATTACACCGCGGAATAATCGGGTCCCGCATAGGACGGTCTGTTCACATACCGATCCATGGTCAGTTCCAATCGAATGTGCGTCGCCGGCGGCAGCACCACCCGCAGGTGCGTATTGTGGACGTCGGCCGTCCTCTTTCCCACAACGGGCGATTGGGCAGCATACTCGTCCAACGGTGCGGGATAGGGCGTGTCCGAGGCGTCGAACTGGGCGGAGCAAAACCGGTGTTCTCCCAATCCCCCGGCCTGCAGGATGACGTCGCGTTTCTCGGTTGCAGAGAGATTGACCAGGGCCAGCCCCACGCGGGATGGAGCAATCGTATCCACGAGGGCGGCCACATCCTCGGGCAATCCGGGACGGCGTCGCTGGCCGTCGAAATACTGGATACGGGTATTTGGGATGCCGCCGTAATAGATGACCTGCGGGCTCCCCTGGGTCAACTGCACCAGCGCTTCTGTCAGGACGGGCTGCAGCTGCTGCCAGAGGTGGATATTGGGACCGGATGCCAGATCCGAATCGTCCGCCTGGACTTTCGCCATCCGGTGGCAGACCTGCGCATAGGCGGCCCCGAGCATCTCCTCAGGATATTCGGGCTTTTCTCCCCTGAGATACATCAGCCATGGTTCGTCGTGGTTCCAATCCCCCTTGTCGCGGAACGGAACCAGTTTGTGCCAGTCGTATCCGCTGCGTTTTTGGAGAAACTCGATGCGCTGCCAGTCTGTGTCCGATTCCGTGACGTTCCAGACGTTCAGCGGAAACGACAGCTGCATGGGCTGATAGTCCATCCATCCCTGATCGCCGTATCGAAAGGGCACCATGAAGGTCCGGCGGTCGGGGCCCAACGCGCGTTCTATGCCCATGTAGTGGTGCGGCATGCTCATCTTTTCGGCCATTTCGTCGAAATCCGTATCCACCCCCTGCTCCAGGATGCGATCCATCATGCGGCGCGGCAGCTCGAGATACCGCTCCTCTCCGCTGAGGAGGTAGGCGTTGTTGGCGGCCGTGATGGCGGCATACCCCAGGTTGTAGAAGCCGTGCGGCCAGGTCCAGCCGTAGAGCCCGCCGTACCACTTTCCGTTGTGCAGCGCGCCCACCTTGCCGTCCAGCCCCACATTATCCGGCATCAGGCCGTCATTCTCATTCGCTCGCGAAAGCCATGCGTCCACGTATTCCAGAAGCCACGTTCGGTATTTTTCGTCACCGGTCATCAGATACGCGTTCATGATCAGTCCGTTGACGTTCAGATTGTTCCCGACGTCCCCTTCCCGGTACCGCCGGGCCATGGCCTGTCCCATCTTCCGGGCATTTGCGGGATCTTTGAGGTCGTCGTAGCACGTGATGCCGGGCACGTCCGTCAAGGGCAGACCGTATTTGGCCATGCCGCCCGATGACCAACCGTAGGACAGTTTGCTGTCGTCGTCCGACATTCCCCAAGCGGGACCGCCGCTTCCGTTGTGCGGAGCGCGCAGGATCCGGTGGACCGGATCGTAGTTGGGGGCTTCGGGATCTTCGTTGAGATAGAAACCGGCAAAGCGCCTGGCCCGTTCGACCCACTTCTGGTTGGTGGGATCGGCCAGACAGAGGTGGTAGAAAGAGAGGTAGCTTTCGCTCTGATGAAACTGGTCGTATCCCCTCTCATACTCCTTGTAGATGCGGCCAAATTTCGTGAGCTGGCGCGTGATGCCCTCCCAGTGGACATCTGCCATCTCCAGTAAATGATCGCCCCCGCCCAGGGAATAAAACTGCGCGAAGTTATGGAATGCCTCATAGAAATCATCCATCCCGTCCCGGCTGCCGTACCATTTCTCAGCCCATTTCAGCGAGCCATCCGGGTGGGCGTATTTTTCCACATAGGGCGATACGGCGTCGTTCATCAGATCGATCAACTTGCGTTCCAGGATTGCCCAGGTGGGCGCGATCTCGTAGTGAACGGTGGCGGTAACAGGTTTCATCATGCGGTAAGCCTCCTTGAGAGCGGTAGTTTCTGATCCTGCATCATTCACCAATTCGGACCCAGTCTTTATGCTCCCTTTGTGCAGCAACCGGTTTTACATTACAGTCCTCAACAGGCCGTTTTTGGGAAGACCTGGGCAAAATGGGGGGCCAGGCGTGGAATCACAACCAGAAGAATCACGCAGCGTACCCAGAAAACGAACCTAATAAACCCACCAAACACGGAAGAACAGGAAAGACCACGATGCCTCCGGGCTCTGTGAGTCCTTCCGGAACCAGGCGTCCGGCCCCTTGCCTTGTCTCTTGATGTCTTCGTGGCATGAATTGTTCATGGGATAAACAGGGAGGGCTGCACCGCGAAACGCGTTTTTCACCGGCCCTCGTCCCTTGGCACGCAACGCTCATGGATGTTCCTACGCGGGCTTTTCCGCCGAGGGCTTGTGACGATCACCCATCGCATAGCGGACAATGTTCAGGAGTAAGCGGTCCGCTGCCGGATGGGCATCCAGATTCTCCAGGACAGGGAACGTATTTATAAAGAACCGGCCTTCACCCATGGAGTACCCCCCAAAAAGCACGCCGGATGCGTATCCGCCAGGACAAGGGTACCCGGTGGCAAAGGCCGCCGCAGCCACATCGTCCGGGGTATCCTGCCCATCGAAAAAGTAATGGGGGATGAGTTCACCATAATAGTCCCAGTCCATAATGCCTTTGCCCTGCAGCCCATCGAAGATGGGGTGGGCCTTAGCCACGCATTCCTTATGGTAAAGCCAGTCGTTAAACCAGTAGCACCGCCCCTTGTTTGCGAGAGGCAGCCAACCCACAGCATCCTCGCCGCGCCTGAAAGCTAACGGGGAAAAGAAGACCGCTGTACTTCCCCCGGCTATCCGGGCCCATACGGCCCTCCAATCGTTTTCATCCGTAGGCATGTTGGAGAGATCTCCAACCAGTAGGACTTCCCTCCTGTCCGGCGCAGGCTCACCAAACGGGCGACAATCCATACCGTGGGACGTGAGCCATTCCTCGACCCGTTCTTCCATCCCCCATACGGTGACCGGTCCTTCTACTTGAGGAAGATCCGCGCGGTCGGATACATAGCATTTCAACCGTCCCCCCGCAGGGCTGCCGCCGCGTTCCATACTGGCGGCAAACTCATAGACCCCGGCCTTGCCGGGAAGCCCCACCTTCTCACAGAATACCGGTATGGAAAGAGGTCCCTCTTCTCCAGGGGGTGGTTCCGGGATACGGGCCGCCGTCCGGCGTTCCCAAGCAATGCCTGAAGGACCGGATACCCTGAGACATACGGGATAGTGGCCGGGCTTCAACACCTCTTCATTAGCCAGCACCGCCTCCAGCGTGAACTCTTGGTCGGCATACCCATGAATCGGGTCAACAAACAGACACCAACGGAGCGGCGCCCATCCGTCCGACAGCGCATCTACGATTCCCGGTTTCCATTCCCTCCAAAACGTCCACGCCCCTTCCCCGGTCATTCCGTGATCCAGAATCCCCGTGAGATTGTAGCCGCATAATTTGGGGTTGGAGCGGATCAGGTCAAATCCAAAAAGTCGTTGGCGGGCATGGAGCCGCTGGCTGTCACGGAGCATATCCTCAGGGAAAGGATATACGCCCTCCATGCCCAATCTACTCCAATCCGCCGACAACCTGGCTGCCATCGCCCGGAACAGGGCCGCATCGGCAAGGTCAGGCCGCGCGCCCTCCTGCTCATACCTGCGCGTCCCATGGATGACGTCCAGCAGGCTCCCAATTCCGTATTCAGAGAGGAATACCGGTTGGGTATCCTGCCCCAGCGTTCGTATGAATGTATTGATCCGTTTGGTTTGGGGAACGATGGGGTATACATGGGCATCGCCGGCCTTCTCAAAGTAGCCGCCTGCTTCATCGCTCCAAGCATCCGAAACAGGAGGCATACCCGGCACCTCCGGTCCCCAGACATGTTCCCATTCCGGACTGTCCGAAACAGGAGGCATACCCGGCGCTTCCGATCCCCAAACGTGTTCCCATTCCGAACTGCCCGGATTGCTCACCGAGCCTATGGAAGGCTGGCAATCCCACCGGCCGCTGTTCAGGAGCACCAGGCGTGTGTCATCGTATTCGCGAAGTCGGGGCAAGCAGGCGTGGGCATGGCGGAAAACCGGGCCATCCTTGGTCTCATTCAGCAATCCCCATATCACCAGGCTGGGGTGATTTCGGTCTCGTTGAATCATTTCGAAGGTGGAACGGTCATACCGTTCACCCATGTTCGGAGAGTCTTCGAGGCACCAGCCCGCATAGGACTCTTCGTAGACCATCAGGCCGATCTCGTCACAGAAATCCAATTGCTCCGGATAGGCTACGCCGGCAATGAAACGAACCATATTGAATCCACTCGCCTTGGCATATATAAGATCCCGCCGCAACAGGTCGGGATCATGGGGGATTTGCTGACCGATGGGAAAGTGATTGCCTGTATGAGTGGACCGCAGAAACACCCGTTTTCCGTTCAGGCGAAAGTACCCTCTTTCCACGCGAAAATCCCGGAATCCGCAGCGGACGGCCTGCTCGTGGGTGAACACGAGGTCCTCTCGATGTGCCTGCACCACCGCCCCCACCCGGTAGAGATAGGGGTCCTCGGTACTCCACAAGCGAGGTTGACCGACAGGCAGGGTGAGTTCATGCACGGTCTCCCCGGGCGCACAGTCCATGGTGGCCCTTACCGTGGTCAGCACTCCGCCGGAGCTTGCCGGGCTTACGGATAAGAGGAGTTGAGCTGTTGCCGGCTTCCCGCGATCATTCTGCACCGCGATCGTCGTCCGGATGTGTCCCGTAGCGCTATCCGGTCGTACAAACAGATCTGCAATCCGAACCTCCGGAACCTCGTGTAACTCCACGGGTAGCATAATGCCGCCGTGATTAAATGAGCTTCCCGGTGCATAGTCTCTGTTCCTCTTATTCCGGTGCGGAGTTTCCTTCAACACGATCCCGTCAATGGGTTCCTCAATGGGATTGAGCACCCGCACCACCAGCCGATTCTCCCCGTCGGCCACAAGTGCATCCGTGACATCCAAAATAAACGGCGTTTCACCTCCCTCATGTTCCCCTACGGGGATGCCATTCACCCATACCTCGGCCAGATAGTCCACCGCGCCAAACTTCAGGAGATGCCGGCTGCCGGGGCTATTCGGCATCAGCGGCCAAAACGTGTGTCCGTACCAGGCCACTCCATGATACTCCGGGAAAACCTGTTGTATGATGCCCGGAACAGGGGCAGCCTGCGCCCCTTCCTGCGTGCCACCCTCAAACCATCTTTCCTTGCGACCCCTGTTCTCCGGGTCGGGCGCGAGCGTCCAGAGACCAACCAGCTGTTGGACAATGTTTCTTCCGTTCTTCCCGGTCATAACGATCCTTTCTCCGCGAAGTCCCCTTTTTTGTAAACGAAGATGCCGGCATCCGGGCGATTCTTCAGGGTGATGGGTACTCCCAGATTCATCAACTCCCGGCCCCCTGTTTGCCAGGACGTCCCCGCATCCAGATCGGTGATCCCATACTCGGCGTCGGGGTCCAGACCCCGCAAGGGGTAACAGGCTGATTCGTCCGGACTCTCCGTCCGCCGAAACGCCTGCACCATCCCTTCACCGAGGTCCGGGCGATCGAATTGCCAGGCCATCCAGGTGTCCTGCTCCAAGCTATACGGTGTCAGCGGATAGTAGTCGCCAAGGAAGTACGGACGGACCTGCAGGTATTCGTTCAGTAATTTCCGCAAAAGGTCCACATCCATTCCCTCTCTGAACTCCCGGGGCTTGCCCGGCCAGCTTAGCATCATGGCCGGACCGTATCCGCTGCGCATCGAATAGCGGCCAAACCATTTTCCCATCGGTGCGGCCCCACCGTACAGAGGGATCCAGAACGACAGACCGTACGTGAACCCCTGACTGGACATCGGATCGAAGTCCCCGCTGGCCTGACAGTCGCTTCGCCACAGGAGAATGCTGCGGCGCACGGTTTCCAGATCGAGCTTTCTTCCTCCGCATCCGCAGTTGTCAATCAGGAGGTCGGGATGACGCTGAAGAAGGCCGTCCCAGAACACGTAGAAGCCTTCGTTGTAGCGGATCTGGTCTATGCCCTGGCGATCGGCATCGGTCTCCCGCGGCCACAGGTGCAGCCCGTCCTGGCGGAACACGTCCACGCCATACTCACTGATGATGCTGGAATAATAGTCGATCATAAACGCGTTGACCTCGGGGTCACCATGATCCAGGCCGTAGAAGATGTTATCGCCATACGCCTCGTTCTCAAAGGGCTCGGACAGCCAGTCGGGGCGTTGTTGGCCGATCTCGACTGCCGGGTGGATGCTCTCCGGCACAAACCAAAGCAGGAACTCCATCCCTCGGTGGTGTGCCGCGTCCGAAACGGGGCGCATGCCGTTCGGAAACAGTTCCTTGTTCGGTCTTCGATCCGACTGGTGGGCGGCCCATCCCAAGTTCTTCATATCCCCGCACCACCCCGCGTCCATCCAGTAACACGCCATCGGCACCTGATGCTCGCTCCACCAGTTGATCTCCGCGATGTGCTCCTCCGCCGGCATCCATGATCCCCAGACTGCGTTCGCCAGCAGCCCGTCAAAGACCTTCCCGCCCGGACGAGGAGAATAATGCTCCAGCAGCAACCGCCGCCACTGGTTGTGAGCATCCATGCGATCGTCATTCCAATGCAACACGAGTATACGAGGGCTGCGAATCTGTTCGCCCGGACGAAGACGCAGACGGGTGCGATCCATCCCGGCCCTCACCGTCACCGTGCAGCCGGTATCCCGAGCAAACTCGGCGAACCAGGGCCCTGTCCAACCCACTGCCGCGATCATGCCTTGTCCGCCCACTTCGATATTGAAAAATGGAAGTGCTTCCACTGAGGGACTTCCGCTGGGTTCTTCCCCCCAGGACGTGGGCACGCCATGGGAATGCAGGAGGAGCCGGGCATTCGGCTCAAGCGGATCGGACAGCGGACGGTAGTCCGAGAACGTAGCGTCACTCCCCTTAGCATGATGGAGAACGACCGGGCCGGCGTCGTGACCGGTGACCGGCATATCGAGCGCCTGGATGCTCTCCAGGATCGGCGTATCGTGAGGGCTGCCGTTCCGGAAGTGGACGATCCACTCGGCCGCCGAAAACTCCGAGTAGAATATGGCCTCACAGCATACGATCAGGCCGGTTTCGGGATCGGTCCACGTTCGCGTCCGCTGGGTTCGATGACCGTCCAACTCCTTCTGTTCATCGGCCACGGTCCAGGTTGCCAGGAATTCGGCAGATGCCTTGCCCGAGTAAACAAATGAGAACGGGGGCGGCGACACGCCATCGCCCAGTATCCCCATATCGCATGTCCTTTTCGTGATCATGTTATACCACTCCTTGTCCTCTTTTACGGAACAGGATGCCACGCATTCCATTGCGAAAACGGCTTGACGGAGTTGAAGCCCAGGTTCTCTCGGATATTCCGAAGATGAAACCGGTGCAAGGAACGCGGCGGGTTGGGGGGACGAAAATACTGGGCACCGTATACAAGCAAATCATTCATCATCGTTCCTCAAGTGTGCGCCAACTACTCTGTCTTCTTGATTCTTACGCCAATCCTGGTCACGTCTATGGGCTGAAATTCCAGTCTGAATGCAGGAGATTCCGGTTTCAGACGGTAGTCGCCCTTTTCGGCGTCCACAAACAGCGGATCAGCCACCAGCGAGTGAGCATCGTAGACATCCTCATGTCGACGGCACATCCTGCGCCAATGGGATGGAATGCCACCCCTAACCACAGGATTGTCGCCCCCTGCCCCGAAGAACAGATTGTAATCGCTTTGGGCTAGGGCGTTCCACGGATGCTCATGATCTGCCAGGAGGAAGAACGATTCCACCTTGGTGCGCGGAGAAGCCCGGAAACAGAACAATCCTATCTTGCCGGAGGGATCATGCATGATATTCCTGAGAACCACCGTGGCTAACTCCGGATAGTCGCGCTGGGTCTTCGCCTTCATGCCTATGATCCAGATGAAACTCGCACCTGGGTTTGTCAGAATGTTGTTCTCGAGAATATTGTTTGCGCCCTTGACAAATATGCCAATGCCACTTCCCTGGGCAAGAGTAATGATGTTGTTGATAATGTTGCCGTATACAAGGCATTGACTTGTCCAGTTGTCCAGGTAGATACCCATGGTGATCTGTGAGAATTGATTACCTGTATCTGCAATGGAGTTGTATCTGATTACATGCCCCGGCGACTGGTCTTCGACCGGCACCTCATTCCAGCAGTTAATGGCGCCGTTATCGGAGGTGAACCGGCACGTTCGGATTATCTTGTTATACGCAATGAAGTTGCGACCGTAACGGCTGTTGCCCAGATTGATCCCGTGGTGTGGCAAATCGCGAATTTCATTGTGAGCGACGCGGTTCCAATTGCTCAGACCCAGAAAGATCCCAGCCGTATAGGTATCGTAAAGCCCACAATGGTGGATGACATTGTCAGTGACCTCGTTGAACACCGGATGCGGTGCTCCCTGTGCACTGAGCCCAATGATCTGATAGATGCTGTGTCTTCCGCCGGCCAACACAATCCCATTTGACCCCGCGAAGCTGATTTCGTTGCCACGAATCACATTCCTCTCATTGTGGTTGCGCAGGTAGATGCCATTGCCTCCTACAACGGACACCTTATTGTCCTCTATAAAGTACTCAGTGCACCTGTTCAGGTAGATTGTCTCGCCGCAGTATTCCCAATCCATC
Source organism: Candidatus Latescibacterota bacterium (assembly GCA_043804415.1). GTDB lineage: Bacteria > Latescibacterota > 4484-107 > 4484-107 > 4484-107 > 4484-107. The sequence goes on along the minus strand of JAZDJA010000305.1, from coordinate 17,422 downwards.
TGAGCGCTCTGAGCTCCCACGCCCTCGACATCCGGATAGTGTGATGAAGGCTCGCCGCTTTGCGTCTCCGTGAACAAGAAACCGGATATACGCACGTTCGCGACGCCTCTCAGATGGATGAGGCATTTCAACACCGGCGCCACGACCTCCATGTCGGCGATGGGATCCTTCAAGGGCCAGAAGTAGAGAACACCGTCCTCGCTGTCCAGGCACCATTCGCCCGGCTGATCCAGTTCCTCCAGTACGTTCTCGACAACAAACTTGCAGCCAAACGGGCTACTCCAGTCCTTTTGGCGAAAGTGCATGGGATTGATGTCGAATGTTCTCAACCCGTGCGCCAATCTGATTATGCCTTTGTCCCTGTCGATCGACCTGATGCCGATTATGCTGGAATTCCCCCACGTGGAGGCATCGTCACCGGCAAGTGGCAGAATGAAGAGCTCTCCCTGATCCGGTTTGGCCCAGAAGTGCGGGAATGCATCCGGCTCACTCCAAACGATATAGGGCTCGGTCGACTCGAAGGCTGCTGCAACTTCCTGGCTGCAGGCCCATTTCCCATTCCACTGCTCTGCTTTTGGGTCCCAGCTTGGGATAGCGGGCCCGGACCTGACGTTCTCCGTTTACAAAGAGCTGCCGAAATCTCCATTTTCCACTTCTTGCCTCCGGAATCTCACACTTCAGAATATCACCTCTATACGGTGCCCATCCCGTGATCTTTCTGCCCCCGCTAATAACCGGCAACTCACCTGGATAAGCGGTGTACACAATCGGCGCGCGGGCAGTCCCACTATCAACTTCCGTTAGCTCAAGTGTCTTGTCGATGTAATACTTCCCACCCCTCACCATAATGATGACTGGTGCTTTCAGCTTGTCCTTCGTCTGTGCCTTCAGGTCACGCACCGCATCCCGTGCCCTTGCCAGCGTGGCGAATGGTCCATCGGTCTTCCCTGCATTTGATTCCGGAGATCTACCTGACCAACGGTCGTCACCGTTCATCGCCACAAAGAGTGTGGCCTTTGGTCTTCTCGTGGTAGCCATATCATCAACCTCACAAGGACGGGTATGCGGAGACGCTCATTTGCGCCTCCACTGTGAGCGTATATACATCGCGCCCGTTCGTCTTCCTCCGACCGCCTCGACTTCTTTTGTTACCTCAGAAGAAGGACCTCGAAACGCATTCTCGCGACGATCAGAGAGAATGAGATCCGTCGCTTCGGCAAGATCGCTCAGACACTCTTCTTTTGTCTTTCCTTGATCGTTGGCAACCGGAATCTCAGGACAACAATCTGTGAACCGGCCACCATCTTTTTCAACAACCGCCGTGAATTCGTTATAGGTATCCTTCACCCGATTGATCTGTGAAGTCATAGGAAACTGACATGCTTAGTCGACCTTCCTGTAAGTCAAGAGCGCAGAACCGGGCATGGTTCCGATCTCCACAGCCATGCCTTTTTCCATCAACTCCTTGCCGGACATCCTCAACAGGATTCCGACATCAATATCCATGATCTCGTACTGCGCAACCGGGTCGAGACCGTTCAGGCGAAAAACCTTGACTGACTGCTCGTTCTGATCACGGCGGAATGCCTGGACCATCCCCTCACCGGTCTCTGGGCGGTGGTACTGCCAAGCCATCCAATGGACATCGTCAATGCTCCAGGGCGTAAGCGGATAGTAGTCCGCCAGCATCAAGTCCGCTACCTGGCGAAACTGGTCGACCAGCTTCCGGTAGAGGTTCCAATCCAGGTTGGGCTTCCGAGCGTCCCAGCAGATGCCGAAGGAAGGGCTCATGTGACTGCGGACGTAGTAGGCCTGATCTCCCGAGGTCTGGTAGACCCCATGCCCAAAGAAGGGAATCCAGGAGGAAAGACCGTACGTATGCCCCTGGTTACCGGTGGCGTAGCCGGGATCGCCATTGGAGGCCTGATAGTCACTGCGCAGCAGCGGCACTGCCCGGCGCATGGTCTCCAGGTCGTTCCGTCGCCCACCCGATGCACAAGAATCGATAAGCATGCGAGGATGGCGTCGCCTCAGTTCGTCCCAGTAGGCCAGGTAGCCCTGCACATACAGATTCTCGCGCATCCCCTGGCGGTTGGCGGCCTCGCCGTTGCGCCAATTGTCCAGCGGATCCATGTTGAAATCCTGGCGATAGAGGTCGACCCCCTGCTCGCAGATCAGGCTGTCGATGTGGTCAGTGAGCCACGTGCGTGCGGCCGGGTTGCCGAGATCGAGCAGATTGCCGCCCAACAACCACTCCGGATGGTTCTGCTGCAACCAACTGCCATCGGTCACCCGCTCCGGCTCAAACCAAAGAATCAGTTGCATCTTGTTGGCATGAACGAGATCACTCACCGTCTTGATCCCCTTCGGGAAGCGCTGGGCATCGACCTCCCAGGTTCCGACCCGGGACCAGTCGCCGCAGGGGTACCACCCGGCGTCCATCCACCAGTGGGTAAGAGGAATACGTTCGCGGACAAAGGTCTCGATAAACTGTCGCTCGCTCTCCTCGCTAACCTTCAACCCGGGGAAGAACCCGCCGCTGCACATGATGAGCATCGGTGTCAAGGGTCTGCCCTCGGGTCTCGGCAGGTTGTGGGCGAGCATCCAACGCCGCCACAGGTTGTGCGACCGCACGACGTCGTCGCCCTGCCAGAACAGGAGCGCGATCAGAGGCGTGCGCACCATCTCGCCAGGCTTGAGCGACATCCGGGTCAGTTCCTGACCGGCGACGACGTGTAGGCCGCCGGAGTCATCACGGGCGAACGAGGCGGCCCATTGCCCAGGCCAGCCGATAGCGATGAACACCCCGCCGCCAGGCATTTGCAGGTTGAAGTAGGGGAAGGCCCCGTTGGTGGGCCGCCCTCCGCTCGGCGAGAATCGTCTCTCTTTCGCGGCGCTAAGCCCCTCGGAAAACACCTCGTAACTATCACGTGCGCAGGTATCGCCACGGCTGTGGTTGAGAGTGAATTCACCGGTGCCAGCCCGGCGGAACCAGGTGTCCATACCCCGGATATCTTCCAGGATCGGTGAGTCCTCTTTGCTGGTGTTCGTAAAATAGACCGTCCATTCTAACGCAGGAAAATCCGCATACTCTACAGCGACACAGCGGACCTCCAATCCCGTGTCCGGACTGGACCAGGCGATCGTATGCTCCGTGCGATGCGTGTCGAGCTTCTTGGTGGCCATCTTCATCGACCATTTCGTCAGGAGATCGTCGGATGGTCTGCCATCGCAAATAAACGAAAACGGCAACTCGCACGTGCGCGGAGCCGTCCCCGCCGCTGACACACCGAAAACGTCCAGAATCGGCGCCGGCGGTGTGATCCTCTCCGCCGGTCCTGGCGCCGCTCCTCTTTGCTTCGCATCCAGGAGGTGCTCGCCGAACCACTGATTCATAGCGTGCATCTCTTCCATCGTCGCCGACCATCTGGCGGAAGTATCAGTTGACATAGGGTCTACTCCTCAACAGGGGCATGCTCGTCCGCTTGCACCATCCCTGCATTATTGTCGCTCCTTAGCATTGCCTAAATCATGGGGCCTGCATCCCCTACACCGGTTTCTTGAGGTCTTCCCGAAGGAGATCCTGCAGGTAGATTTTGGCGCCCAGTTCCTGTCCCCAGCCCCGACCCTTTTCGACACGCTCGGCGAGTTCATCTACGTGGCCCAATCGGCGTATGAAGAGTCCAAACGCATTGCAGAGCACAACTCCTGCGGCGGCAGGGGGAGAGTGCTCCAAAACGGTCTGATCCCATTCGCCGGGATCCATCGTGCTTCCGACATGAGGCTCTCTTTCGAGTTCTTCCCCTGCCAAAGGATCTTCATCCGGTCGCGCGTCCTGCATCCATTCCGGGTCATCAAGCCCAAGAGGGCCTATGGATCCGTTATCTATGAGCGTGTAATAGGGCACCCCGTATTTCTGCGCAAGCGCGAGGTAATCTTCGTGGTTCCACGCCTGCACGCACACGAAGTCCAACAGGCCCCCTGCCAGCCAGGCCTCGAGATCGATCTTCTGGTCGGAAAGCGTCATCAGCCGGCCTTTCTGGCGGGCATGGTATCCCTCCACCATCTGGGCGCTCAGGGCAATCTTCCGCCCCTTCTTCTCTGAAACACGATCGAGAGATTGCCTGACCTCCTTGACGAAACTCGTCAACACGTCGAAGTCGTGCCTGGCTGGGTCGGCAATCGGAGGCCAGCGGGTAAAATCCAGGCTCAGACCACTGACGTCATAATTCTCCGCAAGCTCCATTAAGAGGGAGCGTATGAAGCTTCTGACTTCCGGCAGCGCATAGTCCAGCTGCTTGCCGCCCGGTTTTCGAAGCTCAGGATGCTCGCACCAGAAACGGCCGTTGAGGAAATTCTCAATGGCTCCGTCCCCGCCGGGTTGCTGGAAGAAAAGGTTCATCCGAAGACCGGCATGGCATTCGATGCCCGCTTCCCTGCATGCGTTCGATACGACGCGGATGCCTTCCTGCTGGTTTTCAATCGCCCACCGGATGTAATCAGTTACCCTTCGATCCCCAAGACGCAGATTCTTCCACTGTTCCTCGGTCACGTCTTCGCCGGCTATCGTGGTCACGCGGCTGGGCCAACTCGCGATGCCGGTGGAAGGGGTTTGATAGATCAGCATTTTGACGTCGCTGTCGCGATACTGCTGGACAAACTGCACATCGACTTTGTTTCCCGGCTCGCTCCAAGAGTGGTAATGGCTGAACCCGTCATGCATCACGCCAATGCGCTTTGTCGAGGGATCTGCGATATCGGACTGATACGCTGCGATCTGCTCATCGGTAAGTTTCACGAGACGGAGCGAAGAGATCCCGCCCCGCACCAGACCCCACGGAAAACTGGAAGGGACCCCCCAGGGAACACGCAAACGCAAGGTACGTTCGTCGAGTCGGGCACATTTCCAGAAACAGGAGACCTCGACATTCACCGGTCGCGTGCTGCGCCCGTAGCGGATTCCGGTATCCGGAGAAAGCTGCGTATACCCAGGCTCTCCGTCCAGCGCGGCATCGGGGCCGCTCAGGATGCGCCCGCGACTCAATTCCAGTGCCGGAACGCCGATCCAGATTGCATACCAGCCCGGCAGATCGAGGGCTATGTCAAGCTCAGGGGGCACTGCGCGTTTGCCGTCTTGTTCTGCCCGATCGTCCACCATCAGGAGTTTGCCTGCCACTCCATGCGATCCGAGCCGGTAAGAACGCAGGTGCCATTTTCCGCGTACAGGCTCAGTAGTCCAAACCTCCTTCGGCACGATCCGAGAGAGATCTCTTACCAGCATGACGTCTCCGACATCTGGGATAGCTGTCCGCGCCTCATCCAGAGACTCGAACGTACGCGTTCCGTCAATGTATCGTCCGAAGACATCCTCCAGGGGGAACTTGCTCATGTCTCGCACTCCTTTTGTGGGTAGGATCAAAGCCTATTCAAACGACCGGGATCCGGTGAGGGTATTCGATACCCAAAAACTGGGAAACGATTCTTGGGAGAATTGAGTAGGGTAGGTAGCGGCAGAATCCGTCACCCGTTTGTGGGACCTGAACGCCTTATGACGATTTCTTGAGATCTTCCCGCAGCAGATCTTGCAGGTAGATTTTGGCGCCCAGTTCCTGTCCCCAAACCAGGCCCTTTCCGACATGCTCGGCAATTTCATCAACGTGCCCCAGCCGGCGTATGAAGAGTCCTCCCGCATTATAGAGAATAACTCCGGCGGCGCCCAGACGCAAGTGCTCCAAAACGGTTTGACCGCATTCGCCGGGATCCATCGTGCTTCCGACATGGGGTTCTTTTTCGAGTTCTTCACGCAGAAAAGGATCATCCGCTCGCGTGTCCTGCATCCATTCCGGGTCATCAAGCCCAAGAGGGCCTATGGATCCGTTATCTATGAGCGTGTAATAGGGCACCCCGTATTTCTGCGCAAGCGCGAGGTAATCTTCGTGGTCCCACGCCTGCACGCACACGAAGTCCAGTGTGCCACTTGCCAGCCAAGCCTCGAGGTCGATCTTCTGGTCGGCAAGCCTCATCAGCCTGCCTGTCTCGCGAGCATGGTATCCTTCTACCACCATGGCGCTCAGCGCAATCTTCCGTCCCTTCTTCATTGAAACACCGTCAAGAGATTGCCTGACCTCCTTGATGAAACTCGTCAAAACGTCGAAGTCGTGCCTGGCCGGGTCGGCAATCGGAGGCCAGCGGGTGAAATCGAGGCTCAATCCGCCGACGTCGTAATGCTCAGCAAGCTCCATGAGCAGGGAGAGTATGAATCGTCTGACTTCCGGCAGCGCATAGTCCAGCTGCTTGCTGTCCGGATTGCGCAGTTCCGGATGCTCGCACCAGAAGCGGCCGTTCAGCAGATTCTCAATCGCTTCTTTACATGCGGGTTCCTGGAAGAATTGGTTCATCCGGAGACCGGCATGGCATTCGATGCCCGCTTCCCTGCATGCGTTCGATACGACGCGGATCCCTTCCTGTTGATTGTCTATCGCCCACCGGATGTAATCGTAAAATCTCCGGTTACCGAGATGCAGATTCTTCCACTGCTCTTCGGTTACGTCTTCGCCGGCCATTGTGGTCACGCGGCTTGGCCAGTTTGCGACACCGGTGGCAGGGGTTTGATAGATGAGCATTTTGACGTCGCTGTCTCGGTACTGCTGGACAAACTGCATATCTACTTTGCTTCCCGGCTCACCCCAGCAGTAGTGAAGACTGAATCCGTCATTGATGATGCCAATACGCTTTGTCGAGGGATCTGCGACATCGGACTGATACGCCGCGATCTGCTCATCGGTAAGCTTCACGAGACGGAGCGAGGAGATCCCGCCACGCACCAGTCCCCATGGAAGACTGAAAGGGACCCCCCATGGAATACGCAAACGCAAGGTGCGTCCATCGAGTCGGGCACATTTCCAGAAACAGGAGACTTCGACATTCACCGGACGCATGCTGCGCCCGTGGCGGATTCCGGTATCCGGAGACAGCTGCGTGTACCCGGGTTCTCCATCCAGTGCGGCATCGGGGCCGCTCAAGATGCGCCCGCGACTCAATTCGAGTGCCGGAACACCGATCCAGATCGCATACCAGCCCGGCAGATCGAGGGGGATCTCAAGCTCAGGCGGCACCGCCTGTTTCCCGTCGTGTTCTGCAGCATCGTTCACCATCAGGAGTTTGCCTGCCACTCCGTGCGATCCGAGCCGGTAAGACCGCAGGTGCCACTTCCCGCGTTCGGGCTCAGCAGTCCAAGCCTCCTTTGGCACGATCCGAGAGAGATCTCTCACCAGCACCACGTCTCCGGCATTCGGAGAAGCCGTGCGCGCCTCATCCAGGGATTCAAACGTGCGCGTTCCGTCAATATATCGTCCGAAGACATCCTCCAGATTGAACTTACTCATGTATCGCACTCCTTTCGTGGATGGGATCAAAGCCTACGCAAACGACCGGGAGCGTTTCGGCCCAACGGAACCTGGAATTCCGCGTGGAACGATCCGCTCTGCTACCACGCCAGATGCGATGGGGTAACAAATCGTTTCGTTTCGGACATGGGTGCCTGATCCGCACGGTATTTTTCTGCCCGCCCCCTATAGGGATGCCAATCTTCCTCACCCAAAGGCCATCCCGGAATGGATGGAGAAATCTTGATCAGAGTATTGCCTTTGTAGGAAAAGGTGCGGGGCACGCTGCCCGGCCATCCGTGCATCCCCTCCAGCAAGGACTCTTCGGTGGTTCTTATTTCCGTGCGCTCCACTACGGGGAATTGGAGGGTCACCGTGTCCCCTGCTTTGAGGTGTTCGATCCGAAGGTACCTGCCAAACCACTCCGGGGAAACCATCCTGTCGTTGATCTCGCAACCCACGCGCTCCTTGTCCGCCCATAGAGGAATGCGCACATAGGCCTCCCTGGCCGTCTTGTTCCTGAGCACCACCTTGCCCTGGTAGGGGAGGAAGCTGTCGATATCCATCCAGGGGGAGGCGCGGTTTAAGAGAAGATTAATTCGGGCTGTGCCATTTGCATACCGAATCGTGCCCTCCCAGGCATAATAGAGTCCTTTAACCCCCCATGGGCTGCAACACAAAGCCCATCCGTATTTGAACGGATCCACGGAGAAGGCGCCCATGCTCGCCTCGATCACGTTCTCGGTGGTTGCGATGGCGTGCACCGAGCTATCCCGGGCAGCCGCCTGTTCGGGTGTGATCCCCCGTTGCCCAAAATGCTTCAGAAACGGAATATCCTCCGGAGTGAACTGCATCTCCGTGCCGTGGTTGCGAATATACAGGTCCACGTCCTCCCAGTAGTCGCCGATGCCTTCATCGGACAGCTCGATGGCCAGGCCGATGAGCCGGGGGGTCGCGCAACTCTGACCGTTTGCGCCAAACCCTCCCTGCGCGATCAACCATGGTTGTCTGGCCCACTCGTACCCATCCCGGACAAACTGTTTCAGGGTGACATCATTTGTCACGATGCCGTATTCCAGGATGGACCGGAGGGTATTGATATGTCCATAGAAGTGCCCCTGCCAGTGCGCGTGTTGCGCGCCCAGTACGCCCGGATATTCCCCGCCCTGCCAGTCTGCCCAGAATTTCTCCTTGGTGAGAAACCGAACCAACTCACCGGCTACTCTGAGCGCCTGCTTGTTGCCACTGAGCCGATACCAGTTGGTCAGTGCCCCCGGGGTATGTCCCTGGTGGTTAAACAGGGAACCTTCCTCCCCGGACTTCTCATCTGCCGGTTCCGCTGTGCTTTTCCATCCCCGCCCCTGGATATAGCAGGACCCGTAATACTCCCCACGATCTTCCATCCAGCCGTGAACGGGGAAGTAGGCATAGTCGTTCTTGTGAGCCAACAGGACGCGGTCTATCCCATCCACCATCCGGTCAATCTTCTCTGCCCATGCCGGGTTGCCGGTGTATTGGTGCCACGCCATCAAAGCTTCGATCATCCGGGCCTGTCCGGGCACATGGGCATGTGGGCGAAACTCTTCGGGCCCGAGCCATGGTTTGCCGGCGTATTTCGGAATCCAGTAGATCCCCTCCTCACCGATGTGGGACACCATCATCTGCACCATACGGGTCTCAATCGCCAGGTTCTGCTGGCTGCCACTCATCACCCGTGCCATCACCATGGCCTCAATACACTTGGGCTGGCAGCACTGAAGCGGACAGCATCGGTGGGTCAGGACCGGGGAGGGGAGGTCGCTTCCCGGGTGATCACGGAAACTGCCAATCCAGCACATCTCATAGTCCTGCTCTTCGCGGATGATGGAGGTGAGATGGTTAAGCCCAAGTCGGGCACGCTCTGCAAGGTCCAGTGTTTCTGGCACCGTGGCATCGTAATAACTCCCCAAATGCGCGGGCGCGTAACCCGATGGCTGTTGGCTGTCTTCTCGTAAGGTGCTAGTTTCCACGATGATTTCTCCTATCCCTTATCCGATTGAGAAGAGCGGTTGCCCTATTGGATTGGGCAACTCCCCAGGACGTGTTCAGTCCCGACATCTATTGGTCCGTGCTTCTCGGTTCGATTCAAGATGACGATTCCAATGCGCTATGACCTGTATGCGTTCTTCGCGTCTATCGGATCCGTTCGACTTCGAAGCGCACTCGATTGTCCGCTGCCTCAAACGGCACCGGCCGATCGTCCACCATTACCATCACCACCGAGGACGGCGGTGCTTCGACCTCCAAGGTCAACGCCGGACACCATGTCCCCGGCACCGACCTCCCCGGTCTGAGTTCGATGCAAAGCTCCTTTTTATCTCCCTTGCGCCGCATGATCCGGCTGGTGTCCCGCAACAGCAAATACGCAGCCCACTCGCCTTGCGTACAATACCACACGTTCTCCATGCGGCCGTATTCTGCCAGGATGGATTCCAGTTTCTCCGGGAGCGGGCGATCAACGTCGGTATCATCCGAGCGTCCCCACACATAGAAAAGGCCGCCCTCCTGTTCCCGGACCGCGATCCATCGCCGCGCGATTTCCGCGCGCGGACCCAGTAGGGGCAGGACGAACGGTTCCTTTCTACTCGACGGTCCCAGTGCCATCACGGCTTGGTCCGAGCAGACCGAAAGATACCCCAGTTCCGCCCACTGTCTCCGATCCTTCCGGGCTATGGCCCCGGAAACCTTGAGTGAAACCACGGGCTGGGCCACAAAAGCATCCCAGAATGCTTTGCTTTTCGCCGCATAGTCTGCCACGTCCTCCAGCTGCGCGGGGAGTATCCGACAGCCCACCTCCATCCCCAATGTCTCGATCTGGAGGATGCCGTCTGCCATGTCCGCCTCTTCCCCCAGTGTTCCTGGAAAGAACAACGTTCCCCGCCAACCATACTGCTGCAACAAGCCAGCCCACTCCAATGCCTCGTCGCCATCTACGTCCGCGCCAAAACACACCGCAGTCCGCAGGCCCTTCGGAAGAGGGGCCAACCGCACCGGGATCTTGGCCACCCTCAGCTCTGCGAGGGGATCGAACAACACCCGTATGCGCACGCCTTTGGAAGACTCGGGAGCAGGCTTGGGGGTTCCGGCGCATCCCGCAAGCCCGAGCACACCCACAAGCAGTATGGCAGGAAGCAGCGTCTGCCGGATGGGAAACGAAAACATCACGAGCCCTCGTGCCCGCGGATACAGGGCCTCCCTTTCCGTCCCCCTCTTGTGCGAATGCTCGCTCTGATTATGCTTTCTGTCTGCTGGGTATCTGCGGAAAACGTCCTGCTCGAGTTTCATGGGCTGTCTATCCCCCCACGGATGCGTCGAGGTCGTATCCCGACAAAAGCTCCTTCAGCTGATTCATCTGCTCCTTGGGCGGAGCGGACACTGCCTTGAGCGGATACACGCTCTCAAGCTGATCGTATTTCCCCTCTGCCAGGCGATGGTAGGGCAGCAGCTGCACCCGAATCCGATCTCCGTCGAGGGACGAGAGAAATTCTCCGGCGGCCGCCACATCGGCCAGGCCGTCGGTATATCCCGGTACAACCGGCATCCGAATGAGAAGCGACGCGCCCGCACGCGATAGCTGCCTCAGATTGGCCAGGATTCGCCGATTCGACACCCCCGTGTATGCCCGATGCCGCGTCTCATCCACCAGTTTCAGATCGTAGAGAAACAGATCGGTCACCTTCAGGAATCGCTTCAACACATCCCATTGGATGCACCCGGAGGTATCCAGTGCGGTATGAAGCCCCGCGCTCTTGGCCTGCTCCATCAACGCGAACACAAAGGGCGCCTGCATCATCGGCTCCCCCCCGGAGACGGTCATCCCGCCGCCGGAGTTTTCGTAGAAGGGACGGTCCTTCTCCACCTCCGTCAATACCTCCGCCACAGTCACTTCCCGTCCGCACTTGACCGTGGCCTCCGCGTAGCAGATGTTCACGCACGCATAGCAGTGCTCACAGCGGTCGCGCCGGTATACCCGCTTCCCCTCCTCCATTCGAAGCGCCCCGGACGGGCAGGCCTCGAAACACTTTCCGCATCCGATGCACGGCTGTTCGTAGAATAGTATTTCCGGTTCGCCCTTCCATGATTCTGGATTGTGGCACCACGCACACCGGAGCGGACAGCCCTTCATAAACACCGTTGTTCGGATGCCCGGCCCGTCGTGCACCGCAAATTTCTTGATGTCGAAGATCACTCCTTTTGGAATGGCCATGCTTTCACTTCCCTCTCATTGCTGCGCCGTCAAAACCAAGGGAACCCGGTGTTCGCGGTGCACAAATGCGGTTTTCGGTCTCCATGTTGCTCCTGTTGCATTTCTTAACGGGGCTTGCGCGTGAGCACCTGGGAGAATGTCTCATCGAAATCACCGAATCTTCCTGAAAGAACAGAAGTTATCTTCTGCTCCCGGTTTTTTCGGTGTCCTTCTGGGTCCTCCCGTGTTGGGTCCATCCTGACTGAGGGACCTGTGTTCTCTTTCTCCAGGCGTATGGGTCCTGCAGTCGGTGATTCCGCTTTCCGATCTATTGGGCCGATTCGGTCTTCCGATTCACCACAAGCCGACACACCCCCTTCTCCGCGTCGATGATGTTGCAGTGGACGTCGAACCCATAGGGCTCGATGACCGGAGGATAGAGCCACCGGCAATGCTCGCAGTAGTCCGCGTATCTCTCCGAGGGGCCTCGACTCAATAGCCCCACCGATGGACAGGCGCGCATGTCGATGACGAATCGATCCTCCTCCACCGTCATTGTATAGTCCGCCCCTTCTTCTTCCAGGGTGTGATTCCAGTATTCATACATTCCCTGGATCCCCTTCTGGGCAACTAGGGCATCCAGATTGCCCAGAAAGTTTTGCGAGATGCCGATCCAGAAATCAATCACCGCCTGTTTGCCGTACCGTTCGTGCAGGAATTTGAACAATTCACTGTAGGTCCAGATGAATTCAGTGCAGGAAATCACGGGAGTCTCCTTGTAGGATTTGTGAAAGAGAAGAATGCGACGTGCTCGGCAGAAAGAGTAGCCGTACCCCTTCCTCTTCAGGACTCTTTCCAGAAACTCTGGACACAACGTCCTTTTTCCTGGTCGTACTCGACCGAGCATTCGTATCCCGCTGCGCGGCAAATGCCCTCGTTGACGAGTCGGGTGTGTTCGCAATATCTCTCTGCGATGGCGTATCCGTGCGCTTGCATGTGGTGGATGGCGGGACATTGGTGCACATGGAGCACCAACTGATCGCCCTCGTACCCGAGATCGAAATCCCCTTCTTCGATGGTGAAAATGTGTCGCCAGTGCTCCTCCAGCGCTGTCAGTCCTTCCTTTTTCAGTCGCTCCGAGAGCGGACCGTAAACCCCCTTTGCCACTCGCTCCAGAAACTCCGCCATCGCTTCCTCGCCGTATCGCTCGCATACGTGCTGCATACCATAGCTCATCGCACCGTGAAAATCCTTGTGGACATTGACGTGCTCTTGTTCTGCCATGAAGCATCCTCCTCAAAAATCAGGGGCCAGGGGTGAGGGATCAGGGGGCGTGTACTCCGCGATCCGAGTAGATTTTGTCCTATGTCTTGCAAGCCGCTACAGTCCGGCCTTGCGCAACGCCACGGCGATTGGAATACCGATGGCCGCAGAGAGCAACGCCTGGAAGGTATTTCCAAACAGCTCTCCGATCGCCGCTCCCAGGCCGTACATATAAATCTGCGCGGTAAAATAACCGGCTATCATCCAGGCGCCTCCCAGAAGCACAATGGGAATCGCCACTGCTGCGCCGCTTTTGGTCGTCAGGGAGCGCCGCGTCCATCCGAACAGGCCGCCCACGATCAGTCCTTCGATGCCTTTGACCACGAGGGTAATGGGCGCGTAGTGCGTATATCCCAGGAGCACATCCGCTAAAGCCGAGCCCACGCCGCCTGACACACCGCCCATCCTCGCTCCAAAGAGCAGCGCGGATACAAAGATCACCGAATCGCCCACATTGACATAGCCGCGCGTGGCCGGCGTCGGAATCTTGATGATCATCGTGGCCACCGCGGTCATGGCCACCAGCAGGGCCATGGTTGCCAGGTTTTTCGTTTTCGTCATGGGTTTCTCCCGAAAGGATTCAGGTAGCGGAAAGGGAAAAGGTAAAGAGAAGGGGAAAGGTTAAGGTTTAGATAATTAAAAGGATAGGCCAAATTATCAGGCAGAGGCATGGGGATAGGGGAAGGGAAAGGCCCCGCAGGCCCACTCCGCTTTGCTCATCTTAGTCCAATGTCGTGGATAGCGCGCGATAGGGGCAAACCGCAACGCACGTGAAGCATCCGGTGCACTTTTCCCGGTCAATTTCGAGATCCGCCTCCCACAGCGCGATCGCATCTGCCCGACACACGCCCACACACGCGCCGCAAAAATCGCATCGCATCCGGCTGTAGGCCACCTGCCCTTTCTGCTTGTTCTTCATCGTTCTTTTCCCTCCGCAATCCAAAAGACCCCAAATCCTGAGCCCGAACTTCGGTAAGTATCTTCGTCGCAGACGTCAATCCGCATGTGCGTGTGTCTTGGGCGCGCCCGCAAATCCAAATCACCCCAGGTTCGGATAGTGCATTCCGAATCTTTTTCGGTGGTACCACCTCGAGCCCACAAATGTTGCGCCCATCAACACCAGATACCAGGGATAGGTCCATGCCATCCGGAGGGACAGCGCGAGCAGGGCAACCTTGGTCGCCCGGTCGATCGTGCGCGCTTCCTTCTTGATCCTCATCCATCCGAAGAAGGGCAGAGCGATTCCGCCGGAGAGCAGCATCACTCGGTCTCCCGCCATCCATGCCGCTACGGATGCAGACAGGAAGATCGCCACGCTTATCCAAAGCGCTCCGTTGCATCCAAACCGAACAGCAAGGGTGTTCTTTCCGACCCTCCGATCGCCCTTCGCATCCAACACCGTCGTGTTGGCATACACCGCGCCTATCGCAAGCGGATACGGAATCGAGCACCAGAACATCTTCCATCCAAAGGCCGAAGACCCAGCCACCCATCCCACGGCAAATGCGAGAAAACCGAAACCCACCATATTGGCGGCCAAGCCCAAGACGGGCGTTTCCGTCCATTTTGCATTGTAGGCCAATCCCAGTGCCATAGAGATCAGAAAGAGGGCACCCAGTTCCCACTTAAGCCAGATGGCGCCTGCCATGGCAAGCGCCATCATCACCCAGCCCTGCAGGAACGCACTTTTCTCGGAGACCCATCCATCCGCAAGGAAGAACAGTTTATGGTTGAGTCGATCCCCTTCCACATCCTTTATCTGATTGAGGATGTAGATGCCTCCCATCAACAGAGAGAACAGGACCAGCACTGCGGCCAATCCGTCCGTTCCTTCCCGGGAGCCCGATAGGGGAGCCCGATAGTGACCCACCAGCACCATGGTCCACGCCGGACCCAGCAACACCGGTCGGATCAGAAATATCCGATCCCATATTCGCAGCATAATTCATCTCTTTACCAAGACGCAAAAGGTGTCCGGAACGCCTCTCATGCTCGCCGTTTTTTCGGAGGTGCTATTCTTCCAGCCGAAGTTTGGCCATCTCCCCCTCGACCTCGAGCGGGTACTTGCCGTCGAAGCAGGCGGTGCAGTAGTTCTTCGCGCAGTTGGGCATGCAGGCGAGCATGCCCTCTGTGGAGAGATAGGCCAGACTGTCCACGCCGATGTGTTTCCGAATGGCTTCCACCGATTGCTCGGCTGCGATGATCTCGCCCATGGTCTGAAAATCCATCCCGTAGAAACACGGAAACCGAATGGGCGGAGAGCTGATCCGGACGTGGACCTCCCTGGCTCCGGCCTCCCGGATCATCCGGGACAACTGCCTGAGGGTGGTTCCACGCACGATGGAGTCCTCCACCACGACCACGCTCCGATCCTTGAGCACGCCGCCCACGGGATTGAACTTGAGCTTCACTTTTAAATCCCGGACGCCCTGACTGGGCTGGATGAACGTCCGTCCCACGTAGTGATTCCGGATCAGACCGATCTCGAACTTGGCCTCGGACCGCTGCGAATACCCGAGTGCTGCCGTGTTGGCGGCATCCGGTACGGCGATCACAATATCCGCGTCCGCCGGATGTTCTTCTGCCAGCGCCTTACCCAGTTTTCGCCGCGTTCTGTCCACGTAATCCCCGAATATCCGGCTGTCCGGCCGGGAGAAATAGATATACTCGAAGATGCAGAAGGCTCGTCTGGAAGCGGAAAACGCTTTCCGGGTACGCATCCCGTCGTGGTCTATGACGATGACTTCGCCCGGCTCCACGTCGCGCACATACTCCGCTCCCACGATATCCAACGCGCACGATTCCGAGGCGATGATCCACGCATCGTCCAGACGCCCCAGGCATAACGGGCGGAAACCATACGGATCGCGCGCGGCGATCAGTTGGTCCTTCGTGGCAAAGGTCAGGCACCATGCCCCTTCCACCTGTCCTAACGCCTCAATGATGCGCTCCTCCGTGGTTTCCGCCTGCGACCGGGCAGCCAGATGCAGGATCAACTCGCTGTCCATCGTGGTTTGGAACAAGGCACCTTTTCGCTTCAGATATTCCCGAAGCACGTTGGTGTTGGTCATGTTCCCGTTGTGTGCAATTGCGAGCGGACCTCCCTTGCCATTGGCCACAAACGGCTGCACATTGGTCGCCACGCTCGCGCCTGTGGTCGAATATCGGTTATGCCCAATGGCCAGATGTCCGTCCAGACGGCTCAGGATTTCCTCGGTGAAGACGCCTGACACGGTTCCCTGTCCCTTGTGGGTCCGCAACTGTTTTCCATCGCCGGTCACAATGCCCGCGCTCTCATCGCCCCGGTGCTGCAGCGCATACAGTCCCAGATAGGCCAAACGAGCTGCCTCTTCATTTCCGTATATGCCAAATACGCCGCATGCTTCTCTGGGTTTATCGTCCCTCATAGTCAGCTGTTCCTCGTCATTTGGTGCGTGTGAGTGAGAGAACATGTTGCAGTTTATCATCAACAATCACCGCGCTGTAAAAAGAGCAATTCCAGTGGCGATGCCCAAGGCGTCGGCCAGGAGATCTCCCATGCTGACGCGGGAATCCCGTCCTTCCTTGACTATTCCCAACAACCCCGTGCCCATACCGGCCATCCACTGCGAGGCCCGGTGATCTTTTTCCAGCGCCACACGGCTTCCGTGATAGGCGATGCCCACCAAGGTCGCGCTGAATGTGAAATGCAACACCTTGTCAAAACCCATCCCGCTCGGACGGGGGGACGATTTTCTCTCTTCACCGAAGAGGTCTTGCACTCGTGGGGGCTCAAGGCATTGAGCCCCCACGCCGATGAATTTCACGGTGCGTGCTGAAACAAAATCCAAGACCATTCCGCGATAGCCTGGATCGAGCACCATCCGGCCCATCCCCGATCTGAGCGGGAGAGCTCCGGCATGAACTGGCGGATGGAGGGTGCAAAGGAGGAGCAGAGACAGGGCTGCGGAGAGACCAAAAATCTTGCTCACGATAGGACCTCTCTCAGATGACAGAAGGCGCTATGTGCGGGGTGTTTGGTGGGTATCATGTTGCGCTTGCGAGTCTCCTCTCCTAACGCCGGTTTTCGGAATTCAGGCTTCAGCCTTTCAGTCCTTTTGCCAAACCCTCCCCAGCCCAGAATGAAAGGCTGAAGCCTGAATTCCGACTGAAAGAACCGCAAGCGGATGGCGAAGATTTCCTGGGTAATGAGCGCATCCTTCATGATGACGCAGGGCGTCAGGTTTGCGTTCCCCCGCACGACCATGGGAAAGGGTACTTGCCCTGCAGTTACCTTTCTGCTTTTTGTCTCCCTCCGCGTCTCCTCGGCGCACTTTTCGCCTTTTTCTTCTTCTCCTCCGCCACCAGTTCAAAGTCCACCTGCCGCAATTGCCGATCGGCGCGAACCACCTGGATCTGCACGCGATCTCCCATCCGAAGGCGTCTGGCCGTGCGGGTTCCGATCAGGGCGTATTGCGCCTCATCCAACTCGTAGTAGTCGTCGGTCAGA
>JAZDJA010000304.1:0-17580 GCA_043804415.1 Candidatus Latescibacterota bacterium | reverse complement strand
GGCGTAATAGGTTTCGTCGTACCCCAGATACTCCCGCCATCGGTTTCCGTCGCCCTCGAAATAGCCACCCTCGTGATTGCCCATCACGTGATAGGAGGGGCAAAGGGATTCCAGCGGTTTCCAGAGGTGCTCATGGCTTTTCTCGAAGCGGGCATCCGTATCTCCGTTGGAGAGCACAAAGTCCACGGGGGGCAGGTCCGCATAGTCATGCTCGCATCCGACCTCTTTGAGCATCTCGGACAGGACCTGCTCGGTATGCACTCCGAGGCTTCGGTCTTCGCCTTCATGCAGCGCCACCTCGAGATCGGATTCGAAGAGGAATTCGATCGGGCGCGCCTTGTCGAGTCTGATCTGGGTGAAGCTCTTCATGGAAAGATCCTCGTGGTGTCATTCAGCCGGGATCGGTCGAGGAAGAAGCCCCGAAATACGCCGTGCAAAAGGAGAAGAAGGACATGGAAAGGGGAATGGAGGGCGAAGCGGGGGCGATCTCAACTAGCCTCGTTCTTCCTGGAGTTCCATGCATCCCTTTCGGCGCGGATCGAATCCACCCGTCTTGATACCGGAGGGTGAAAGGTGCATGTACCAAGAGCAATCGGCCTCCAGCCTGTGGCTAGAATGCGGTTCCGCTCGTGAAGTGAAATCTTCGCACCTTCATCGCCGGCGCGGCCATGCCCGCGACCAAAACCGGACTGGACATCATTTCCACGCAGTTGAGGAACTCCGGCACGCTCTGGTTAAATCGGAAGTTTTGGATCGGGTATTGCACCTTGCCGTCCTCGATCCAGAACAGGCCGTCCCGCGTCATACCGGTGATGATGAGTTTCATCCGGTCCAGGATGTTCTCATACCAGAACCGGGTCACCAGAATGCCCCGCTTTGTGGACCGAATCATCTCTTCCACCGTGGCGTCTCCGCCTTCGAGCACGAGATGGGAGGGCCACGCGCCGTTTGCGCTTCGTCCCCCCGCGCTGTGCCCGGTCGCGGCTACGCCCGATTTTTTTGCCGTGACCCGATCGCATGCCAGGTCCTTTGCGATGCCTTGTTCGATCAACGTCAGCCGTCTTTTGGGCATGCCCTCCCCGTCAAAGGGCGCGCCCCGGTGCAGGGGATGATACGGATCGCTGGAGAGCGTGATGCTCTCCCCGGCGATCTGCGTGCCGACCCTGCCGGTCAGGAAGCTTCGTCCTTCGGCCACCTCCAGCGCGTTGAAGCTGAGCATCATCCATCCCACGATGCCCTCGACGGCAGCGGGCTCCAGGATGACCGGGTAGGTTCCCGGCTCGATCGCCCGCGGTTTCTGGCTGGCCAGGGCTTTCTCGATGGCGATCTGCCCCACACGCCCCGGATCGATTTCGGAGAGGGCTCGGGCTTCCCCTTCGGCCCATCCCGAACTGTCGGCCGCCATGGCCGTCATGCTGAAATTTGCGCTGGTCCCGCAGTGGTAGGCAAACGCTCCCTTTGAGTTGGCCACGGCGATGCTTTTCGCCTCATTGGAGAACGCCCCCGCTGCCGTCAGCCCGTTCTTTCCGGCCTGCCCGATCGCGTCGGATACGGCGCTTGCGCGCGCCTCCGGTCCGTAAGATGCGGGATCGGTCCCGGTATCGTATGCGTTTGCCTCCTGATAGCGCTGGGGTCCGATTCTCGGAAGCAACGCCGCATCCTCCGGCGCAAACCGGGCGATCTCAGCCGCGTCCCGGACGACCCTTCGGAGGGACTCCTCGTCCAGGCGATTGGTGGAAGCCGCTCCGATTCGCTGTCCCACGATCGCCCGCACGGTCAGGCCCACATCGTGTTCCGCCACATTTTGATGGATGACGCTCTCCGCAAACCGCGTCAGCGCGGAGTCACAGCTTGACAGCGCAGCCTCGGTTTCATCCGATTCCGAATGCGTCATCACCTGTTCCAGTATCCGTTGCGCTGCTGTTCTATCCATCATAACCGTACCTCCGTAAGTCTTTCCGAAGTCAGTTAGGGCGATCCATCCTAGTAGTTATACCAGCCTGGCTTTGCCGGCGGTTCCAAGCCCTGCGCCTCGTAGGCGGTCTTGAAGTGCATTTTGGCAAAGCGTGGCAGGGCCTCTGTGCCCAACGTTCCAACGATTCTTTTGGCCTGCGCCAGCACCTTGGCACTTGCCCCCTTGATCAGGGGTACGCCCAGCTCATTGGAGAGCCGGTCCATCTCGCGCACATAGATTGCCCGTGCCACAATGGAGGCTGCCGCCACCACCGGGTCCTCCTCTGCTTTCGTCCGGCTGATCAGCCTGAAATCCTTCCGCTCCTTCACATACGTGTCCACGAGCCTTTGTTTGGTAAACTGGTCGAGCAGGCCCCACGGTGCCGGGCGCCGGTCGAGCGCCTCGTTGAGCGACTTTCCGTGGTACCATGCGAGCAGCTTGTTCAGGTTGCTGTCAAATTTCCGATACAGTTCGTTGTATCTGGGCATCCGGGCAGAGACCGTCTCGACCACCGCGCCCTTCGTCCCGCGAATGACCTGATCCAGCTTGAGAATGCTGCTGTCGGTTATCTTCTTGCTGTCGCAGACCCCAGCTGCGATCCACGGCTTCACCATGTCGCCATCTGCCACCACACAGGCGGTCACAAGCGGCCCGAACAAATCACCCTTCCCACTCTCATCGCATCCGGCATGGAGGGTGAACCATTCGGGGTGGTGCACCTCGTCGTATCCGAGCCGGGGATCCTCGGTGATGTCGGTCTCCAGCACCGTGCGCACAAAATCTTCGGTTCTCTTCCCCTGCACAACCAGTTTGCCGCTCTCATAGCCCACCACGTTTACCTGATTCCCTTTGTAGGCAAAAAGCGCGTACGCCACGTCATACTGGGACCATCGGACAGCGTTGCCCGACTCCAGCCAATCTTTCAGCGCAGTCAGCTGTTTGTCGTCGAGTTGAATGGTATAAATCGTCTTCATATCGGGGTCCTCATCCACGCGCTGCGACCTCCTCTTTTCGGGCATCGGTTGTGGATGGGGAAGCGATCCTCCTTGGGGTGCAGTGAGGAGAAACAAGGGGTGGTGAGGTCCTGCCCAGAAAATGATCGCGCCTGCCTGGGTGTATCCCGGGCACGGGCAACCTCAGTAGGTCCGCATGGCCGGATCGATCGAACCTGCCCAAGCCAAGATGCCGCCCCGCAAACTCTTCAGGTCGGTGAAGCCATACCGATCCCGCAGCACGGCAAGCGTCTTGAGGCTTCGCACCCCGCTTTTGCAGTATACACACGTCGGCAGCTTGGGGGAAAGTCCGGCAGCTTCCAGGTCAAGTTGGCCCGCCAGAAGTTTCGCCAGGGGCAGCGGGACCGATTCGAGCCGGCAGATCGCCCGCTCCCAATCCTCCCGAACATCGATCAGCTGGCAGGGCGTATCCTTCGCCAACAGCGCCCGAAGGGCTTCCGGGTCGATCTCATCGGGGGACGCCTCGGGCGATGTGCCGCAGAGGAAATCCATCTGGACCAGTTCTGTCACATGAGCCCGCTCGGGAACCCGCTTGAAACGCACGATGTGCTGGCTCATGGTCAACGCATCGAAAAGGAGCAGCTTTCCAGACAGGGGTTCGCCCACGCCGGTTACCAGTTTGATCACCTCGGTGGCTTGAATCACGCCGATCAGCCCCGGCAACACGCCCAGCACGCCGATCTCGGAGCAATTTGGCGCGTCCTTGGGATCGGGCGGTTCCGGAAAGAGACAGCGGTAGGTTGGTCCCCCTTGGTAATTGAAGACACTCGCCTGCCCTTCGAAGGTATATAAGGCACCGTAAACAAAAGGTTTCCCGGACATCACGCAGGCATCGTTCACGAGGTATCGGGTCGGGAAGTTATCCGATCCATCCAGGATCACGTCATAGGCGCCGATCAGATCCAGGGCATTGGATACGGACAGTCGGGTCGGATACGGCACGCAGGTGATATGGGGATTCATGGCGGTCAGCCGGGCTGCTGCAACCTCCGCCTTCCGCTGGCCCACCTCTGCGTCCGTGTATAGAATCTGGCGCTGCAGATTCGACCGGTTCACCCGGTCGTCATCCACAATCCCCAAAGTGCCCACTCCCGCAGCCGCAAGATATTGCAGCGCGGGACAGCCCAGTCCGCCAGCTCCGATGACCAGCACCCGGGTTTCCTTGAGCTTCCGCTGGGCTTTTTCGCCAAAGCCGGGCAATGTCAAGTGTCGCTGATAGCGCAGGATTTCCTCTGAAGACAGCTCATTCATGCATCGGGACCTTCCTTCTTTCGGGGTCTGTAAATCCGTCGTAAGTGGGATCCCAATCCTTCCAGACGACCTGATAGCCTTCGGAACGCAACATCGCGGACACCTCCTGTGGGCTGCGATCGTCGGAGATCTCGAACTGCTCGAGCGACTGCGGGGCCACCGCATAGCCTCCGGGATTTGTTTTGGATCCGGCGCTGAGCGTGGTGATGCCCAGCTTGCAGACGTGGTCCCGGAAAACCTCGTGCTCCCGGGTGGAAAGGGAGAGCTCCACCTCGGGGCTGAGCAGCCGGTAGGCGCAGATCACCTGCACCAGATCCCGGTCCGTCATCACGGACTTGGGCACAAAGTCTCCCTCGTGCGGCCGAATCCGGGGAAAAGACAGGCTGTATCGGGTTTTCCAATACATCTTTTCAAGATAGTGTAGATGAGCGGCCACGAAGAAGGAGTCAATTCGCCAATCCTCCAACCCATAGAGGGCACCCAAACCAACCTTTTTCATTCCAGCACGGCCCAGGCGGTCCGGCGTTTCCAGCCGGTAATCGAAGTTGCTTTTCTTGCCCCGCAGATGGTAGTGGGCGTAGGATGCGCGGTGATAGGTTTCCTGATAGACCAGCACCGCACTGAGCCCGGAATCCATCAAGGTCTCGTAAGATTTTTGGTCGAGCGGCTGCACCTCCATTGAAATGCTGGAAAATCGTGTTCTGGCGATCTCCAGTGCTTTTCTCAGATAGGCCACCCCCGCCCTGCGTTCGGATTCCCCCGTAACCAGCAGGACATGATCCATGCCCAAGGCCTTGACCGCATCCAGCTCCTTTTCGATCTCCGCTTCGGAGAGGATCTTTCGGGGGATTCGGTTGACCGCGCTAAAGCCGCAGTACGTGCACAGGTTGCTGCACGCATTGGACAAATAGACCGGCGCATAAAGTTGCTGGGTATATCCGAATCGTGCCACCGTCCTTTGATGGCTCACTTCAGCCAGCGTTTCCAGAAAGGGTGCGGCGGCCGGGGAGACGAGCGCCTGAAAATCGTCCAGGGATACCTTTCCGGGAGCACGGGACAGGGCCCGTTCGACATCCTTTTCTGTTTTGGAGCGGATTGATGCGCCGCAATCCTCCCAGGGCAATTCGCTATGTATTTTCAGAAAACTCATGACTCAATCATCCAGAAAGGCGGTGAGGGGAGAGGTGGCCACCGCCTCTCGTTCGGGTGCGCGCTGACCGGCCTGGTAGGCGATCCGTCCCGCCTCGACTGCCATCCGGAAGGCCGCGCCCATGGCCACCGGATCTGCAGCTGTGGCGATGGCGGTGTTGACCAGCACGGCATCCGCGCCCATCTCCAGGGCCGCAGCTGCGTGGGAGGGTGCCCCCAGACCGGCATCGACCACCACCGGAACGGCGGACTGAGCGATGATGATCTCGAGGAAACGCCGCGTTTCCAGGCCGCCATGGGTTCCTATCGGAGCGCCCAGGGGCATCACCGTGGCTACGCCTACCTCTTCCAGTCGCTTGCACAGAACCGGGTCCGCATGGATATAGGGCAGCACCACGAATCCTTTCTTCACCAGGGCTTCCGCGGCCAGAAGCGTCTCCACCGGGTCGGGCATGAGATATTTGGGATCGGGATGGATCTCCAGCTTGAGCCAGTTGGTGCCAAGGGCTTCACGAGCCAGTTCGGCGGCAAAGATCGCCTCCTGGGCATTCCGTACGCCGGAGGTGTTGGGCAAAATGGCGTACCGGTCCCGGTCCAGATAGTCCATGATCCCATCCTCCGAACCGTCCACCTGCACCCGGCGCATCGCCATCGTCACCAGCTGAGTCCCGCTGGCCGCCAGGCTCTCCCGCATGATCCGGCCCGAGGCATATTTCCCGGTGCCGACAAAAAGGCGCGATTGAAACGTTCTATCCGCAATTTGCAGTGTATCCGTACTCATCCCCTGGTCCTCTCCAGCAAGCTATGCATGTGCCACGCTTTTGCGTAGATGCGATAGTTCTCCGCTATATTCAGTTCCTTATACAGACCGGAGCAGACGGCCACTCCGCTTGCGCCGAGCTTCCGGATTGCCCCCAGATCCCCGGCCTGGATGCCGCCGATGGCATACGCGGGCATGGGGCCCAGGATCGTCAAAATGGTCAACCAATCCTCCTGGGTCAGCACGGGCGCGAGATGCTCCTTGGTACGCGTGTATCGGAAAGGCCCGACTCCGACATAGTCCAACACGCCCGAGGCCACGGCCGCTCGGGCATCGGTGGGCGAGTTGACCGTTCCTCCGAGGATCCGCTGTCCGCCCAAAATCTTCCGGGCATCGGCCCAGGCCATATCCCGCTTCCCCAGATGCACGCCATCGGCGCCCACCCTTAAAGCCGACTCCACCCGGTCATCGACGATCAGGCGACACCCCGCGTGCCGACAAACCGGCAGACACGCCTCCGCGACAGCGGCCACCTCGTCATCGGTGGCCTGCTTCATCCTCAGTTGGATCCACTTCGCGCCTGCGGCACAGAGTGCCTGCACCTGCGCCTCGTGAGAGAGATTCAGGCCGTCGGCGGTCAGACACTGAATGGCCGGATCGTTCACGCCTGTCCCTTCATGATGTGCTCCAATGCGCGCACGGGATCCGAATCCTGCCAAAGCGCACCGTGTAGCACAACCCCATCGAAGCCAAGATCGGCGCAGCGGCCCAGATTGTCCGAACAGATGCCCCCCAGGGCATAGATCTTCGCCCGTCGATCTGTGCCGCAGCACCTGAGTGCCTCGGCAAGATCCTCCTCGGGCCAATCGGGCGCGTATCCGGACTTGGTGATCGAGGGAAACACCGGAGAGACAAATGCATAGTCCCAATCCCGGGTATCCCGTTCCAATCCGTCTATCCGATGAAGCGAACGGCTCATCGTTTGTCCGTCTTCCCAACGGGGTGCCCACGTCCTGCGCAGGTTTTGAGCATCGGCACCGTCCTTGAGGTGCAAGCCGCCCAGTCCGAATGATTCCGAAAGCTCATAGTGTTGATGCAGAACAATGCGCGGCCGCCAAACGGCCGGAATCTCATCCAAGAGTGCTGTCAGGCGGGCGGGCGACCAGCGCGGCTTGCGCAGATGATAGCGGCAAAGACCCGCTTCCAGCAAGCGCGCAAGGATGCACCCCTCTTCCGCGTATCCGGACTCCGGGGATACGGCGAGCACATCCATCTTCACCCTCCCTGCGTGGCCTGAATGATCAGCACCCCATCGCCCTCCGACAGGAGATGCCGTCCCCAGTTCTGGGCCGGGATCACGGTTGCGTTTACCGCAGCCGCCATCCCCTTGCGTCCGGAAAATCCCAGCTCGGCGATCAGCGCCTCCAGGCTCATGCCATCGGGTCCTTCGTGCATCTTGTCGTTTACCGTCAGCTTCATGAAGAGGGGTCTCCGATGTTCCATCATGCAATCGCCAGAAGGGCCAAGCTCGCACCGTGATCTGCAATTCGCGTCCATGCCGGATCAGAGTGGGTTCCTGACTCCCCGGTCTCGTCTCGATCTGCGTGCGCCCTCATCGGGTGTCCTATCCCGTGCGCTGCTGGGTCAGGCATCGTACCCGACGCCCACCCGGGTCTTTCTGAAGCGCGCCGGCGCCGCTCCGTGAGACATCTCGGCCGTCTGGCCGGGCTGTCCCTTCCCGCAGTTGGCCACTCCCCAGAGCACAAATTCGCTCTCCCCGCAGATAAAATCGCACGATCCCCAAAACTCCGTGGTACTCCCCTGGTACGTGGGATTCTTCAGGAGGCGCGCTTTCTTCCCCTTTTTGATCTCCCACCCGATCTCGCATCCGAACTGGAAATTGATCCGCTTCTGGTCGATGCTCCAGCTTCGGTTGGTGCTCATCAGCACCCCATCGTCCGTAACGACGATCAGATCGTTCAGCGTGCCTTCGTTGGGCATCAGACTGATGTTGGTCATGCGGATCATGGGAATCCGAGCCCAGCCATCTGCGCGCATGGCGCCCCGGCTTCGGGATTCTCCGATGGCGCCTGCGGTCTCCCGTGAGGTCAGATAGTTTACGAGCATGCCGTTTTCGATAAGGGGCCACTTCTGGGCCTGGACGCCTTCGTCGTCGTAGCCCACGGTGGCCAACCCTCCGGCCACGGTTGAATCCGCCACAATGGTCACCATCGGGGACCCGTATCGAAGCGTTTTCAATTTATCCACTGTGGCGAAACTCGTCCCCGCATAGTTGGCCTCCATGCCCAGCACACGATCCAATTCGGTGGGATGCCCCACGGACTCGTGGATCTGTAATGCCAACTGGTCTCCGCACAGGATCAGATCCCGGTCTCCGGGCGGACACTGATCCGCCGTCAACAGGGCCACGGCCTCCTGGGCAGTTTGCTCAGCGTTTCCCAGCAGGGGGAGTTCGTCGATCAACTCGTATCCTTTTCCCATCCAAAGCCCTCGAAAGGAGGCTGGATACGAGCGCTTCTGTACATCCTCGTTTCCCACTGCCGTGGCCGTATAGCCCACGCCGCTTCGGGTCAGATCCTGCTCGATGAAACTGCCTTCGGTGCTGGCGAAAGTCTGCTGCTCGCGCACAAAGTTCATATAGCCCTGTGCAAGCTTTACGCCTTTTGTCCGCATCAATTCCTCGTTGATTCGAAGCAGCAGGTCGATCTTCTCCTGCGCCGGAACGTCAAACGGATCGCGGCAGACCGGGGTCTTCCAGATATCAACGTGCGCCGGCTCCGGAGCCAGTCGAACCGCCTCGTGGTGCACCCGCGCGCTTGCCCGGGCAATCGCAACCGCCTGCGCGGCCATCCGCTCGATCCCCTCTCGGGTCACCTGAAAACTCGCCGCAAATCCCCACGAGCCGTTTGCGATCACGCGGATGCCGAAACCCAGATCTTCTGCTCGCCGCGTCGAAGCCACCTGTTCGTTTTTCGTCTCGATGCCCTCACGCCGGGTTTCGATGATGCGAATGTCCGCGTAACTGGCCCCCAGGCTTTGAGCCGTGTCCAGAGCGAGCATACATAGGTCTTTCATAGGGATGACTCTTTTGCTTTGATGCGGTTTTCCGATGTTCGCAAAAACCTATCAGATCCAGATCCCGTTTTCACCTCGATAATTCATGCCGCGAACACGCCCAAGGAGAACGTGGGATTCTGAATACCCAGGCCATTGAACACTGAAGAACACCGAAAGAAACAGATTGGGGAGGGGTGGCGGGAAGCTTCCGTGTTCCTCCGAGCTCAATGGGCTCTTTCACCGGCCGAAATTCAACTATCCAGATGGGATCCTATCCCGTCTTCGTCGCTCCCGAAAGCGGGTGGCATGGCGCTGGATCAATCCACACCCGATTCCCCACAAGAGGGGGACACCCACAGCAAGTGCGGCATTTGGAGGAAGATCCCCACCCGGTGGGGCATCGACGTTCACGGCGCCCAAGGCGTGAAGCCCGGTAAGGATGAGGGCCACGATGGCCAGTGCGCCTGCCAGCAGGTCGAACCCGATCGGCCTGCGGGGAGTTCTGCGACACCTGGCACTCACGCCGTCTGAATCGAGAGGGTCAAATCGAATCGAGCTCGTGAGGGCTCCCACCAGGGCAGAGGGGACGAACAGGTAAGCCGCATCCGACAGGGGCACGCCGCCCCCTCGGGCATACAATGCAGTCCCGACCAGCGCCGACCACAGGACCGCCATGCGGGACACATCGCGCGCGTTGTCCTTCTTCCAATGCAGCAGCCAAAGCAGGATCGGGACATACAGCACTCCGCCACCAAATCCCGTCACACCGGAGAGTACCCCGGGGACCAGCGCTGCCAAGGCCACCCCGACCAGCAGGAGCTTGGGTTCCTCCCGTTTCCCGTAATAGGTTTCCCCAAAGGCGGCGTAGAAATAGCGCGCCGCGATCCCCACCAGGGCGACCGCCATGATCCCGTCGAGGACCAGCGGGGAGGACCGGGGACCCAACCAGCCGTCCCGTATCCCCACTTTTCCGATGAGTGAACCGAAAGTCGCAATCATGACTACGACCAGGCGCACACGTCCTTCGGCGGGCATCGGCTCCCGGCATCTTCTTCCGAGCCGGTTTGCCGTTCCGGATGCGGCTCCCGCGAGAATCGCGCAGAACACCAGGCCCGAAGCGTGCGACCAGGGAATTCCGAGCACGAACGTGAGTATGGGCAGCAGCAACCAGCCGCCCCCAAAGCCAAACACGCCGGGCAGGACTCCCGCCAACACGCCCACCAAGATGAGTCCCACCGGATTCGGGTTCAAACTGGAGTTGCCTCTTTTTCTCTAGATGGGCACGCCATCAGAGCGCCGTCGGTCTTTTGCAGGCGCCCGGTTGTTCGCGCGAGATTTTCCGGAGGGATGGAAACGATGCCCCGAGCATGCGCGCTTTTCCGGATCAGCTGTGTCGCTCCCCCTCGGGAAAAATACGAACCCGACCAAATTCGCCATCGTATCCGGGAGACAGCTGCACCTCCCGATTTCGGACGCGTCGGATGCCCTCTGCGATTCGGGGATCGGTCAGTTGAGCAAGTGATGCTATGGGGAGTTCCCGGAGTATCGTCAGTTCCGGGCCGATCCGTTCGAGCAGATCGTGGCAGAACGCCTGCACCTTCTTGGAAGTCGGGCTCTTGACATCGAGGATGGAGGCTATGATCTCCGGAAGCGGGATCAGATTTTCATAGTGCCGGGCTGCGTCGGGATGAGTGTCTCTGGGGCGATCGGCCAACGCTTCCACGCGGTGGAGCACGCCCATCGTCACCGGTCGTCCACACAGGGGACAAATCCCCTTGGCTTCGCGCGTCTGATCGGGGCGCCAGCAGACTCCGCAGGCGCGATGGCCGTCGTAATGGTATTTGCCTTCTTCCGGGAAAAACTCGAGCGTGCCCAGAAAACGTGCGGGATCCCGGTCCTTCAGTGCCGAGCGGATGGCCGGAAAGGACAACTCCGTGTCAAACAGGTTCGCCTCCCGGGCCAGCTTATTCGGCGAGTGGGCATCCGAATGGGACACGAGCGCATAGTGATCCAATGCGGAAAGCCGCCAGTTCATCGGTGGATCGGAGGAAAGCCCGGTCTCGACCGCGAATAGGTGGGGCGTGAGATCCTCGAAACACTCCTCGACCGTATCGAATCCGGAATTGGAGCCGAAGAGCGAAAAGTGCGGTGTCCAGATGTGGGCCGGGACAAAGAGCACCTCCGGATGGGCTTCGAGTGCGATCTCCAAAAGTGTGCGGCTGTCCAATCCGAGGATGGGGCGGCCGTCTGAGCGAATGTTTCCGATTCTGTCCAGGCGCTGGCTGAATCGCTCGGCGGCCTCAAAATCGGGCATCATCACCAGGTTGTGGATCTTGCGCGTGCGCCCGTTCTTTTTGTAGATGCAACTGATCTCCACGGAGAGCAGAAAGCGTACGTCCCTGCGGCAGGAGGGCGGTACCTCCGGCTCCATCGTTTTCCTGTAGGAGGGCTTGAGTTGGAACAATCCCTCTTCGGCAGGTTCCAGTTTCTCCTGCAATTCCCCAAACCAGCCCGGATGCGTGAAATCCCCGGTGCCGACCACGGTCACGCCCTTCAGACATGCCCAACGGAAGTAGTTTTCGGGATTGCCCTGTTTGCTGGTGGCGATGGAGTATCGGGAGTGGATGTGGAGATCGGCTACAAAGCGCAAAGGGTTACTCCGGGCTCATCGGCTTGTGTTATGCCTGGCGCTGCATGGACCTGCCTCTGGGGCTCGATGGGCAAAAAGGACCAAAAGTCTTCGGATAGCCGATCTTTGAAGCGCCCATCCAGCAGGTCTAAAATAGACAGACCGAGGGTATCGCCTCGCAGCGAAGTCCGCTTGTCCTAAGGCGATCCAAGAAACTATGTCAGTGAATCGAATAGGGGTCCCAATCTTGTCTAAAATAGCGCCATGCGTACCCGATGTCAAGATCTTTCTTTGTCCTTTCATCGGAACTGAAACCCAGCTTGGTTTGCGTTCCCCCATCAGTCGAAAAAACGCTTGCTTTCTCGGTGGGATTTGGCTATCTTTCACTATCCTGCTTTCGTCTGAAGTTGCGCCTTCAGACGATGTTACCCATTGGAGGATCCATTCTTTAAACCCAGACAGGCTGGATATGCGCACAAGCAGATTCTGTGCGAAGCGAGGGGTTCCGCGTGGAGGCATTGGAACAATAAAGACGGCGCTCGCAACGGGTCTCACTCTCCCCGACAAGGGCGAAACCTGAGCCCTCCCTTTGAGATACGAATGGCTTTTCTTTCTCATAGCGCGCATGGCATGCGAGGAGGATCGGAAGATGGGCAGGGTTTTGGTGGGGGGACTTTTGGCGTTGGGGGTGTGGGCGATGGTGGAGAATGCCCGGAAGAACCGGCAGTGTTTCGTCTGTTCCGAGCCGCTTGTTACCAGGGAGAAACTTCCGGAGACTGAGCGGGCCGTGCTGGAATCGCTGCTGCCCGTGCCCGATTCGGAGTTGGCGCATTCGGACCTGAGTCGAATCCGGGTTTGCTCCCGATGTGGCCGGGTGTATGGGGAAAAATGGTTCCAGCGGCACCCCCACCGGGATGAGGATCCGGAGGACGAGCGTCGGGTGTGTGACTGCAAAAGGACTGTGCTCTGCCATCCGTCAAAGTTACGACAGCGGGGAGATGGGGAGGCGAGGGTGTGGCCGGAAAAGTCGAAGGAATCGGCCTGGCGGGAGGATATTCTGGGCGGTCTGTTAGATGCAGGAATCAGGAGCACATGTCTGCATTGTGGGTTGAGTCTGTTTCGAACCGATACGCTCTATCCTGCGCCCGCGGATTGTGTGGTGTGCACCAGCGAGGACAAGTTGTCGCTGTGCGTGATGTGCGGAGGCGTATACCAATGGCAGCAGATCGGTGACTCCCGCTATCTGACCCTCAGGCGCATCCATTCGAGGAAGCAATAAATCAGGTTGGGTTCTCAATATGCCCGGAGACTTGACCATGACGGTAAGGGCTTCGAGATAAAACGGTTCCGGTTATCCGTTTCCGAAGAGGATCGTCTCTTTCGGTGTTCGGGTCTCTGGGCAGTGGATTCCGGTCTTTTTGTGAAAGCATGGATCAGGGAGTCGTTTCTTTTTGGCATCCCCCTGTTTTTCAGATGGAAGAATGCGAAAGGGATTCCTATGGGTGGACTTTTCGGAGTGGTTTCGCATGAGGACTGTGTGGAGGACCTGTTTTACGGAACGGACTATCATGCGCATCTGGGCACCCGTCGCGGGGGGCTGGCTGTACTGAACGGAGGGCGCTTTACGCGGGTTATCCACGATATCGAAAATGCGCAGTTCCGCTCGAAGTTTGAGAGCGACATTCCCAAGATGTCCGGTCCTATGGGGATCGGGTGCATCAGCGATACCGAGGATCAGCCGCTCATCATCGGCTCGCATCTGGGAAATTACGCCATCGTTACGGTCGGACGGATCAACAACACCCAGTCGTTGATGGAGGAGGCGTTCGGCAGACGCACCGCGCACTTCTCGGAGATGAGCGGGGGAGAGATCAATCCCACCGAACTGGTGGCCACGCTGATCAACCGGGAGGGCACGTTTGAGGACGGCATCCGTCGCGCTCAGGAGGCCATAGACGGATCGTGCTCGCTCTTGATCTTGACCGCCGGTGGATTGTATGCGGCCCGGGACCGTTTCGGACGGACTCCGCTCATCATAGGCGAGAAGGACGGGACATTCTGCGCGTCTTCGGAGACTTGTGCTTTTCCGAATCTGGGGTATCGGCTCCGGGTGGAACTTGGGCCCGGCGAGATCGTGAAGCTTACGCCCGAGGGCATCGAGCAGAAGGTGTCGCCCGGAGAGACGCTGCGGATCTGCGCGTTCCTGTGGGTATACTACGGGTATCCTGCATCCCATTACGAAGGCATCAGCGTGGAGGTGATGCGAAACCGCAGCGGCGCCATGCTGGCCAAAAGAGACGACGTGACCGTGGATCTGGTCGCCGGGGTGCCCGATTCCGGCATCGCCCACGCCATCGGGTATGCCAACGAGTCCCGGATTCCATACTGTCGCCCGTTCGTGAAATACACGCCCACCTGGCCGCGAAGTTTTATGCCCCAGAACCAGGAAAAACGTAATCTGGTGGCCCGGATGAAACTCATCCCGATCCGGGAGCTGATCGAGGGCAAACGCTTGCTCTTTTGCGAGGATTCCATCGTGCGCGGCACGCAACTCAGGGAAACCATCCTGCGGCTATACGAGTATGGTGCGAAGGAGGTGCACATGCGCCCCGCGTGTCCCCCGCTGATCTACGGCTGTAAATTCCTGAATTTCTCCCGGTCGCGATCTGAACTGGATCTGGCGGGCCGATCGGCCATCCGCGAGCTTGAGGGCCGCGACGATGCGCCGCTCGAACCCTACGCGAACCCGTGTTCGGGCAAGTGCGGGGCGGTGGTGGACCTGATTCGGGAGCGTCTGCATCTTACCTCCCTCAAGTATCAGACCATCCCGGATATGCTCGAGGCCATCGGTCTGGAGAAGGAGAAAGTCTGTACGTACTGCTGGGACGCCGTGGGCTGAGCCAGGCGCGGCACTCTGTGTCCTTCTCAGGGGCAACTTGCTGGATTTGTCCACGGAAACGACAATCCGCCCGGGATCGATACGAAGGAGCCGGAGACTGAACTGGCATGTATTCCTTGAATAGACAGGATGCTCCGCTTTTCGTTTTCGTATTTCTGGCCAGATCGGTTCCGACCTTATTTGGAGCGTATTCAGGAGAAAGCCATGACGCGATTCCCCTCCGATTGCAGATACGAACGCATGCATACCCGTCGGTGTGGTCGAAGCGGACTGAAGCTGCCAGCCATCTCGCTCGGACTATGGCACAACTTCGGCGGTGTGGATGCACGCCAGAACGCCCGCGATGTGGTGTATCGTGCGTTTGACCTGGGGATTACCCATTTCGATCTGGCGAATAACTATGGTCCGCCCCCGGGCTCCGCTGAGGAGACTTTCGGGGGAATTCTGGGGCATGACCTGGGCCGGTACCGGGACGAACTGGTTCTCTCCACCAAGGCGGGCTATGGGATGTGGCCCGGTCCCTATGGAGACGGTGGATCGCGCAAGTACCTCATCGCGAGCCTGGATCAGAGCCTGCGGCGGATGGGGGTGGACTATGTGGATATCTTCTACCACCATCGTCCCGATCCCGATACGCCGTTGGAGGAGACCATGGGTGCGCTGGACCACGTAGTTCGCCAGGGCAAGGCGCTTTACGCAGGGCTCTCCAACTACCCGCCCGAACAGACCCGCCGTGCCGCCGGTATCCTGCGGGCACTCGGAACGCCGTGCCTGATTCACCAGCCCTCGTATAACATGTTCAATCGAACGATCGAGGACGGACTCCTCGAGGTGCTCGAAGCGGAGGGCATCGGATGTATCGTGTTTTCGCCGCTGGCCCAGGGGCTTCTCACCGACCGATACCTGGACGGCATTCCCGGGGATTCCCGCGCGGGCAAATCGCATGGCTTCCTGAAACCCGAACACCTTACCGAAGAGAAGATGACGAAAGCTCGGAAGCTCAATAAGATCGCGCAGGCACGGGGGCAGAGTCTTGCGCAGATGGCCCTCGCGTGGAATCTGCGCCATGCGGGAATGACTTCCGTGCTGGTGGGGGCAAGCCGGGTGGCCCAGATCGAGGACAGTGTGGAGGCGCTCCTGCATCTTTCGTGGACGGAGGAGGAACTGAAGGGAATAGACGAAATCCTGGCAGTTTAGGTCTTGAGGGCTCCTCTCCCGATATGCATGTCGTGGCAACGGGCAGCGCCCAGAATCAAAGGAGAATGGCGGGGCATCGGTGGTGGGTGGGGGGATCAAAACCGCATGTTTTGGGACCGGAGAAAAAGAGAGGGGATTCGCATAGGACAAACACGGATACCCACGAGGTGGAACCACCTCATCATATACGCAGATGGAAATTATTTAGGGTTGACAACGGAACCTTTACCTTGTTGAGAAAGGGGGATTGCGTGGCGCAATATTTTTTAACGGAAGAACAGGAGATGGTCCGCGATCTGGCGCGGCAGATCGCGCAGGAGAAAGTTATTCCCGTGCGGGCCGAGTTGGATGAGCAGGAGAAGTTTCCGTGGGAGATCATGAAGATTCTGGCCGAAGCCGATCTTTTCAGGGTGTGGATACCGGAGGAGTATGGCGGATTGGGCGGAGGCATTCTGGGGTTGTGCCTCGCGATGGAGGAATTGAGCCGGGCGTGCGCGGGCGTGGCGGTTTCGTATGCAGGCAGTGCGCTGGGGGGGACGCCGATCCTGCTGTATGGTTCGGAGGATCAGAAGCAGAAGTATCTTCCCCAACTGGCCAGCGGGGAGCGATTGGGCGCCTTTGCGCTGACGGAGGCCAACGCGGGGAGTGATGCGGCGGGGATGCAGGTTACGGCCCGCAAGGTGGATGGGGGCTACCTGATCAACGGAACGAAGCAATGGATCACGAACGGGGGCGAGGCGGAGATCAACACGGTGATCGCGATGACGGATCGGAGCCGCGGTGCGCGCGGCGCGACGGCGTTTATCGTGGAGAAGGGTGCCGAGGGGTTTTCGTTTGGAAAGAAGGAGAAGAAGATGGGCATCCGGGCGTCGTCCACGCGGGAGTTGGTGTTTCAGGATTGTTTTGTGCCCGAAGATCAGCGGCTGGGTCGGGAGGGCATGGGATTTATTGTGGGGATGAAGACGTTCGATCAGTCCCGTCCCGGCATCGGAGCCCAGGCGGTGGGCATTGCGCAGGGGGCGTTTGACGAGGCGATGAGGTTTGCGCGGGAACGCCATCAGTTTGGGAAACCGATCTCGTCTTTCCAGGCTGTCCAGCACATGCTGGCGAACATGGCCACGGAGATCGAGGCCTCGCGGGTGCTGGTGTATCACGCCGCGCGCCTCGTGGACGCTGGAGATCGCTCTGCCACAAAGATTGCGGCTATGGCGAAGGTCTTTCCGTCGGATATGGCGATGCGGGTGACCACGGATGCCGTGCAGATTATGGGTGGCAGCGGTTATATGCGAGAATACCCGGTGGAAAAGATGATGCGGGATGCGAAGATTACACAGATCTACGAAGGCACGAACCAGATCATGCGCAATGTGATCGCGGCCAATCTCATCAAGGAATCGGCAGCCTCATAGGCGCAGGTACCCAGTCGCAACATCCGAATCCAAAAGCATCCAAACGGGCATAACCTATTCTGTTTCAACCATCGTCTTTCCCAGGAGGGCCAAACATTGAATATCGTGGTGTGTATCAAACAGGTGCCGGCAACCACCGAAGTGCGCATTCACTCCGAGACGCACACCCTGGTTCGGGATGGGGTGGAAAGCATCATCAATCCGCTGGACATGTACGCGATTGAGGAGGGGCTTCGGATCA
>JAZDJA010000303.1:0-15940 GCA_043804415.1 Candidatus Latescibacterota bacterium | reverse complement strand
AAACCTGATAGACTTTTATGAAGGTATGTTTGAACATTTGCGCAATATCAAGGACACACAACTACAGCACGGGAATCCTCTGCTGGCCATTGAAGCGGATTTGAACATTGCCGATGAATGTATGGGGGTAGCTCAAGAAATCCGGGATATAGCCGTCATAAATTATTTGCGAAAAAACATGCAGAAGCACTTGGACAATGCCTGCAGAGA
The DNA here is from genome assembly GCA_043804415.1 of Candidatus Latescibacterota bacterium. GTDB lineage: Bacteria > Latescibacterota > 4484-107 > 4484-107 > 4484-107 > 4484-107. Next base: position 15,730 of record JAZDJA010000303.1, on the reverse strand, counting down.
TTTAAAAAAATTTCAACGGCACCCTGCCTCAAATGACTATATTGTGCGTATAGCCAGATATGCCCCTTTCCTGGGCAATAAAGAACGAGCCAGAGAATATTTTGATGATTTTGTTCGCTCAAGAATCAGTATTGATCATTATGCATCCTGGATACAGAAGTATCATAAGGAATTGAACAGCGAATTTCTAGGATAGGCTTCTCCTTTACCGGGTTTTCGAGCGAAGTTTCCGGCCAGCTTTCCATGTGTCGGTTCGAAATCAGGCAGGCGGCTGATTTGTAGCGTCACGGCAAAGCAGCCTGTTGAATGACCTGTACCAAAGCAAACGCTGATGGGTCGGTCCGACGCACATCGGCACCGGGTTCCGTTGAGTCAGACATCCCCCACTTGTCAGCTCGTCCGCCCCATCGAAGAGAAACAACCTGAAGGAAAGGCCCCGCGTGAAACAGTTATTCATCGATGATCATGTTATTGAGAAAATGGATAACCTCGCGCGCAAATTGCACCAGCCCGAGAAGTTCGAGGGCAATGCGGTCGTTCGACCGGAGTATCGCTGGGAAAACATCGCCCTCCAGGTCCGGTCTGCGCCAGTCTGGGTGCCGGAAGAGGGCCTGTTCAAGCTCATTTACCACGCCTCTGCGGAATCGTCGGATCCCGACGCCAAGATGACGGTCACCGGGGTCATGCCGGGAGAGGGCTTCGCCTGCTATGCCCAGTCATCCGACGGGGTCAACTGGGAAAAGCCCTTTCTGGAGCTTTACGACTATCCGGGCATCTCGTGGGATAACCAGCCGCTGGGGAAGAACAACAACATCGTTCCCGAGGCCAAGGGGATCTGGCTGGGACCGATCTACGATGGGAAGGACCCGGCCCCGAAGCGCCGTTACAAAGGGCTGGGAGAAAACGGCGCATCCGGGAGAACCCCGGCGGTCTCCCCGGATGGCCTCCACTGGACGTTTCTCGACGTGCCGCCCGTTCCCAGCTCGGACGAAGCGCAGTTTGTCTATGACGAGGATAACGGGTTATTTATCCTCACCGTCAAGCATGGGGGACCTTACGGAAGATCGGTATGGCTGGCCACCAGCGAAGATTTTGAGCATTGGACCGACCCGGAGTTGGTCTTCCACGCCGACCAGGTGGATCAGGAAAACGGCCAGGAAAGACTGGCCCGATTCTTCGAGGATCCCGCGTATCTGGCGCCTGTGGTCAATCGCCCCGAGGAATATCGGACGGATGTCTACCACATGGCGGTCTTCCCCTATGAGGGCATGTACCTCGGTCTGCCCTCCTTCTATCACGCGTCCGGGAAACATCCGCCTATGTACGAAAACACGGATGGACGCAAGACCATCGAACTGAGCTCGAGCCGGGACCTCAAGTGCTGGAACCGGGTCGCGAACCGGGCGCCCTTCTTGGAGCTCTCTCCGAAGGGCGACGGCACCGCTTACGATACGGGCCAGTTGGAGCCCACCAACCGCCCGATCCTTCGCAACAACCAGATATGGTTCTACTACACCGGGCTGCGACACCGGTATAACTCGCTCGAGGAGGTGATGGCAAAGCGCTATCTCGACGGCGGGGCGGTGTGTATGGCCAGGCTGCGGCTGGATGGGTTCGTCTCGCTCAAGGGCGGAATCGAGTGGGGCTCGGTACTCACCAAGCCACTGACCATAGAGAATCTTGAGCTGCACGTCAACGTGGACTCCTGGCGCGGGCAGGTCCGCGCAGAGATACTCGATGTGTCCACGGGACATCCGATCCCCGGATTCGGTCGAGAGGGGAGCGTGCCCGCCGTGGTGGACAATATCGACACAGCGCTGCGTTGGAAGAACGAACCGGATCTGGCCAAACTGCGTGGGCAAACCGTGCGCATCCGCTTCTGGATACTGAGTGCCGAGCTCTATGCCTTCTGGTTTTCCTCTGAGAAGGGCTGCGGAGGAGCGTGAAACGGGCATTCCGGACGGCGTGGTCGCCCACCGCGCGCACCTTATCCGGAGGCGGGGCGTCTTCCGTGCTCCCGAGTCACGCTGTGTGAGACCACTTAAATGAAATCAGTCATTCTCACCCATTCAAGGAGTAGAACGTGGCTAACCTAAAAGACAAAGTAGCTGTCATCACCGGCGGCACAGGCGGATTTGGTCGAGCGATCGCCCTGAGGCTGGCGCGCGAGGGCGCCCACATCGTACTGGCCGATCTTTTCCTCGGTGGCGCAGAGGAAATCCTCAAGGAGGTGGCGGCGCTCGGCGTGCAGGGCATGGCCGTCGAGGTGAACGTGGGGGAAGTGGAAAGCGTGACTTCGATGGCGGAGCAGACGCTTGATCGTTTCGGATCGGTGGATATCCTCGTGAATAACGCAGGCATCACGCGGGACAATCTGCTGATCCGGATGAAGGAGGCGGAATGGGACGCGGTGATCACCGTCAATCTCAAAGGCACCTTTAACTGCACCAAGGCCGTGGCGCGGCAGATGATGAAGCAGCGAAGCGGTCGGATCATCAACGTGGCCTCCGTGGTGGGTTTGATGGGAAACGCGGGGCAGGCCAACTACAGTGCGTCCAAGGCCGGCGTTATCGGATTGACCAAGACGTCGGCGCGGGAACTGGCGTCCAGAGGCATTACGGTCAACGCCATTGCACCGGGGTTTTTTGAGACGAGTATGACCAAAGAGCTTCCCGAATCCGCCAAGGAGGCTTTCCTGAAGCAGATTCCTCTCGGACGACCCGGGAGCGCCGAGGACGTGGCAAATGTCGTGGCATTTTTGGCTTCATCCGATGCTTCCTATATCACGGGTCAAGTGATCTGTGTGGATGGCGGCATGGTGATGTATTAACAAACAATGGACAATGTGCAATACCCGCCACCCTCGCCACCCCAGTGAGGAAGAACGAAAGGGGATTGCCCATTATTCATTAACTCGAACACGGAGGACGCAAGATGGCTTCAGTAGCAGAGCGTGTGAAGAATCTGGTAGCAGAGCAGTTGGGCGTCAATGCCGATCAGGTGACCACGGAGGCCACGTTTGTGGACGATCTCGGCGCGGACTCGCTGGACACCGTGGAGCTCGTGATGGCCTTTGAGGAGGAGTTCGATATGGAGATTCCCGATGAGGAGGCCGAAAAGATCGTCTCCGTGGGCAAAGCCATCGAGTATATCGAGGCCAATGCGTAGCCATTGCGGATTGGGGCATGCGGATTTCGGATTGAGGAATGCTTCGCTGCGGATTGAGAGGGTCAATCCGAAATCCCCAATCCGAAATTCGAAATCGGTTAAGTATGGAGAGACGGATGTCGAAGAGAGTAGTGATTACCGGCATGGGAGTACTGACTCCGATTGGGTTGGATGTGGGTGCGTTCTGGGAGGGCTTGTGCCAGGGGAAAAGCGGGGTGGGACGCATCACCCGCTTTGAGCTGAGTGCCTTCCGCACCCAGATTGCGGCGGAGTTGCCTGGCTTTGACCCGTCTCGCTATCTGGATTCCAAAGAGCTGAACAGAATGGACCTGTATAGCCATTATGCGGTCTATTCCGCGCTTGCCGCGGCTGAGGATGCCCAGCTGGATCCGGCATCGTGCGACCCCGAGCGGGTCGGGGTCATCTACGGCTCGGGCATAGGCGGGATCAACACATTCGAGAACCAGCATTCGGCATTGCTCGATAGAGGTCCCAGGCGCGTCAGTCCGTTTTTTATCCCCATGCTGATCTCGGATATCGCGGCCGGGTTGATCTCCATCAGGCTGAATGCCCAGGGGCCCAATTACGCCACGGTCTCAGCCTGCGCCTCCGGCGCACACGCCATCGGGAGTGCTTTCAAGGCCATCCGGTACGACGATGCGGATGTGATGATCGCGGGGGGGGCAGAAGCGCCTATCACGCCGATGTGTATTGCGGGATTTTCCTCGGCCAAGACACTTTCCACGCGGAACGACGAACCCACCCGAGCCAGCCGCCCGTTTGATGGAAAGCGGGACGGATTCGTCGTGGGCGAGGGCGCAGGATCGGTCATCCTGGAGAGTCTCGATCACGCCCAAGCCCGAGGCGCGAGGATCTATGCGGAGCTCGTTGGCGCGGGATTTACAGGCGATGCGTATCACATCACCAATCCTCCGCCAGGACACGAGGGAGCCGCGCGGGCCATGCGAATCGCGCTAAAAGATGCGGGGGTTGCACCTGAGGCGGTGGATTACATCAATGCACACGGCACCTCAACGATGGCAAATGACAAACCGGAGACCGCGGCGATCAAGACCGTATTCGGCGAACACGCCTACCGGTTGGCAATAAGCTCGATCAAATCCATGATCGGCCACCTTCTGGGAGCCTCCGGCGCGGTGGAACTGATCGCAACCGTGTTGGCGATTAGAAATGGGATCGTTCCGCCCACCATCAATCAGGAAGTCCCCGACCCGGCTTGCGATCTGGACTATGTGCCAAACGTCGCACGCAAGATGGATGTGGAGGTCGCGCTGAGCAACTCCTTTGGTTTCGGCGGCCACAATGCGGCGCTTGCGGTTCGAAAATACCGGGCATAGCGGCTGAAAAGAAATGCGCCGAAGAAAGGCATCCCCCAAAAGGGAAGGTGCCAGGGGTTTTCCTCCTGGTCTTCCGTTCCATTCCCGTTACACCATAGGTTTCTGGTGAAAGGTCTCTCCGCTTTTCTTCGTCTGCTCACACGTCGTGCTTCCCGGAAGTCGAAGAGTGACGCCGATCTCGATCGTCTTCAGAAACGGATTGGCCATCGCTTTCGTCGTCAGGACCTTTTGATCGAAGCGCTAAAACATCGTTCCTATACCTACTCCCGGGGCGAGCACGGAACGGAGTCGAACGAACGCATGGAGTTCCTGGGCGATTCGGTGTTGGATCTTCTGGTCACCGAACATCTGTATCGAACCTTCCCGGAAAAGCGGGAGGGCGCCCTCACCGAGATCCGATCTCTGGTGGTCAGCAAGCGCGTGCTGGCCTATAAGGCGATGGGTCTTCAACTCGGGGATTATCTGCGGCTGAACAAATCCGAGGCAGAGGCTGGCGGCAGAATGCGCACCTCCATCCTCGGAGACGCGTACGAAGCACTCTTGGGAGCGATGTTTCTGGATGGCGGGCTGGAGCCGGTTCGCCGGTTTCTCAAGAGTGAAATCCTGGACGATGTGGAGCAGTTCGCTTCGGATGAAGCTTTCTTCAACTACAAAAGCGCGCTGTTGGAATGGACGCAGGGGGCGGGAAAAGGACATCCGGTGTATCCGGTCAAGAGCGAGGAGGGACCGGATCATCAGAAGACCTTCATTCTCGAGGTCACGATTCAGGGCCAGCGCTACGGAAGCGGCATGGGAAAGAACAAGAAGACCGCAGAACAGATGGCGGCCAAGGAAACACTCAAAATGCTGCAGGTCGAGACTTAGCGCAACGGGATAGTGGAAAGCGCAACGCCCAGGCTGGAATACCTGAAAGGTGAAACCGGAAGCGGAGATCCAAATACGGAGCACACGAACAGAACACGGACCCGGTTTGCAGGGCTTTACCCGTGTCCATCCCTGTGTATCCTTACCTCACCTCATATAGATGGTGCAAGGGGAATGCCAATGAGTACAGATAGTCCAGTAGATTCGGGCCGGATGAAGGAAATGCGTCTTCGCTTGGATTTCAACCACGCGATGGCCCAGTCGGTTGGGCAGCATGGGATCACGGCCGACGCCCTGTCCGAGCTGTCGGACCGGTGCGTCCAAATCGATTCTGGACTCCGGGTCCGCCGCGCCTCCGGAGCGCTGCCCTTCTACGAGCTTCCGTATCAGGACGTGGGGGAAATCCGGGATTTTGCGGCTGGACATCAGGACCGAATCGATACGTTCGTCGGGGTGGGCATTGGCGGATCGGCGCTCGGGAGCATCGCGCTCCATACCGCGCTCAGGCATCCCTACCACAATCAGTTGACGAACAGGAGGCGCCAGGGCGCGCCCAAGATGTATTTCCCGGACAATGTGGATCCGGACCGGCTCAAGGGCCTCTTCGAGATCCTGAACCCGGCGCGCACGCTCTTTAATGTAGTCACCAAATCCGGGAGCACCGCCGAGACGATGAGCACGTTCCTCCTGGTCCGGGAATGGCTGATGGATCACTTGGGCGACAAATGGCGAGAGCACGTGGTCGTGACTACGGATAGGAAGCAGGGAGACCTGCGAACGATCGCGGATCTGGAAGGCCTTCCCTCTTTTGAGGTCCCCGATGGCGTGGGCGGAAGATTTACGGCGCTGACTGCGGTGAGCCTGCTTCCGGCGGCGTTTTCCGGGATAGACATTCAGGATCTGTTGGATGGAGCGGCTGCGATGGACCATCGGATGCAGGCGTGCGATCCGATGGAAAATCCGGCATTTATAAATGCCAGCCTGCATTACCTGTTCGACACCACCCAGGGGAAACATCTCTCAGTGATGATGCCCTATGCGCACGCACTTGCGGACGTGGCGGACTGGTACCGCCAGCTCTGGGCCGAGAGTCTGGGGAAAAAGACGGCGCTGGACGGCACCACCGTGCATGTGGGGCCTACCCCCATCAAGGCGTTGGGGGCTACGGATCAGCATTCGCAAGTTCAGCTTTACGTGGAAGGCCCTTTCGACAAGGTGATCACCTTTCTGGCGGTGGATCGGTACCGGAACGAATTGACGTTCCCCTCCGCCTATGAGAATCTGGGGTCCCTGGGCTATCTGGCCGGACATTCGATGAGCGAACTGATTCAGGCGGAGCGGATGGCCACCGAATATGCACTGACGCAGGCCGGACGCCCCAACGTAACCATCACCTTGCCGGAGGTCTGCCCACATACCGTCGGACAGCTTCTGTATATGCTTGAAGTGCAGACCGTCTTTTCGGGGGGATTGTATGCCATCAATCCGCTGGATCAGCCCGGCGTGGAGGAAGGGAAAAAAGCCACTTACGCGCTGATGGGGCGAGGGGGGTATGAGGCAAAACGGGCGGAGATCGAAGCGTTCGATGGGAGGCGGGAAGCGCGGTATATGGTATGACCCATGCCGGAATGGCAACATCATCCGCTAAGATCCGCCCCAAAATAGGCACTGCCATGGCACGAGATAAGACCGGGTCGAACGGGGCATGCTGCCCTTTCTCCGGGAAATCAGAAGAGCATACAAAGAAAACCCTCGTGGAGACCCTTTGACCTCCCTCTGGCAACATCTCAAAAGCCGTTTGGCCCACGCCTTCGCAGTGCCTTCCGACAAAGATTGTTTCTCGGAAGAGGAACTGGCCCTGCTGGATAGGACAGCGGGCTTTATCGTGAAAAAGAAGATGGCGGCTCCAGCGGTGCTGTTTCTGGAATCCATGCAGCCCCTGAGCTTTTTGGGCAATCAGGTGATGATCTTCCTGCAGCCCATTGTCACGCCTTTTTTCTCCACACAGGAATACGAGCGGGTGGCCCGGATTCTCGAACGCAGAGAAAGCATTTCTGTGCTGATCGCGCGGATTGAAGAAAAGCAAGACCCAGATGACAAAGTGAGGAAGGGGGACGGGGTGACGGTCTGACCCCTCTTCCTCACTTTGTCTCGTTTGTGGCCTCCACTGAATTTCGTTATTTTGCCGTTTTCGAAAAGGAAAGCGCTCCCATGAACCCGAACGATCTTGCCATCATAATCGCCACCGACTGCGGAAGTACGACCACCAAGGCGATCCTGATCGAGCGTAAGGAGGAAGGGTACAGACAGACCTTTCGGGGGGAAGCTCCCACCACGGTGGAGGCGCCGTTCGAGGACGTGACCCGGGGCGTCCTGAATGCGATTCAGGAGGTGGAGGAGCTTTCCGGGCGCACGATCCTGGACGGAGAGCGCATCATCACCCCCGCCAACGGCAATGTGGGCGTGGATATCTACGTGTCCACAAGCAGCGCGGGAGGCGGGCTTCAGATGATGGTGGCCGGCGCGGTCAAAACCATGACCGCGGAAAGCGCACAACGGTGCGCACTCGGTGCCGGAGCGATCGTAATGGATGTGCTGGCCTCCAACGACGGCCGGCTGGGACATGAGAAAATCGAGCGGATCCGCCAGCTTAGGCCCGATATGATCCTCCTTTCCGGCGGCACGGACGGCGGCACCATCACGCACGTGGTGGAATCAGCCGAGTACATTGCCGCTGCGGATCCCCGGCCCCGACTGGGCAGCGGCTACAAATTGCCCATCGTATACGCAGGGAATAAGAACGCGCGGGAGCGTATCAAGGAGATCTTGGGAGAGAAGACCGCGCTGTCGATCTCGGAAAACATCCGCCCCGTGCTGGAACGGGAGAATTTGATGCCCGCCCGACACAAGATCCACGATCTTTTTCTCGAGCACGTGATGGCGCAGGCGCCCGGATACAAGAAGCTGATGAGCTGGACGGGCGCGTCGATTATGCCCACGCCCGCAGCGGTTGGGAACATCATGGAGGCCATCGCCAAAAAGGAAGGCATCAACCTGATCGGGGTGGATATCGGGGGCGCGACCACGGATACCTTCTCGGTGTTCGACGGGATCTTCAACCGCACAGTCTCCGCCAATCTGGGGATGAGCTATTCCATCTCCAACGTGTTCGCGGAGGCAGGCCTGGAACAGATCGTCCGCTGGGTGCCGTTTGAGATCGAGGAGGAGGAACTCCGGAACCGGGTGAAGAACAAGATGATCCGTCCCACCACCATCCCTCAGAGCTTGGAGGAGTTGAAGATCGAGCAGGCGGTGGCCCGGGAGGCGCTTCGGCTGGCCTTTGAGCAGCATCGGGCGCTGGCTGTGGGACTCAAGGGCATCCAACAGGAACGCTCCATTGGCGACGTGTTCGAACAGAAGGCCACCGGCGGGAGCCTGGTGAATATGTGGCGGTGCGACCTGATCGTGGGCAGCGGAGGCATTCTCTCCCACGCGCCAAGGCGCCATCAGGCGATGATGATGATGATGGATGCGTACGCCCCGCTGGGCATCACTCGGATTGCCGTGGACAGCATCTTCATGATGCCCCATCTCGGCGTACTGTCCACGGTGAATGAACAGGCCGCGACGGACGTGTTTGTCCGCGACTGCATGGTCTTTCTTGGCACGTGTGTGGCTCCCACCGGCACGGCCAGACCCGGGGATCCGTGCGTCGAATACACGCTTACCTTCCCCGACGGCCGGCAGGTGCACGAATCGCTCGTCTACGGAGCCCTGAAATTGTACCCGCTCGGAGAGGGGCAGGAAGCGGATTTTGAGGCCACCCCCGCCAGGGGATTTGACCTCGGAGAAGGCAAAGGGAAGGGAATTCGGACAAAGCTCGCAGGTGGGGTGGTAGGAATTGCGATAGACGCGCGGGGGAGACCGCTGGGGCTGGCAGAGAACCGTTCGGAGCGAGTGGCCCAAATCACGGCATGGAGCGAGGCGATGGGACTGTTCGAGGACGCCGCGTCCGACTCGCGATCTGCCGAGTAACCCCATCGCAACGGATCTTCCGTGCAGAAATCCCGAAGACCGGCGTGTTTCCCGCGTTTCCCGTCTCGATATTCCATATGGGCTCGCCCAATCGGCCCTGGTCCTATCCAGCATGTCCGCAGGAGAAGATAGCGCAGTCGATTTCAACCTTCCAGGCAGGATCCATTCCCTTCCGAGTATTTCAGATGGCACGTTCAGGACCGCGCATGAGCCTGAGCGTTCCTCACCCTACCATCGCTCATCAGAGAAACAAGCTATGGCCCATGCCTATACACCTGGTCTGAGGGTGACCGAAAAAACCCTCATCCGAAAGAAACGCATGCTTCCGATCCCAGGAGAAGTGCTGGCAAAAGCAGGCGACAAAGTGGATGCCTCGACCGTGGTGGCCAAGACCGATCTGCCGGGCAAGGCCCGTACTCTCAACATCGTCAACGCTCTTTCCATTATGCCGGAGGAGATCCGGGAATTCATGCTCAAGCAGGCGGGCGATTCGGTGGAGAAAGGCGAACCCCTTGCTGAGAATAAGCCCTTCATCAGATGGTTCAAGACCCGGGTCCAGTCGCCCATAACGGGCACGGTGGAGAACATCTCCGAGATCACCGGGCAGATTATCCTGCGCGAATCGTCCGAACCGTTGGAGCTTCGGGCTTTCGTGGATGGCCATGTGACCGAGGTGATCGGACGCGAAGGCGTGGTCGTGGAGACCGTGGCGGCTTTCATGCAGGGCATCTTCGGAGTGGGCGGAGAGACGGTCGGACCGCTCGCGATGGTGGTATCGGATCCGGCGGAGGTGCTCACGCCCGAGAGAATCACCGAGGCGCATCGGGGCAAGATCGTGGTGGGCGGTTCTTTTGTGGAGAGCGCCACGTTCGAGCAGGCCAAAAAAATGGGCGTGCGGGGCATCGTGGTCGGAGGCTTTCACGATAAATCGCTGAAGGATTTGCTGGGATACGATCTCGGGGTCGCCATCACCGGTGCGGAGCAGATCGCCTTCACGCTGATACTCACAGAGGGCTTCGGAAAGATCGCGATGGCGAAAAAGACATTTGATCTGTTGGCCTCAAAGGAAGGGCATAAGGCCAGCATCAGCGGAGCCACCCAGATCCGGGCGGGCGTGATCCGGCCGGAGATCATCATTCCAGATCCGAATTTGAGACCCCAGGACATCCCAGCCACGGAGCAATGGGAACGAGAGGCCATGCAGCAAGGCGATCCCATCCGGGTGATCCGCGAGCCCTATTTCGGCCGGATCGGTCAGGTGAGTGCGCTACCCTTCGAGCTTCAGCAGATTGCAAGCGGAAGCCGAACCCGGGTGCTCGAGGTTCTTTTCCCGGATGGAGAGATTGTGACAGTTCCGAGGGCAAACGTGGAGATTATCGAGAGCTGAGTTTTTCCGGAAGCAGCCAGACTGCCTCTGAAACAAATCCCTGGGAAAAAAGCGGCGTCAAAACCCTCGGTCTGGTTTTGGCGCCGTCCTTGTGCCCTTTGCGCGCTGTGCCTTTCCTCCGCAGTTCCTATCCGACATCACCCCTGCTGCGGTCCTGAAAAGAAATGAAAGGCTGAAGCCTGAATTCCGGAACAGCATTGGGCGGACGCCAGTAATTACCCACAAGGATCCCAACGGGACGTACCTTGTCTTCGGAATTAACCCTTTAGGGTTTCATCCCCCTGCCTGCACTCGCATCAACCCCCAAATGGTTTCCCCCTTCACCTGCCCCTCTTCAACCCATCCCGTTCTATGTCTTCCCCCCGAACCTCCTGTCCAACATCACCCTTGCTGCAGGCCCAAAAAACAATGGAAGGCTAAAGCCTGAATTTCGGGCGGCCTTGGGCGGACGCCGGAATTTACCTGCCAGGGTCTCAACGGCTATTACCTGTTTTGGAATTAACCCTTTAGGGTTTCATCCTCTTGCTCCAAGGTGAAATCAACAATGGGAAAAGCCTCCAAGCAGCCGCACACCCATTCCTCGCTCATTTCCCCACCAATACCTGTGGCTGGAGGAGGCGTATCCGTCCATTCGGGCGACATACTCGTGTTTCAAAGGGTTATGGTGGATATGGTTGAGATGGACGTAGAAATCACGTTGTTACCGAACACACCGATCTCAGAGGTTTTGAAATGCTCTGCGTCCCCGGCAATCGTCCAGTGTATTCACTTCGCAGGAGCATCTCCTATGAATGATTTGGAACGCCTTGGGCAGATTGATTTGTTTCTGAGATATCAAGACAAAAATAAGGGCAGGCGAAGACTGCTTTTCAGGCCGCCTTCGAGAAGGGTTGGGAGACGCGCTGTCGCTGGACCCCTATTCGTTGCTGGCGGGCCTGTTTTTTTCGCTGCTGTCGGGCGGGGACGATCCGCTGATCCTCTCCGGTGTGCTTCTGTTGGGGAGTGACATAGCCAATGGCCCCGTGATGGTGTAGAGCGTCCCCCATATTCTCCTTCACGAGTCCACGAAAGCATGCTTCTCACAAGGAGACCCGGGAGATGGATGTCCAATTAGGAAACGTTTGGAAAGAAATCCAACCTGTAAGGATATTCTCGGCTTCAGAGAGAGGCATTCAGACAAAAAATGAGAGCTTTGCACACCAGACCCATTAACTACTCAGCCTTCACTGTAGTTCTGTAAGAGGCTGATGAAAAAAGATATTGCTTTCTGGGCTCAGATCCTTTATCTTTAGATGATTCACATGATAATCCAAGAAATACGAGATCGCCAGCCACCAGAAAGGGATGCTATGATCAAGGTTTTGCGCGAAAACACGAGATTGGCATTTTTTGTATTTTGCTTCATTATCGTATGTTTTGTCGGCATGATGGTCTTCGAGTGGGGGATGGGGGGTTTTGGATCTGGTCCCAGCACCATCGGTGAGATCAATGGCCGAAAGATTACCCCGCAGGAATTTCAGAAGGCTCTCGAGTCGATGTTTGCCCAGGCCAAGGAGAGTTCCGATCAGGAGCCCGAGCGCCGGAAGCTGATTCAGGCCACGTGGGAGCAGTTTGTTCAGCAGACCCTCGTTTTTCAGGCCATCGAAGAGCAGGGCATTAGGGTCACGGACCAGGAGGTCGTGCACTATCTGCACACGAATCCCCCGTCCTTTCTCCGGCAGGAGCGGTTCAAGCCCCTCTTCTTCACGGAGGATCAGTTCGATCCGGAGAAATACCGGCAATTTTTGGACGATGCAGCCACCTATGAAAACGAGGCGACGCGCGGATTGGCGCTGGGTCTGGAAAGCTACGTACGCTCGATGCTGCCCGCCCAAAAGCTCCAGGATCGGATCCTCTCTCTGGCCCGTGTCACGGATGCGGAAGCCCTGCAGCAATACACAGAAGACAACGAAAAGGTAACCGTTCGATATGTGGCACTGCCCACGAACAGCATACCGGACTCGCTCCTTGAAACTTCGGATGAGGACATTCGGGCGTACCACCGAAGTCACAAGGAGGATTTTCGGGAGGAAGCCAAACGGCGTCTCACGTATGTGCTGTTCGACAACCTGCCTTCGACTGCGGATTCGGCTCTAATCCGGAAGGAAGCCGGACGCCTGGCCGAGGAAGCTCGATCCGGCGAGGACTTTGCCGAACTGGCCATGGAATACTCGGAGGATCCCGGCACTGGGGACAAGGGCGGCGATCTCGGGTTCTTCGGGCGCGGTCAGATGGAGGCGGTTTTTGAAGGGGCCGCCTTTGCCCTGAAAACCGGCCAAATATCCGATCCGGTGCTCTCCCGGCGCGGGTGGCACATCATCAAACTCGAGGATCGCCGCGGAAAGGATGCGGCGGAGGAAATCCATATCCGACATATTCTGCTCCAGATCAAGGCCGGAGAGGAGACGCTGACAAACGCCCGTCAGCAGGCCGAATGGCTTCGGGATACGGCCGAGGAAGAAGGATTGATCTTAGCGGCCGGTGCCAAGAACTGGACGGTATTGGACACCGAATTATTCCCAAGAGGAAGTTTTATTCCAAGCATCGGCGGACAGGTCGCCTCCCTAATGGATTTTGCCTTTAGAAGCGATGTGGGTGCCGTACGCATCTTTGCAGATGACCGGGGGCTCTACGTGGCGGAACTGGCCGAAATTCGGGAAGCCGGCATACAACCGTTCTCCCAGGTCGAGGAGCGCGTGGCGAGGCTGGTTCAGAACGAGAAGCGGAAAGAACACGTGCGGAAGGCGCTTGGAAAAGTCCTTGATGCGCTGTCCGAGGGGCAGTCCCTAGAGGAAGCCGCAGCCTCAGATTCGCTTGAGGTCCGAGAATCCGATGCTTTTTCACTGAGCGGATACGCATCCGGCGTCGGATCGCGGAATGAATTCATCGGAGCCGCGTTTCGACTGGGTGCGCCCGGAGAGACCTCCGGGATCGTCACCACAGATCGGGGGGCGTATATCCTACAGCTTGTCGAGCGGACGGCGATAGATGAAGCGGCGTTCGAAGAGGAACGGGAAACGCTCAAAGAGCAGCTTCTCCGGAAGGAACAAAACCGCATCTACACAGCGTGGTTCAACGATCTGAAGGAACGCGCTCAGATCGCGGACAACCGGTATCTGTTCTACGATTATTGAGAAAAGGCGGTTGTTTCGTGAAATGAAAACGGGTAGTACCTCACCTCTGATCCTCAGCCCCCACCGATCCCCAGGCACATTATGGAAAAGATACATCTGATCTCCCTGGGCTGCCCCAAGAACCTGGTGGACAGCGAGCGCATGTTGGCTCTGTTGGATCGGAATGGGTATGCGCTGACCGAGGAGGCCGAAGATGCCGACGTGGTGATCGTCAATACGTGCGGATTCATCGGCCCAGCCAAGGAGGAATCGCTGGATGTCATTTTCGAGGCGTCCCGTCTGAAGAAAGAGGGGCGGTGCAGGGCGTTGATCGTGGCGGGATGTCTTTCGCAGCGGTACGGGGATACCTTGAAACGGGAGCTTACGGAGGCGGATGCGTTTCTTGGGCTGGCGGATGTGGAGCAGATCGTGGCCCATTGTGACCGCCTGTTGGGCCATCGCCACCTGCTGGAGGTCACCGCAGTAAAGGATCAGTCCGCGGAGAGACGACCGGCCAAAGGGGCTCTCGCTAAAGATCGCGTGGGGGGGTCGCAACAGTCCTCGTCCTCTGTCCCTCCGGTCCAAATGGAGAAAAGGCAAAATCCTGCGGATACCCCAGGGGAAGCGATCCGTTATGAAGGCGCCAGGCATCTGTTGACCCCCAAACATTCCGCGTATCTTCGCATTGCCGATGGATGCGACAACCGGTGTTCGTATTGTGCCATTCCGCTGATTCGGGGGCCGTATAGGAGTCGTCCCCATGAAGCGCTGATCGCCGAGGCCCAGGTGCTCTGCGACCAAGGGGTGCGGGAGCTCAATCTGATCGCGCAGGATATCACCCGGTATGGAGCGGATCTATACGGAGAACCGCGATTGAGCGACCTGATTGAGGCGCTTTCCGAACTCTCCGGCCTTCGATGGATTCGCCTGCTCTACACGCATCCGGCTCATTTTTCCAAAGAGGTGATCGGCTGCATCGCCCGAAACGAAAAGGTGTGTCGGTATGTGGACCTTCCCATCCAGCATATCTCCGATCCCCTTCTTCGCGCGATGAATCGAAAAGTAAACGGCGACGCGATTCGCAGTCTGATCGAGGATCTGCGTGCCAAGGCTCCGGGTATTGCCATCCGCACCTCGCTGATTGTGGGATTCCCGGGCGAGACGGAAGTGCAGTTTGAGGAATTGTTGGGCTTTGTCTCCGAAACCCGCTTCGAACGGCTGGGGGTGTTCACCTACTCGCAGGAGGAGGACACACCTGCCGCGGCCTTTGAAGACCCGGTTCCGGAAGAAGTCAAGCGGGAGCGGATGGATCGCCTGATGATGCAGCAGCAGGAGACCACGGCGGAGATGCACGGCGCTCTGATCGGTGAACGCCTGCAGGTTCTTGTGGATCGACCGGGCGAGGAATCCCGGATTCGGTGGGTGGGACGCACGGAATGGGACGCCCCGGAGGTGGATGGCCAGGTTCTGATCACAGAGGGTGACGCCCGTCCCGGTGATTTTGTGGATGTGATGATCACGGATTCCGAGGCATATGATCTGGTGGGAAGAATCGTTCCGGAAGAGTTGGTGTGAGGGAAGCGCTTGTTTGTTTTCGGTCATCCTGTAAATAGAATCAAAGCCGTTTTTGCTGGTTGGCAAAGGCGGCTTTTGTCTTTTCAGGAACAAAACGGTTGGCGAGCGGGCCTAGGTCTTCTCCTCCTCGCCCAGGAAAGCCCGGATCATCTGTTTCTCCAGATCTTTCTTCGCCTCGGAAAGATCCTTGG
>JAZDJA010000302.1:0-6504 GCA_043804415.1 Candidatus Latescibacterota bacterium | reverse complement strand
AAACGCTACATACGTCGCTAACTTCCTCTCACTCAATATCCGCGTGATTGCAGACGTCAGCGTGCTCTTCCCATGATCCACATGACCAATCGTTCCAACATTTACATGCGGCTTCGTACGCTCAAACTTCGCCTTCGCCATAACCCAATCCTCCTACAGAATGTGCCTGTTTTTCCCATTATTGGACCGAAGAGGAGAAAATGCATTTGACTGCAACTGTGCCCCGGGGGCTTTCTCTCTCTGCGTCATTCGTGCGCGCCTCGGCAGCTCTGGAGCCCACGATCGGAGTCGAACCGATGACCCCATCCTTACCAAGGATGTGCTCTGGCCTCCTGAGCTACGTGGGCTTTTGAAAATGGAACAAATAGATACCCGCAATCAAACCCTGCCATCGCGGGTAGTTCAGCCGCCACCGAAAGACAAGAAACAGATTTGGAGCGGGAAACGGGATTCGAACCCGCGACCCTCAGCTTGGAAGGCTGATGCTCTACCAGCTGAGCTATTCCCGCCCAAGCAACGGTGTATCCGATGGTGGGGAGAGGAGGGTTCGAACCTCCGTAGGCGTTGCCGTCAGTTTTACAGACTGATCCCTTTGGCCACTCGGGCATCTCCCCGGATAATCCTGGTCTTTATTAAGCGACCTTGGTGTAATGAAATTCTGTGCCACACCCCTCATAAAAGGAGAATGCCGGGGGGCATTCCTCCAAAGGAAGCAGTTTTTCCGAGTCGGTTTCCATGTCGTACAGAAGAAGTTTCAGTCGCTTTCTTCGGGCCGGCTGGTTGATAAACAGATGAAACTCAGCCAGCGTGAGGGGCCCTTCCTCCCCCAGATACGCTCCCAGCGTATCGGACAGCAGATCCATCCATATCCACTGATTCAGTCGACGATCGTAAATCTCCGTAGTGGCGTGCATGGATTCCAACTGAACGGTACATGTATCTGAAAAAGAGTGCATCTCCTCTATATGTATGCGGCGTGTGGGAATGCCAAGGCAATTGCATGCACACACGAAAACGTTGGTAAAATGGGTGCAGAACCCGCGATCTTTCCCTGAGACCATCCGCTCGTATTGCTCGAAGGGCGACAGATCCTTCATCGCCTCCGAAGGCGCCCCGGCATGAGGCCTGAGATCAGGAATGATCGCCTTCGCCAGAACAGTGGCCTTCTCATGGTCTGTCGTTGCCCCTTCCAATAGATCTCCCCATTTCTCCGATGCGTAAGCCTTCTCCTGGGCAGTGGGTTTGGAAAACACCCAGTCTTCCGGCGGCACGGCCTCCGGGAAAGAGCTCAAAATGGGGTCGCTGGTCACAATAACCGTATGCGGGTAATCTTTTCTCCGGCTGGCCTCATAAAACGAGGGTCGGTAAAAGAACTGAAGGGTGATCTCCCGAACCTTTGAGGGATTCTCGAATACCGCCTGGACCCGAACCGTGCTTTGCTGAAGCTCTCCGCTGGGTGCAAAGGGCACAAGGAAGGACCCATCATGGGAGTTCTGGAAATCGCCGTCATCCAGAGAACAGAGAAAATGGGAAAAGCTCTCCTCTATTGAGCAAAGCGTCACTCTGGTGCCAAGGGCATCCCCGGGAAGTTCCTCAAAGGACTGAATCATCACCTCAGCAGGCTGGCAATAAACATCCCAATAGCCGTGGCTGAAACGCACTTCCACCACTTTTGTTCCCATCGTCATCCTTCTCTCTTGTCAGATGAAATCATCCTCATCTGACGAAGGTGCGTCATTCAAGAAATGCCAGATCCCCCCTGCTCTTCGACCAGACTGGAGCCGATGGAGGGACTCGAACCCCCGACCCGTTCATTACAAATGAACCGCTCTAAACCAACTGAGCTACATCGGCCTTTTTCGCCAGCATTTTAGACTTGCAAAGATAACAATTTATCCCCGGGATGTCAAGAAAAAAAGTAAGCTTGGCGCGCAAAAAAAAATTTCTGCAGGAAATCGTTCGAGACTGACAGCATATTCTCAAGCTATCCGCTGACGCTGCAAAGAAAGCAGATCGATCGGCCATTCTCGCGAATCTCCCGAGAAATCCCTCAGACGAGCCTCATCGCCGAGGTCGGTGACGACACCCGCAGCCGAGTATTCTTTCCTGCCCTGCGCGACCCTGGAGCGGAAATGGCCAGCGAACGCTGTTCCCTTCAAGTCCTGCACAAAGATCCTCTGTGGAGCTTCCCCGAAAAGCGGGAAAGCGAATCGTTTTTTCGGGGAAGCGCAGACCGGTGCCCACCCGTCCTTCGAACCTTTGCATGCGGCCTGGACGATCGCCTGCGCGATCGATGCCCCCGAGGACTCGATGGTACGGATAAGGAACGTTCCACTCGAAGTTCAGGCTTTTCCCCAGGCGACACGGACGATTCAGCAAGAAACTCATGGGCACAGGGAGGAATCTGCCAGCCTGTGTGCAAACTGCTTGACAACCTGGGAGAGTTTTTGTATACTTGATTTGTTCGGAAAGACGCAGGAGGGGCAAGGGTCCACCGGGCGAGTCAGAAAGCAGACCCTTTTTTTCAAAAGGATCCATTTTGTCAGTGGATACCGCGGCGAGAATTGCCTCCCGAAACGGACATTGCGCCAAGGGGAGGGAGAGCAAGGAGCACCCATGCTGAAGACCGTCGGAAACTTCGATGCCCTGTCGGAAGCGGCCATGCTGAAGGCCAAAAAGGAAGCAGAGGAGATCGTTGAGCGCGCCCGGAAGGTCTCCGAACGCGATCTGGAGGCAGCTCGGGAGCAGTCCGAACGCATCCAAAGCGCGCGCATAGCCCAGACGAAAGCACGGCTTGAACTGGAGCAGAAGCAGATTCTCTTCCGCATCCAGCTCGAAACGCGGCAAGAGCAAATGAGCCGGAAGGAGCAGTGGGTAAGCGCAGTCTTTAGGGAAGCCCTCTCCCGCCTCTCCGCCATGCCCCGTGATGCAGCATACCGGGACCTCCTGAAGGCATCCATTTTGACGGGACTCTCTGTTTTGAAAACTGACGGCGTCCGCATCGTATTGAGCGGAAAGGATCAGCCGCTCTTCGACCGAGCATTCCGTGAAGCCCTCTCCGCGGGCACAGATCATCCCGTCACGGTGATCCTGTCCAAGGAAACACATGAGGGATCGGGGGGCGCCATCGTCCAATCCGAGGACGGACGCGTTGCCTACGATAGTACCTTTGAAGGCCGGTTGGCAAGGATGAAGGAGGATCTGAGAACCGAGGTCGCCCGGATGATCTTCTAGATCGGATGGACACGGAAGGACTCTTTTGTCAGCCCCCATCTGCCGGACATCAGATCGGGGGTTCCCCAATCCAAAATGTGGAATCTCGCCCCCCTACCCGGAGAAAGCAGCGCCATGCCCAAAGAAGAAAACACCGGGATCCTTTCCCGCATAAACGGCCCGGTGGTATTTGCCCGGGATGTGCATACAGCCTCTATGAGGGATCAGGTGGAGGTGGGACCGGATGGGCTGATCGGAGAGATCATCGGGCTGGACGGGGGCGAAGCGACGATTCAGGTCTATGAGGATACCGTGGGGCTGATGCCCGGGATGGCGGTAGTTTCCACGCAGGCGCCGCTTTCTGTCGAGCTGGGGCCCGGTCTTTTGGGCAACGTTTATGACGGCATCCAGAGACCCCTGGACGCGCTTAGAGCCGCAGCCGGGGATTTTATCCGCAAAGGGGTGCGGGTGCAAGCCCTGGACCGGGAGAGAAAATGGTCCTTTGTCCCCAAGGCACACGAAGGAGATCGCCTGACCGAGCGGGCCATTCTGGGCACGGTTCAGGAGACTCCGCTGATCGAACACCGGGTCATGGCACCTCCCGGAATATCCGGGAATCTGTTGTGGATCGCCGAAGAGGGGGCCCTTACCGTGGAGGCGCCCATCGCCCAGATTGGAACCGAACGCGGGACCGTGGCGGTGTCTCTGCTCCAAAAATGGCCGGTGCGCAAAAGCCGCCCCGTGCTCCGGCGTCTTCCTCCCAATGTGCCTCTGTTTACCGGGCAGCGCGTGCTGGATTTCTTCTTTCCCCTGGCGCGGGGAGGCGCTGCGGCCATACCGGGCGGATTCGGGACCGGGAAGACCATCACCCAGCATCAGTTGGCCAAATGGAGCGACGCGGATATCGTGTTGTATATCGGCTGCGGGGAGCGCGGCAACGAAATGACCCAGGTGCTCAAGGAGTTCCCGAAACTGCTCGATCCCAAGTCGAACCGCCCCCTGATGGAGCGCACCATTCTGATCGCCAACACCTCGAACATGCCGGTCTCGGCGCGTGAGGCCAGTATTTATACGGGCATCACGATAGCGGAATATTACCGGGATATGGGGTACCACGTGGCGCTGATGGCCGATTCCACCTCCAGATGGGCCGAGGCCCTCCGGGAGATGTCCGGACGCCTGGAGGAGATGCCCGCAGAGGAGGGCTATCCCGCCTATCTGGCCTCCCGTCTGGCGGGATTTTACGAGCGGGCCGGGCGGGCGGTTGTCGCCGAAGACGGCCGGGAGGGCTCGGTCAGTATTGTAGGGGCCGTCTCGCCCCCTGGGGGCGATTTCTCGGAACCGGTCACGCAGCATACCCGGCGCTTTATCCGCACCTTTTGGGGACTCGACAAGGAGCTGGCCGGGGCACGGCATTTCCCATCGGTGAACTGGAACCTCAGCTACAGCGAGTATGCCGAAGAATTGCGCCCTTGGTGGGAGACGCATTCCGAGCTTCCCTGGGCTGCACTCAGAACGGAGGCGATCCACATCCTGCGGGAGGAACACCGGCTGGCACACGTGGTCCAGTTGGTGGGCCCGGACGCCCTGCCGGACCGGCAGCGTCTTTACCTGGAGATCGCGCAGATGATCAAAGAAGCCTTTCTCCAACAGAACGCCTTCGACCCCATAGATGCTTACTGTATCCCCGAAAAGCAACTCAGGATGATGAACATCATCCTGCATTTCTATAAGCGCGCGATCGAAGTGCTGGAGCGGGGCGTCCCGATCCTGACGGTCATGGACACGCCGCTTGTGGAATCCCTCGTTCGAATGAAAAACATGATCCCCGATGACGAACTGGAGCGCATAGATAAGCTGCTGACGGAGATTGACGAATATATGGATGGGATCTAGCGCCCAACCTTTCAGCCGGCGATGCCCCCCACCGATATAGAATTCTCCCGAAAGCTGCCTCCGCCGGGCACCATGGCCGCTCCCGGTATAGCGTCAAAGCACAGGTGTACGGCACCACTTTCTCCTGAACTTCCTTCCATATCCCCTCCGAACAGTGCGCCAACTTCTCATAGAATAGATACGCAAGGCCTCGTCTTTCCCCTTCACCTGGATGACGTCCAGTACCCGGACAACCTCACCTTCCTTGACCCGCTTGGCTGCTTGGCCGCTGACGATGAGATCCGTGCCACACAAGCTGCGCTGTCCTCTCGTTCCCTCTCCTTTTCCTCGTGCCCACGCCCTGCGTGGGAACGCCTTTTTGACCCGCTGCTTCTCGAACCGCAACCCGTTGAACTCCTGAAGGATGCATTCCTATTCCACCCAACAAGGGCGGCGGTCAAGTGGGGCCAATCAGACCTGACACGGCCTGGAAATGGGCCCCAGGGGAGAGATCTACTATTGGATTAGAATCATTCTAAGGCAAGAATGATTCTAAGGTAAGAATGATTCTAACTTCATTTTTTATTTTGCACATATTGCATTTTTCTCTTGACAAATGGGGGGGGGTAGTATATTGTCCCGACAGCCAGCAAGGAGGCGGCCAACCAACCAAACATCCATCGTCGTATGAGCCTCTGCCACGCATCAACGGAAAAGCCACCGAACGGTGGACTCGCAGGGAGAAGCTAACTTGGGGAGTGTCATTTGTCCCCGACATCCGGCACTTGCCACCTATTATCCTCGCCCGCTTGAGCAGACTTGAGTTTTCAGCTTTCGGCTTTTGGGTTGTGAGTGCAGACAGCCAGAGACCCAGACAGTTCTCACAAGGAAGGAGGTGACGCCTCCCCTTAAGATAAGGAAACGTCAGCCGGTAACACGCAACGAACCGTATTTCATCTAACCAACGGAGGTGCATTATGCTTCGCAATATTTCCATCATCAGTTTCGTTGTGCAGTTCGCGCTGTGTCTACTGCTTCCCCACACGAGCCGTGCTGAGGACACCCCATTCATCATTGATGGCGTTCCTGATGGATGGTCCTCTGCACCGAACGACCACGATGACGAAAATGACGTGACTCCCGAACAGGTGAATACCATCGACCTCAGGTGGGTCGGACATGACAGAGCTTTTTTTAGAGCAAGCGAACAGGCGGGGAGTGAGGGAGGATTTCTTTTCCTCATCAACTTTGGGCAGGCCTACCCCACCCCCTTTGCCGGTCCAGAAGAGCGGAGTTTGGAGATCTTCTTTGACACGGTGGCGAAGGCGGGCGATCCAACCACAGTATGGAAGGAGACGCCTTACGAAATGATGGGAAAGTACCTAACGTTCGCGCCGGATCGGCGGGCCCGGGTGA
>JAZDJA010000301.1:0-14976 GCA_043804415.1 Candidatus Latescibacterota bacterium | reverse complement strand
AAACGCTACATACGTCGCTAACTTCCTCTCACTCAATATCCGCGTGATTGCAGACGTCAGCGTGCTCTTCCCATGATCCACATGACCAATCGTTCCAACATTTACATGCGGCTTCGTACGCTCAAACTTCGCCTTCGCCATTGCGACACCCCCTTTGGTTGGTGATGGGTCATCCGGGCAGGTGATTATCTGCTACCTCCCACCTGTCAATGACCGCCCTCCATGATCAGGCTTGAGATGGACTCCGGTGCATCCACATACTTGGAGAACTGCATCGAGTAAATTGCACGACCCTGGGTGGCCGATCGTAGTTGGGTGGAGTATCCGAACATCTCTCTCAAAGGTACCACCGCAGTGATCACCTGAGCATCCGGCCGGCGGACGATCCCCATAATATTTCCTCTTCTGCCATTTAGGCCGCCCATCACGTCTCCGGTATACTCCTCCGGAACCACCACCTCCACGTCCATCACCGGCTCAAGAAGCACAGGGCCGGCTCGTTTGCATCCATCGCGAAACGCCATGGACCCGGCGATCTTGAACGCAATTTCCGAGGAATCCACATCGTGATAAGAGCCGTCGAAGAGAATGACGTATACATCCTCCATCGGATATCCGGCCAGCACGCCGTTGGCCATCGCCTCCCGAACGCCTTTCTCCACGGGCGCAATATACTCCTTTGGGATGGTCCCTCCGACTATCTTGTTCTCGAAAACAAGCCCCGATCCAGGTTCGCCCGGACCCATCTCGAGGAACACGTGACCATATTGTCCCCGACCACCTGACTGACGGACGAATTTCCCCTCACTCTTCACGGTCTTTCTGATAGACTCTTTATAGGAAACCTGCGGCCTTCCCACGTTGGCCGCTACCTTGAACTCCTTCAGAAGCCGGTCCACAATAATCTCCAGATGCAGCTCACCCATTCCCGACAGGACGACCTGCCCCGTATCCTCGTTCGTCGCCACATGAAAGGTCGGGTCCTCATCCGAAAGCTTCGCCAGCGAGTCCATCAACAGATCCTGATCCTTCTTCGTTTTTGGCTCCACCGATACGCTGATAACCGGTTTGGAAAACTTCATGGATTCCAGAACAATCGGGGCTTTCTCCGAGCAAAGGGTGTCTCCGGTTCGTGTCGCTCGCCATCCCACCGCCGCAGCAATATCCCCAGCATAGACTTTCTTTACTTCTTCGCGCTTGTTCGCGTGCATCTGAAGAATGCGCGCAACGCGTTCCCGTTTCTTGAGCACACTATTGTAGATATAGGAGCCGGAATCCAGCGTGCCGGAATACACCCGAAAAAAGGTCAATCGTCCCACGTACGGATCCGTCATCACCTTAAACGCCAAGGCAGCGAATTCTTCCCCATCCGAGACCGATCGGACTTCCAGTTTGTCCGTATCGGGATGCAACCCCTCCGCGCTCCCGACATCCAAGGGAGAGGGGAGGTAATCTACCACCGCATCCATCAATCGCTGAATGCCCTTGTTCCGGAAAGCTGTCCCGCAGAGCACAGGGACCACCTTCACATCAACCACTGCTTTTCTCAATGCCGTTCGGATCTCGTCGGGCCGGATCTCGTCTCCTGAGAGAAAGAGCTCCATCAAATGATCGTCGTAGTCGGCCACAGACTCCAGTAGAGCCTCTCGATAATGCCGGGCAGATTCCATCAGGTCCTTCGGAATGTCGTATTCTGAGAACTTAGTCCCCAGGGGATCCTCGTGGTAACTGATCGCCTTCATCTCGATCAAATCGATCAGTCCGGTGAACAGTTCCCCAGCTCCGACAGGAAGTTGGATGGGCACAAATGTGGCCCCAAGCCGTTCTTCCATCATGTCCACGGCCCGAAAGAAATCCGCACCCACCCGATCCATCTTGTTCACAAACGCCAGCCGCGGAACATTGTATCGGTCCGCCTGGCGCCATACCGTCTCCGATTGGGGTTCCACCCCACCCACTGCGCAGAATACTCCGATCGCCCCGTCCAACACCCGAAGCGATCGCTCCACCTCCGCCGTAAAATCCACGTGGCCAGGCGTATCTATGATATTGATTCGGTGATCCTTCCATGCACACGTCGTGGCCGCAGAAGTAATGGTAATCCCGCGTTCCTTCTCCTGCTCCATCCAGTCCATCGCAGCCGTACCATCGTTCACATCGCCGAGGCGATGCAGCTTTCCCGCATAGTAAAGCATCCGCTCCGTAGTCGTGGTCTTCCCTGCGTCAATATGTGCCATAATCCCGATATTTCGGGTCTTTTCTAATGTGTATTCTCTTGGCATTCTCTTCCTAATCTGTCATTTACAATTCATTTAAGCGGATGAAGCGTGCTTGATCAATCCCACTCGGACATTACCTTCGCGGTCTTACGATCGTCCCCGGAAGGCTACCAGCGATAGTGTGAGAATGCCCGGTTCGCATCAGCCATTCGATGGGTGTCCTCTTTCCGCTTGACCGCATTGCCCTCGTTTTTCGATGCGGCAAGCAATTCTGCTGACAGGCGTTCGGCCATCGATTTCTCGGACCGTTCCCTCGCATAGGAAATTAACCACCGGATGGAAAGGCTCAGACGTCGATCCTCGCGAATCTCTACCGGCACCTGATAGGTAGCCCCGCCAACCCGACGGGATTTCACCTCCACCTGCGGCTTGACGTTATTCACGGCCTTCTCGAAAACCTCAACTCCCTTTACGTCCGGCTGTCTTTCAATAATCTCTATCGAATCATAGAAAATTGATTCTGCCACACTTCTCTTCCCGCGCTCCAACAGATGACTGATAAATCGAGTCACCAGAGGATTCCCGAATTTTGGGTCGGGCAACAATATGCGTTTGCTGACCGTTGCTCTACGAGGCATCTATTCCCTCCTCCTGCGAAATCGGCCTTCGGATTGGTCTTCCGCAATCCGAGCTCGGCGTTTCTATTTGCCTTTTTTCGTTCCGTATTTTGACCGTGACCTCTTCCGCCCTTCTACTCCCACCGTATCGAACACTCCTCGAACGATGTGATACCGGAATCCTGGGATGTCCTTCACGCGCCCGCCCCGGAGCAGCACCATGGAGTGCTCTTGAAGATTGTGTCCCTCGCCCGGAATATACGCAGACACTTCCTCCCCGCTGGTTAACCGCACGCGCGCCACTTTTCTCAGCGCCGAATTCGGTTTCTTGGGCGTCGTCGTATAGACCCGAACACACACTCCCCGCTTCTGCGGAGATCCCTTCAACGCCGGTGCAGAAGATTTTTTCTCGGACTTCTTTCGTCCGTTCCGAATCAACTGATTGATCGTTGGCAATGCACTCTCCTTGAGGAATGAGCAACGTGCAATGAGCTATGCATTCCGTCCCCCCATACACAAACCGGAATTTCGACGGACATTATTCATTATTCATTGCTCATTGTTCATTGATTATTAGCCTGCGGCCACTTCCGCCATCATGTGCTTCTCCGAAGGCACCACATTTTCTTCCACCCGTTCGTAAGCAGCTTCCCGATACTGAGACATCCCCGTTCCAGCTGGAATCAGATGGCCTATGATCACGTTCTCCTTGAGTCCCAACAGGGGATCCATTCTTCCCTGAATGGCCGCCTCGGTCAACACCCGCGTCGTCTCCTGAAAGGAAGCCGCGGAGATAAAACTATCGGTCATCAGGGATACCTTACTGATCCCCAAGAGAATGGGCTCTGAGGTGGCCGCCTCGCCACCCGATTGGATCGCCTTCCGATTTTCGTCCTCAAAGTGAATCCGATCCACCCGGTCTCCCTCCAGAAAGTCCGTGCCTCCGGAATCTACCACCTTTACCTTCTGAAGCATCTGGCGAACAATGATCTCTATGTGCTTATCGTTTATTCGAACCCCATTGAGACGGTAGACTTCCTGGATTTCGTTGACCAGATATTCCTGAACCTTGCTCGGTCCCTGTATCCTCAGAACGTCGTGCGGATTCACCGATCCCTCGGAAAGCCGCTCCCCGGCCAGTACCCGGTCCCCTGTATGCACCCGTACGTGCTTTCCATAGGGGATCAGATATTTTCGTTCCTCATCGTCATCGCTCAGCACAAAGATTTCTCTGGCACCGCGGGCAACGCCTCCCATCCGCACCTTTCCATCGATCTCGCTAACCACAGCGGGTTCTTTCGGCCGCCGCGCCTCCAGAAGTTCAATTACCCTCGGCAACCCGCCGGTAATATCCCGCGTTTTGCTGCTTGCTCGTGGAATCTTTGCCAGCACGTCGCCGCCGCGAAGGGAATCGCCATCACGGATCGCAAGACGCGCTCCCACGGGGATAATGTAGTTGCGCACGCGGTTGCCTTCATGATCGATCACCTCGACGTGCGGAGAAAGGGTGCGATCCTGCTGATCGGTAATCACCCACTGCCGGCTCCCGCTGGTCTCATCAAATTCCTCTCGAACGGTCACCCCTTCCCGGATATCGGCAAACCGGGCGGTCCCCTCTTGATCGGTCAGAATCACGTTGTTATAGGGATCCCACTCATAGATCGTAGTTTCTTCTACTACCGTCTGCCCATCCTTCACAGATAGGACTGCGCCATAGGGGACCTGATACCGTGCGCGCTGGATATCATCCGAATCCAACACTTCGATCTCCCCCTTCCGACCCACTACGATCCGTTTCTCGCCCTGATCCACATAATGCACTTCCTCGTAACGAACTTTTCCCGTGCGTTTGACCGTGACCTTCGATTGCTCGGCGATTCGGGAAGACATCCCTCCGATGTGGAACGTGCGCAGCGTAAGCTGCGTGCCGGGCTCCCCGATGGATTGGGCCGCAACCACTCCCACAGCTTCCCCGATATCCACAAGCTTTCCCATGGCAAGATTGCGGCCATAGCATTTCACACACACTCCGCGCCGGGCCTCACACGTGAGCACTGAACGGATGCGCACACTCTCGATGCCCGCCTGCTCGATGCGGGCTGCCTCTTCCTCGGTGATCTCCTCCCCGAACGAAACGAGAATCTCTCCCGTTGCCGGGTCTTCCACATCATCTAAGGTAACCCGCCCAAGAATCCGCTCGGACAGGGATTCATCAACCCGTTCCTCTTCCTTCAGGGCACGGACGTCGATTCCGCGAGTGGTCCCGCAATCTTCCTCCCGAATGATCGCATCCTGCGCCACGTCCACCATACGCCGGGTGAGGTATCCCGCCTCAGCCGTCTTGAGAGCGGTATCCGCGAGCCCTTTCCGCGCGCCGTGCGTTGAGATGAAGTATTCCAGGACGGTCAGTCCCTCCTTGAAATTGGCAAGAATTGGGGATTCGATGAGCTCTCCCACCCCGCCGGTGATTTTCTTTAGAGGCTTCGCCATCACGCCTCGCATGCCCCCCAGCTGACTGACCTGATCTTCGCTGCCCCGCGCGCCGGAATCGTGCATCATAAAAAGCGGATTGAATCCATTCTCATCATTTCGTAAGTTGTCAAACAGCACCTCCGTCACATCGTTCCGGGTATGCTGCCAAACGTCGATCACCTTATTATAGCGCTCCCCGTCGGTGATGATCCCTCGGGTATATTGACGCTGGATTTGCTCGACCTCCACCGTGGCTTTCGCCACCAGATCGCCCTTTTCCTTGGGCACCACCACATC
Source organism: Candidatus Latescibacterota bacterium (assembly GCA_043804415.1). Lineage (GTDB taxonomy): Bacteria > Latescibacterota > 4484-107 > 4484-107 > 4484-107 > 4484-107. The sequence goes on along the minus strand of JAZDJA010000301.1, from coordinate 9,371 downwards.
GTCCAAGGCAATCGTAATTCCGGAGATTGTGGCATACTTGTACCCAATATCCTTCAGATCATCCACGAACCGCACGGTCTCCTGGTTTCCAAATTGCCGATGAATATTGGAGACAATGGCCTGCATTTCCTTCTTGTCCAGAACATCGTTGACAAAGGGGTAGCCCTTCGGAAGAATCTCGTTGAACAATATCCGTCCGGGTGTCGTTTCTATCAGCTGACCATCAAGCCTCACCAGAATCTCACTGTGAAGGGCAACCCTCCCGCTGTCATGGGCCAGCAGAACCTCCTGGAAATTGGAGAACCGCCTTCCCGACCCAAGTCCGCCGCGCCGCATTTTCGTCATATAGTAGCAACCCAGCGCGATGTCCTGAGGCTTGTCCGCGACGATCGCCTTCCCATTGGCCGGCAGCAGCAGATTATTCGTAGCCGTCATAAGCACCTGCGCCTCGATCTGCGCCTCGAACGAAAGCGGCAAGTGCACGGCCATTTGATCCCCATCAAAGTCTGCATTAAATGCCGCACATACCAAGGGATGCACCCGAATCGCCTGCCCTTCCACCAAGATCGGCTGAAAGGCCTGAATACCCAAACGATGCAAGGTGGGCGCACGATTCAGAAGGACGTAGTGATCCTTGACGATCTCTTCCAGAATGTCCCACACCTCGGGCCGCTCCCGCTCCACCAATTTTTTGGCACTCTTGATGGTCTGGACGTAATCCTTCTCTTCAAGTTTCTTAATAATAAAGGGCTTGAACAGTTCCAATGCCATATATTTGGGGAGTCCACACTGATGGAGCTTCAGCTCCGGCCCCACCACGATGACCGAACGGCCCGAATAGTCAACCCGTTTTCCAAGCAGATTTTGACGAAATCGTCCCTGTTTCCCCTTCAGAAGATCGCTTAGAGACTTAAGCGGGCGGTTCCCATCCCCCTGAATCGCCCTCGAGCGCCGACCATTGTCAAACAGCGCATCCACCGACTCCTGGAGCATCCTTTTTTCGTTTCGCAGAATCACCTCAGGCGCCCTGATCTCCATCAGCTTCTTCAGGCGATTGTTCCGGTTGATCACCCTGCGGTAGAGATCGTTTAGATCCGATGTGGCGAAACGACCACCCTCCAAGGGAACCAGCGGTCTCAGTTCCGGTGGGATCACCGGAATTGCGTCCATGATCATCCATTCGGCACGATTTCCGGACTGCCTGAACGCCTCCACCACCCGGAGCCGCTTGAGCATTTCCTGCTTGCGCTGAATGGAAGTTTCCATGCGAACCCGGGCACGCAAATCTGCGGACAATTCCTCAATATCCAATTCCGCCAGCAGCTCTTTTATGACTTGCGCCCCCATATCGGCCCGAAACTGAAAACCCTTCTCCTCCAGCTCAGCCACTTCGTCATCGGTCAACAGATCTTTCTTCTCGATCGGTGCATCGCCGGGGTCCAGGACGATGTAGGCTTCGTAATACAGCACCCGCTCCAAACTCCGCAATCCCAGATCCAAAAGCGCCCCGATGCGCGAAGGAATGGATTTGAAATACCAGATATGCGAAACGGGAATGGCCAGTTCGATGTGTCCCATTCGCTCACGACGCACCTTGCTCTGGGTCACCTCCACGCCGCAACGATCGCAGACCACGCCGCGATATCGAATGCGTTTATACTTCCCGCAATAGCACTCCCAGTCGCGTTCAGGTCCGAATATGCGCTCGCAAAACAACCCGTCCCGCTCAGGACGAAATGACCGGTAATTGATCGTCTCCGGCTTGGTCACCTCCCCGTGCGACCATTCCCGGATCTTCTCCGGAGAAGCCAACTGGATCTTGATCCAACTGAACTCTTTTTTGGAAGCATTCGAACCAGCCACGAAAATCCCCCCTTACAGACTGCAAATGAGAAAAACAGAGATACAAAGAACTGTTCTGTTCTAAAGCGGTCTTCCTTACGATAGATTGTGCTGCACTCGGGTTCCTCAATGCTTCAGCCCAACTCCACATCCAATCCCAAGCTCTGCAATTCCTTCATCAGCACGTTGAACGATTCGGGCGTTCCGGGTTCCGGAGCGCTTTCTCCCTTGACAATCGCTTCATAGATCTTCGATCTGCCAGCCACGTCATCCGATTTGACGGTCAGCATTTCCTGAAGCAAGTAGGAGGCTCCGTAGGCCTCCAGCGCCCAGACTTCCATCTCTCCAAATCGCTGTCCCCCAAACTGCGCTTTCCCGCCCAGCGGCTGTTGCGTCACCAGCGAATAGGGCCCGATCGACCGCGCATGGATCTTATCCATCGCCAGATGCGAAAGTTTCAGCATATAGATATAGCCTACCGTGACTTCCTTGTCAAAGGGCTCCCCGGTCTGGCCGTCATACAGAAGGCTCTTTCCCGATTCCGGCAGACCCGCTTCCCGAAGCGCTGTCTTGATCTCATCGATGGAAGCTCCATCGAACACCGGCGTCGCCACATTGACGCCCAACTTATTTGCGGCCCATCCGTGATGCGTTTCCAGGAGCTGACCCAGATTCATCCGGGAAGGCACTCCCAAGGGATTCAGCACGATGTCGATCGGCGTGCCATCGGGGAGATACGGCATGTCTTCCTCAGGAACGATCTTGGAGACCACCCCCTTATTTCCATGCCGACCGGCCATCTTGTCTCCCACCGTCAGCTTCCGCTTACAGGCCACGTAGACTTTGACCAGCTGAATAATGCCGGGCGCCAGCTCGTCCCCCCGGGTCACCTTCTCGATCCCCTGCTCCAATTCCTCTGAGGCGGTTCCCACCAATCGTTCCGCCATGCCCAACAGTTCATCCACCCGGGCATTCGTTTTCCCGTCGTCCGTCCAACCATCCTCCGGCTGCGTGACGTCAAAATCTATCGAATCAGGGACCTCTTGGACGAAGAATTCTCCGCCAGCGAACACCGTCGAGTTATCCTCGGTATTCCGCAAGACGTTCACTTCGTGGCCCTTCAATAAGTCAAGAACACGGCGATCCCGCTCCGATTTGATGCGGTTGATCTCTTCACTGGCCTTTTTCTTAAGCTCAGCGATGCGTGCCTGGCCTGCCTCCTTGGCATCTGGTTCCCGGTCTTTCCTCGAGAAAACCTTCGTGTCCACCACCACCCCGACCGTTCCCGGAGGCACCCGAAGCGAGGCATCCCGCACCTCACCGGCTTTCTCTCCGAAAATGGCTCTGAGTAAGCGTTCCTCCGGAGAAGGCTCCGTCTCGCCCTTTGGGGTCACCTTCCCCACCAGGATGTCTCCGGCATGCACCTCAGCGCCCACCCGGATGATGCCCTGCTGGTCCAGATTGCGAACTGCCTCCTCGCTTACATTGGGGATTTCCCGGCTGATCTCCTCTTCTCCCCGCTTGGTATCCCGAACCGAAATCTCAAACTCCTCAATGTGGATCGAAGTAAAGGAATCATTCTTGCAAAGTCGTTCGGAGATGATAATCGCATCTTCAAAATTGAAGCCCTTCCACGACATAAAGGCCACCAACACATTTGCACCCAGGGCGAGTTCCCCGCGGTCGGTTGCCGGACCGTCGGCTAACAGTCCCCCCTTTCCAACATGATCTCCCACAGATACGCGTGGCTTCTGGTTGAGGCAGGTACCTCCGTTGGAGCGCTGAAATTTGGTCAGCGTATAGCTGCGCAGATCCGAGGACCCCAAAGCGGCTTCTTCCTCTTCGGGTCGATCTTCCTTGACGTCGATCCGATTCGAGGATACATACGCGACTGTTCCCTCATGCTGCGCCAGGATCATCGCCCCGGAATCCACTGCTGCCCGCTGCTCGATCCCCGTTCCCACCAGAGGAGCCTGCGCCCTTAACAGCGGAACCGCCTGGCGTTGCATGTTCGATCCCATCAGCGCCCGCCCTGCGTCATCGTGCTCCAGAAAAGGAATCAAGGCCGCCGCCACCCCCACCAGCTGCATCGGGATCACATCCATATAGTCGATACCCTCTGGTGCCACAACGGGGAAATCGCCTCTACGGCGCGCCTTCACCAGGTCCAATTGGAAGGTTCCGTCCTGGTTGAGCGGGGCATTGGCCTGGGCAATCGTGTAGAGATCCTCCCTGTCCGCCGACAGGTAAACGATCTCGTCGGTCACCCGTCCATTGACTACCTTTCTATACGGGGATTCGATGAACCCAAAATCATTGATCCGCGCATAGGTGCTCAATGAGGAGATGAGTCCGATATTGGGACCCTCTGGCGTCTCGATCGGACAGATCCGCCCATAGTGTGTATAATGGATATCCCGCACCTCAAAGCCCGCCCGATCACGGGTCAGCCCGCCTGGCCCCAGCGCGGAAAGCCGGCGCTTATGCGTCAACTCCGCCAGGGGATTGGTCTGATCCATAAACTGAGACAACTGGGACGAGCCAAAAAACGAATGGATCACGGCGGAGACGGTCCGTGCGTTCACCAGATCATGCGGCGTCATCCCCTCCGTATCCCTCAGGCTCATCCGTTCCCGAACCGTGCGGGCCATCCGCGACAATCCCACAGAGAATTGCTTGGCCAGAAGCTCGCCCACCGTTCGAAGTCGGCGATTGCCGAGATGGTCAATATCGTCTATGTGACCGTCTCCTTTCCGCAAGGTTAGCAGATAGCGAATGATCGCGACAAAATCCTGCTTGTCCAGAGTCGTTTGCTCCAGCGGAATATCGAGCTGCAGTCGCTCATTGATGCGATAGCGCCCCACATCTCCCAGACTATAGCGCTTGGGATTGAAAAACAAGCGCTCCAGCAGTCCCCTAGCCGTTTCCACATTGGGTGGATCTCCAGGGCGCAACAGGGAGTATATGCGATACAGCGCCTCCTCCTCGCTCTTGGACGGATCGCGCTTGAGCGTATTCCAGATCACCCGACCGGCCTCATCCTCCGTATCCAACATGAGCACGCGGATTCGCTCGATCCCGGCCTCGCCCAATCCAAGGAGGTGATCTTCGGTAAGGACTTCCAACTCTTCCACCACGATCTCGCCGCTCTCACTGACCACGGGGTCCACGTTAATGCGTCCAATCGCAGCAGGTCCCAGTTGAATCTCTTCGTTTTCATAAAAAAGACGAAGCAGGTCTTCGTTCGACTCGTAACCCAAGGCTCTCAGGAGGACCGTAACCGGTAGTTTCCGCTTGCGCTCAATGTGTACATACATCACATCATTCACGTCCATGGAGAACTCGATCCACGACCCTCGATCCGCGATGATGCGTGCGGTGAAAAGCCGTTTCCCGTTTGGATGCACCGTTTCGTCGAAGAAAACGCCCGGGGAGCGGTGTAATTGGCTGACGATCACCCGATCAGCCCCATTGATGACAAAGGTCCCCTTGTCCGTGATTAAGGGCATCTCCCCGAGAAAAACCGTCTGCTCGATCAGATCCTTTACGGCCGGCTCAGTGCCCTCTTTTTCTCGGGTCACCAAACGCAACGTAGCTCGAAGCGGAGCCTGATAGGTCATATCCCGCTCTCTGCATTCCTGAATGTCATACTTCGGCTTTCCCACCGAGTAATTGACGTATTCCAGGGAATACAGATTGTGCACATCAGGGATCGGAAAAATACTCTCAAAGACCGCCTGGAGACCCTTCCTCTGTCGCTTTTGCGGAGACACCCCCTCCTGAAGAAAATCCAAGTAGGATTTCAGTTGGATCTCCAGAAGATTCGGCATTTCCGACACCAAAGGAATCTTGCGATACGATTTTCTTTCGGGAATCTTTCCGATTGACACGTTCATCTCACTCCCTGCTTCGATTGCTGTTTTCAGATGTCCCAAAACCAATCCGAAATGGCTTTACTTGATTTCTACTGTGGCGCCTACCTCTTCCAACTTCGCCTTGATGTCCGCCGCTTCCTCCTTCGATGCCCCTACCTTGACCGGCTTCGGAGCTTCATCCACCACAGCCTTCGCTTCTTTTAGGCCCAGACCGGTGATGGCCCGAACGACCTTGATCACCTGGATCTTTTTGTCCCCGACATCCTTCAGGATGACATCGAATTCGGTCTGCTCTTCGACCTCCTCTACCGCTGCCGGACCCGCGGCCTGTACAGCCACCGGCGCCGCGGCACTCACCCCAAACTTCACCTCCAGAGCTTTGACCAATTCGTTGAGTTCCAACACAGTCAGCTGCTCGATCGCGGACAGCAGCTCCTCAATCTTCCCCTTTTCTGACATCGGTAATCCTCCATCTCCTCAAATTTAGTTCGCCATAAGAACCACGGCGTTCGGCCTTGTGCCCGAAACGGATGAACTCAGTTTACCAACAACTCAACCCTCTTTTGACTCTGCCACTGCTCGTAGGACGCCTGCAGCATTTCGAAGAACTCCCGAAAGGCACGCCACCAAACCGGTCAGAGGCGACTGCACTCCCCGAACCACCCGAGCCAACAACTCGTCCTTGGAAGGCAGACCGGCCAAAACCGCCACCTCGGCCGCAGTGAACATGCGGGCATCCAGAAAAGCCCCTTTGATCTCGGGACGTGCGGTCTGTTTGGCAAAGTCGGATAGTATTTTCGCGGGAACCAACGCATCCCCTGATACGACCACGATGCCCGTAGGTCCCACGAAATGCTCCTTCAGCATTTCCTTCCCGCTCCGATCGAGCGCCAGACGTGCCAAGGAGTTCTTCACCACCCGATACGAAGCCGAGGCCCCTCTCAGTTGCCCCCTCAACTCCGTCACCGAAGCCACGTCCATTCCTCTAAAATCGGTCAGGTATATTCCATTTGCCTTCGAGAATACATCCGACAACGACTCCACAACAGCTGTTTTTTCCGACTTCAGCATAGGTCCCAGCCCTCTGCATGATCCCTTTCGATATCCTGCTCAAAAAAGCGTGCGCACAAGAGATCAGGATCATTTGGTGAATGAGTGATTCAATGTCTGGAGCTCATTGGTAATCTGCCAGACTATGCTCTCTGCCGCATCTCCGTCAGAATGGCCTGTTGATCAACCCGAATCCCCGGGCTCATCGTCGAAGACAAGGTGATCGAGTCAATATACTGCCCTTTGGCTCCGGCAGGACGCAACCGCATGATGGCATCGAAGAACGTGCGGCTGTTTTCCTCCAACTGCACCGCCGTAAACGACAGCTTCCCGATGGGCACGTGGAGGTTCGCTCCCCGATCCGTCCGAAACTCGATTCTTCCGGCCTTGGCGTCCCTAACGGCCTTCCCAACCTCCTGCGTAACCGTCCCGCTCTTGGGGTTGGGCATCAACCCCCGTCGACCCAGAATCTTTCCCAATTTGCCCACCACCCGCATCATATCCGGAGTGGCTATCGCCACATCGAAATCAAGCCAACCCTCCTGGATCTTCTGAGCATACTCATCAGAACCCACAAAATCCGCACCCGCCTCTTCGGCTTCCCGCGCAGACTGGCCCTCAGCAATCACCAGCACCCTCACGGTCTTTCCGGTGCCGTGGGGCAGTACTGCCGCCCCTCTGACCTGCTGATCCGAATGTCGGGTATCCAAATCCATCTTGACCGCCAACTCCACGGTTTCATCGGAAGAACCGGCTTCCATGGTCTTGAGAAGCTCAATGCCTTCGCTCAATGGATACCGCTTCGTTTGATCTATCTTCTCCAACCGCTCCCGATACTTCCTACTTCGCTTCATAGATGCGTTCCTCCCGCCAATCACCAATCACCGGACCCATTATTCTACCACCAGTCCCATACTCCGCGCCGTACCCCTGATCATGCGCATCGCCGCTTCCAGATCCACCGCATTCAGGTCCGGCATCTTCTGCTCTGCAATCTCCCGCACCTGATCCTCGGTCACGGAGCCCACCTTCTTTCGATTGGGCTCTCCAGACCCCTTCTCGAGCCCAGCTATCCGCATCAACAGAACCGCCGCGGGGGGCGTCTTCGTAATAAACGAGAAAGAACGATCTGCATACGCCGTGATTACGACAGGGATAGTGAGTCCGCTCTGAGATTGGGTTCGGGCATTGAATTCCTTGCAGAACTCCATAATGTTCACCCCGTGCTGACTCAACGCTGGCCCCACAGGCGGCGCCGGTGTGGCACTTCCCGCCGTAATCTGCAACTTGATGGTCGCCGCTATCCTTTTTGCCACCTTGAGACCTCCTTATTCACACACCTTTGTTACTGCTCCCCGATACTCTCCACCTGAAGAACATCCAACTCAACCGGCGTGGCTCTCCCAAAAATGCTGACCATCACCTTGATCTTCCTCCGCTCCGGACTTATTTCTTCGACAACACCGGTAAACTCGCTGAACGGACCATCGGTCACCTTGATGTGTTCGCCAATCTCAAAGGGAATCTCAATGGTTCCCTTGGTTGCGGTATCCCCCTCAATTCGGCCCAGTATCCGCTCGATTTCGGATGCTTTGAGAGCCTGGGGTTTGTCGCCCAGCCCCACAAAACTCGTCACGCCCGGCGTACTGGTTACCAGGTGCCACGTATCTCTGGCCATTTCCATCTCAACCAACACATAGCTTGGGAAGAATTTCCTGGAGATGTGCTTCTTCTTCCCGCCCCTCATTTCCACCACGTTTTCGACGGGAATCACCACACGACTGATCCGATCATCCATTCCAGAGGCTGCAATCGCGCTCTCAAGATAGTTCTTGACTTTATTCTCATGGCTGGAATAGGTGTGCACCACGTACCAATGCTTCTCCACAGACTTATCTCCCGAGCGGGTCAACTCCCATAGAGCGTTTTAGAGAGCACCATGAGAACGGTATCCAGAGTACCGACAACGACAGCAAAGATCAGGGATACCACAACCACCACAGCTGTCGAGCTGATCAGCTCTTGCCGAGTGGACCACGACACTTTGCTCATCTCGACCTTGACTTCTTTGACAAACTTCGCCATTTTTCCAAACACGGGAGCACTCTCCTTGAAAAGCGACCGATCTAGCGCCTTGGCAGGCCTGGAGGGACTTGAACCCCCATCATCCGGATTTGGAGTCCGGCGCTCTGGCCATTAGAGCTACAGGCCTGTGCCTTCATCTACCGGGTCTCTTTATGAACGGTATGTTTCTGACAGAAACGGCAGTATTTCTTCTGTTGGATGCGATCCGGGTGAAGCCGCCTGTTCTTGGCCGTCGAATAGTTTCGCTGCTTGCACCCTTCGCAGGCCAGGGTAACGAGATCTCGTGCCACATTACTCTCCCTGATTAGTCATTTGACCATCGGTGATGGGGCGTCTTTCTGCCCAAAACGACTCGCCAATTTCGTGTATCACTCTCATGGTTTATTCGATGATTTTGCTGATCACGCCTGCGCCCACCGTCCGTCCGCCTTCCCTGATCGCAAACCGCAACTCACGCTCCATTGCTATCGGCATAATCAACTCCACTTCCATCTGCACGTTGTCACCCGGCATCACCAT
>JAZDJA010000300.1:0-5130 GCA_043804415.1 Candidatus Latescibacterota bacterium | reverse complement strand
CGTATTGATGGGAGTTGGCGATGTCCGGAGAGCAGGCGAATCTCCATATCCTGGTAAGTGGCGTCGTGCAGGGCGTTGGATTTCGCTTCTTTGTGCGGCGGCTGGCCCGTCCGTATGGACTGACGGGAACCGTGCGCAATCTTCCTGATGGGAAGGTGGAGATTGAAGCGGAGGGCGCACGCGGGCTCCTTCAGGATTTTCTGAAGGGAGTGCGCCTGGGCCCGGCATCCGCACACGTATCGGGCGTGGAGATTTCATGGCGCCCGTCTGCGGGGACGTTTTCCGGGTTTGAGATTCGGTTCTGATCCGCCTCATAGCAGGGGCCGCGTGATCTCAGGGTCGGAGATGGTGCCGCCCAACCCGACCCGAAAAGTTGTGTTATGACCCCAGACGGTCCCTCCCCTTCACCCATTAAGGGGAACGAGTGAAAAACGCCGTGCGGTTGCTGGTCGGTCTTGCTGCGCTTTTTGTTGCCTGGACGCCATCGGATGCCCGCTATGCGCCCGAATGGGAATGGCGGACCATCCGTACCGAGCACTTCACCCTCTACTATCCGTTGGGTCACGAGGCGTTTGCCCAGCGAGTCCTTTCGCTGACCGATGAAGTATATGAGGACGTGGTCGGCTATCTGGGCGTCAAGCCGCCCCGCTGTCCCATTGTGCTCAACCCCGGAACGGATCGGTTCAACGGATTTTTCAGCCCGTTCCCCAACCGGATCTCGCTCTTTGAGACGCCGAATCACCGCCTCCGGGGCTTCGGACCCGGCTCAGACCTCGTGGATCTGGTATTCACGCACGAATACACGCATTTCGTGCATCTGACCACGCGTCTCGGGTGGTTTGGCGCACTGACCCGTGTGATCGGCGATGGGGCCGCACTTGCGAATGGGTTCTCGCCGGGATGGGTCGTGGAGGGCATTTCCACCCACACGGAGACACGATTCACGGACGGGGGCCGGGGACGCAGCCCCGCTTTCTTGGGAAAAATGGGATCGTTTGCCGAGGGGAAGGGACTTTGGGATCTCCCCTCCGCAGGCGTGGATTCGCCTCACTCCCCACCGGGCGGACGGTTTTATCTGGCGGGGCATTCCATGGTGACCTATCTGAACGAGACGTATGGCCAAGACGCCTTCGCCCGGCTGAGTCGCTTTCAGGCGCGTCATCCGATCGGAGGGGTTCGCAGCGCCCTGCGGCATGTCACTCATCGATCTCCTGAGACCTTTTACCGGGAATTTCTCGAAGATTTCGCGGCTCGGGCGCGGGCATCGAAGGACCGGGCTCAAGCCGATGAGCTTCCATCCGGAAAGGTGGCTTTCTCCGAATCCTTGGATGATGTGCTCGCCTTCTTCTGGAGATCCCCGGACACCTTGCAGGTCCTGAGAACGGGATACGACAAACCCGGCGCATTTGTCCAGATCGACGCCCAAACCGGGGAGATCCTCTCAGAAACACCGACCGGCAGACTCTCCGCCCTGGGGCCCATAAGAAGCATCCCGTACGGACGTCTCGTCTTCGGAGCGGTTTTTCCAGACCCTCTCGGAGAAGGCGCACTCGACCGCGCTGATCTGGTGGTCTTTGATCCCGAAACCCGGACACACGAGCGCCTCACGCAAGATGAGCACGTGATTTCGGCGAACCTCTCCCCGGATGGCAGGACCTTTGTGGCTGCCCGAAGAAACGGGATGTGGATCGATCTGGTACTGCTCGATCGGAATGGCTCGCACCTCCGTCCTTTGGTATCCCGTCCCGGACTGCTTTTCGAGGGACCCGTCTGGTCGCCGGATGGCGCGACGATCGCCGTCACCTGCCGGAGCGGGCCTTACTCCGACATCGTGCTCGTGGACCCCGAAACGGGAGATCTTCGGACACTGTTTCACGCAGACCCCCACGGGGATGGGGAACCCGCGTTTTCCCCGGACGGACGGTGGATCGTATTCACCTCGAACCGGAGTGGCATCTGGAACATCCACGCATGGGACCAGGCCGAAGAGAAACGCTACCAGCTCACGTCCGTGTACTATAACGCCGGTCAGCCCAACCTGTCGCCGGATGGGAAGACCCTGGCGTTTACCAGCATGATCCGCGGCGTCCACGAGATCGTCACAATCCCCTTTGATCCGCAGGCGGGAAATCAGATTCCCGTGGAGGCCGGAACCGACATACCTGCTCCCGATTTGGTGCGCCTAGGACCGGAGCCTTCGCACCAAAGCATGGGCATTCCCCTGTGGCAGGCGTATAGGCCTTATATTCATACGCCGTGGCTCAGCTGGGATGAGCAGGGCATGCAGGCAGGACTGGTCTTTATGGGCGCCGATCCGTTGGGCAATAATTTCTACCGGGCCTCCCTCCTTTATGGATTAAGATCTGAACGAGCCGGATACGACCTGCAACTGACGAACCGATCTTTCTGGCCGACCCTGTCCGCCCGCATTTACGACCACGCCGAATGGGGAAACAGCCTGGGGGATGCCCAAACCGAATGGTTCCGCGAACGCGGAGCCGAAGTCTCCCTCGGTCTTGGAATCCTGCATCGTGTGATGCCCAGCGTCCTGGAGACCTCGTGGCTGCTGGGAAGCCGCATTCGCCAGTTTGACAGCCTGTCCAAAAACCTGCCGGTGGACGAGGACACGGATCTTTCCGTCGGAATCTTCGGGGCAGTGACATGCGAGCGGACACCCGATGCCGCCCCGCGCGACATGGTTCCGGGATGGGGACAGCGGCTTGAGCTCTCCTACGAGCGGGCATTCTCCGAACTGGGCAGTGAGATGGCCGGACACCATATGAGGGTCTCGGCCACACAATTTGTTCCATCTCCACTTGCGCACCATGGATTCAAGCTTTCGGCCACCTATCAAGCACAAAGCGGGCTGCTGCATTACGACCGATCAGCCTGCCTGCCGCGCGGCTATTTTTCTGACGACGAGGCAGGCGGCCTGAATCTGAGAAGGAATCTGCTCGCATCATCGGAGTACCAATTCCCGATCCGCTACACAGACCGGGGGGTGGGTCTTATGCTCTGCCACCTGGACCTGATAAAAGGAGCCATGTTCCTGGACGGCGGTGCCGGCTGGGACGGCGCGTTCGATCTGGATTCGTGGACAAAGAGAGCCCGCCTGGTCGTCGGAGGGTCGCTGACCGTATTCTCCACCCTCTTCAGCATCCCGCTGGAAACAGGAATCGCCGTCGGATACAAGCTTCGCGAGAAGGAGTGGTTCCCCAGCCTGATTGTTGAGTGGTTCCCTTCTGAATGAATCAGGATGTTCTGATCCTCACGTTTCCTTCCCATTTCAACCGGTCTTCTCTCCGCCTCATGGGAGCGCGATATGAACCTGGAAGCCTACATTCGGGATGTGCCGGATTTTCCAAAGGCGGGCATTCTTTTCAAGGATATCACTCCGCTCCTCAAGGCGCCCGAGGCGTTTCGGGAAGCAGTGCACCTCCTGTCCCGACAGGTTTCGGGAAGGCAGATAGACGCGGTGGTGGGAATCGAGTCCCGAGGATTCATCTTCGGCGCAGCGATCGCCTGTCAGCTGGGGGTAGGATTTGTGCCGGTGCGCAAGCCCGGGAAGCTGCCTGCGGATACGGTCAAAGAGGAATACGCGTTGGAGTATGGGACGGATGCGCTGGAGATCCACCGGGATGCGATCCTGCCGGGAACAAAAGTCCTTTTGGTGGACGATCTGCTGGCAACCGGAGGAACCGCGGCAGCAGCGTGCCGGTTGGTGGAGGGATTGGGTGGAAAGATCGTGCACGTGGCGTTTCTGGTCGAGCTGGCGTTTTTGGAGGGCCGGGACCGGCTCAAGGGACATGAGATTTCCTCGATTCTGGTGTATGAATAGCGCGTGCCCCCGTAGCTCAGGTGGATAGAGCAAGGGATTCCTAATCCCTGTGCCGCGTGTTCGAGTCACGCCGGGGGTACCAAAGAGAGAAAAGCACTCAGGCATTTTGCCTGAGTGCTTTTTTGTTGGATTTCGCATTGGGTGTCGATAGGGTGTCCATCGGTCAAATCCTACCTCTCCATAGCTGCGCCCGGGTGCTCCCGTGAAAGATCTCCACGCCGCATCGTCATGGTGAGCTCTTTATGCGCCGGACTGAAAATCCCTCAGGAATGGCTGTTTCGACAAGCAAGATACGCATCCCGCCCCTCCCCGCTCCTACCGGGAAGTATTCTCTTGATCTTTGTGGGGGTTTCGGATATATTTGGGAGAATCTTCCGACCCATCCCTTGGTTCGGGCTCAGCTGCGACGATGACGTGGCCATCTGCTATCCGGACGAACCATATAGAGATGGAACGATACAAATGCTCCCGCTCTGGCGCACTGGTCAGTGGCTGAACCTCACCTGTTGGCTCAAGATTGATTGGACGGGTAGACAAACATTCCGTGTTGCACCAAGCTGCAATGGACGATCAGGACGAGGCGGATCGCGGCGAGGACGCCGTATAGAAACCTCTCCATTCCCGGATCACACCCATGTCAAACGGAGGACCCCACAATGAAAACGTTCTTGTTCCTGGACGACTGGATGCTGGATTCCTACACGGACATCGTGCGGAGATTCCCACAGCCCAAACAGATGCCGGCCGAACCCGTGACGGAGATGTACAACTATGCCACCGTAATTCGGGATCCGGAAAGGGGTTGCTACCGTTCGTGGTATAATCGGTTTCTCTCCGCAGAGGGCGGCACCATCGGCGCCAAATGCCTCGCGGAAAGCGAGGACGGATTTCTATGGAAGCCGGTCAGGCTGGACAAACCGGTGGATCGGCTCGGGCACCTGCAATCCAACGTGGTATTCTCCGGCCACACGTCCGGAGGAGAGGGAACGCTGATGTATGATCCGAGGGATCCCGATCCGGAGCGGCGGTATAAGTTGACCTATTCGGACCGGCTGGGTCCATGGGAAACGGCCTCTTTCGGATTGGTCGCCTCGTCTCCGGACGGCGTTCACTGGCAAATCGATCGGGAACACCCATTCTACACAGTGCCCGGAGGCTGCGATACGCTCATGATGCCGCTGTTCAATCCCGTCACGGGACGATACCAGGTGATCGTGCGGCCTTCGGTGCTGGATCGGCGAATCGCCATCGTGGAGTCTCCTGATTTTCAAAACTGGACACAGCCCCTCACC
>JAZDJA010000299.1:0-6335 GCA_043804415.1 Candidatus Latescibacterota bacterium | reverse complement strand
GTGGGTGAAATAGCCAAGATAGTAGTAGGCTTCCCCATCGTCGGGGTTTTGGGCCACCGCCTGTTTCAACAGGGATATGGCTTTCGGGTAGTTCGCGGCTTTGAACGCTTCCTGCGCTTTCTGTTTCAGGTCAACATCTTGTGCCGAGGATACAGCGGAAAGGAGAAGCAGGACGACGACCACGAGGGTGCTTCCAAAATTCCGATTCTTCATTTTTTATCCTCCCTTGGTGATGAGTTATCGGGCATTCGCCATTGCTCATTATTCATTGCTCATTGCCCAGAACGGCCACCGCCTGCGCGTATTTCCGCGTATGGGTCAGACTGATGGCAACCGTCCGGGTCCCCACGATCTCCTTGACCTTGCCGTGCAAAACCACTTCCGGCTTTCCGAAGCTGTTGTTGATCACCTCAATATCCGTCCACTTCGCACCCGCGCTCCACCCCGTTCCGAGCGCTTTGAACACGGCCTCCTTCGCGGCAAAGCGCGCTGCCAGCGATTGGTATTCGTTGTGCTTCCTCTGACATGCGGCGCGCTCCTGCTCGGTAAAAACCCTATTCAGAAACCGATCGCCTCTCTGCTCCACCGCTTTCTGGATGCGCGCCACCTCTATCAGGTCAATTCCCACAGATTCCGTCATCGGCCGTCCTTGTTGTGTTTCCTCTGATCGTGGATGGAGACGAATCTTCCTTTAGACTCTGTCTGTCGCCCAAAGGGCGATCTTATAGATCGCCGTTCGAGATGGCTGCGTTCTCCCGATCCACAATAGCCACGATCTCCCGAATGTCGTCCACCTCAAAATCCGCTCCGGAATCTTTCGTTCCGAAGGTATCCCCGTACCGGGCAAAAACCGTCCGGATACCGACCTGTTTGGCGCCCACCATATCGCGCTCCGGCCAGTCCCCAACCATCAGCGCGTCCTGGGGGGAAACCTTCAGGAGGGACAGCGCCTTCTCGAAGGGAATGGGACTGGGTTTTCGGGCGCCGGTATCGTCAAAGGTGATCACAAAGTCGAAGGTATGCTGCAGTTGCAGATAGCTGAGCCGCAGCCATGCCGGGAGCCGGGGCGCATCCGAGAGCACGGCCAATTTCAGCCCCCGCTTGGCCAGTTCCATCAACGTCAGATTGGCATGCGGATAGAGCACCAACGCCGCCTCGCGCGCCCTGCGATAGGCCACGATGCCGGAGGCATGGATCTTGTAATCAATCACGCCCAGTTCGTCCTGGAGGAATTGATCGAACACGTTTTGATATTCGATGCCTTCCTGATCGTAGATCCGGTAGAGCTTAGCTTTGGCCGCTTCCTTCGACAGCTCAAGCCCCGCATCGATCATCGCATCAACGGCCGCATGTATGGCGTTCTCCTTCATCCGCATAAAATCAACCAGCGTATTGTCCAGATCGAAGATCACCGCTCGAATCACGACGCTCCTCCTTGAAACGGCATCTCGAAGAACACCCTATTCACCACGGAATAACACGGAAAAAACGGAAAGAGCACTTCTGTGTACTTCCGTGAATTTCCGTGGTGAAGTCTTCTTTTCACGTCAACCATCTCACTTCGGAGATACGGAGACCACAGAGAAATTCCCAGAAGAGGCAGGAGGATACCTCCCTTACGCTTTACGTTTCACGTTTCACGTCCGCATAAAAATGCGCAATCGCCTGAAGCACTTCCTCCGGTCGCTCTACGATCTCGAAGATGTGCATATCCTCCGGCGAGATATGGCCGCCCCCCAACAGTTGCGATTTCATCCAGTGGAGCAGTCCTTCCCAGTGCGCGTGTCCCAGGAGGATCACCGGGAACGCCTCGATCCGCAACGTCTGGATCAGTGTCACCGACTCGAAGAATTCGTCCAGCGTTCCGAAGCCTCCCGGGAAAATAACGAATGCTTTGGCATACTTGACCAGCATCATCTTGCGCGCGAAAAAATACCGAAACGACAGACTGTGCGTGGTATAGGGATTTGGGATTTGCTCCATCGGAAGATCAATATTCAACCCCACCGAGGTGCCACCGGCTTCCTTGGCGCCCTTATTCGCGGCTTCCATAATCCCCGGCCCTCCGCCCGTAATCACCGCATATCCCGCTTGCACCAAGAGCCGCCCGACCTCCTCCGCATCGTCATAGACGGACGTCCCCGGCTTCGTCCTTGCGGATCCAAACACGGTGATCGCCGGCCCGATTTTGGACAAGGTCTCGAACCCTTCGACGAACTCCGCCATGATGCGGAAGACCCGCCACGTATCTTCGGTCCGAAAGGACTCTTGATCATCCATACGAAGCCTTCCTTTCTCCATTTTCCAGGTTGACGATCCACGTGGGAGTCGCTGTTGTCTGAATCATACCCTCCAAAAAGAGGGCCTTCTTCGAACACGCTACCGCAGACCTCAGGACAGGAATACCTGGCTTGGAGCCGGACAAACCAGTGGTTGCGGGAGTGAAAAATCGCGACAGCGCCGCATCTCTTTTCGACTCAGCTTAAGGCGTTTCTCCTGTCCCGGGTTTCGAAGTGCCGACTATCCGCTCTCTGGGGTTGCGCAATCCTCGATCCCGACCCCCTGCATGCGTCCGCTTTTGCCCAGGTATCGAAGCAACATCGCTCCCCCGACGCCCACGCCAAGATACAGGGTAAAGAAACGCCACAGCACGGTATAAACAGGAAGCATCTCGCGGGGGACGATTCGGGACATCAGGGCCGCAGAGACCAGCTCGGCTGCGCCGCTTGATCCCGGGCTGGGACTGAAATACACGATCAGCAGGATCAGGATCTGGATCAACACGACCTGAACCAGTCTCGGGTCCAATCCCAACCCCTTTAGAATCACCCACGCGATCACAAATTTATTGAGGAAAATCAAAAAGGTCAGACCCACCCCTGCCAGAAACGTCCCCTTCCCTCTGCGCAGATAGAGCAAAAAGGTTACGTGACATTCCTCCGCGTAGTAGAACAACCGCTGGATCCAGCGCGGCCTCTGGTAGGATTTTCCCAGCACACGATTGAACGCGGAGGCTCCCCGATCCATCGCCAGGCAGAAAAGGGAGGGTTTCAGGACAAAGATTAAGAATGCCCCGAACACCAGCGCGAAGGCCCACGAACCATATTGAAGAAGGTGCTGAAACCTCAGCCCCGCGAAATGCTGCAGGCCCATCACGGATAACATCAGCGCCACAATCAGCATAAAGACCAGCGTGGACATAAATGTAACCACGCCGACCGCGATCGACTTGGGCATCGGCAGCCCTTCCCGGTTGAGCATCAGAATCTGGGCCGGTCCGCCGCCGGTCTGAGACGGCGTAATCGCTGCCATGCACAGATTGGCCAGACTCGCCCGCAACGAGCTTATATACCGGATCCGATCAGACAAGGGACGTAGCAACACGTGAATCCGGAATGCCGACAGGAACCAGTCCCCGATAGACAGGAACAGGGCCAGGCAAATATAGCTTGTCTCGATTTGCCGCAACGCGCTGAGACTCTCCCCTCGAAAGGTGAGACCAAACAACACGAGCAAACTCACGAGCGTAATGCCGGAAAAGATCTTAAACCCCTTACAGATAGAAGCCCGACTGATCTCGATGCCCATAGCTTGCGCCTTGTCCGTTTCCTGGAAACGCCTCCAAATGCCCGATACACGTTTGCCGTCTTCTCTTCGGAAGGGGTGTGCAACTCCCCAGGAATGAAACGTCCCCCCATGTTCCGCAGGAAACCTGGGGAAGAAGGGCGGAAAATCAGGAGAACGCGCTTGGTGGAAGGGCTCAGACTGTCATGGGGTTTCATTCAATTATAACCATAACTCCCCTTTCTGTCAAGTCTTTTCCAGCGCGCCGCCGGGCGCCACAGGTCATCTCCGAGCTGGGAAATGCCCCTCCTCCCATCCCACCTCCACGCCCTTTCCTTCCGCACCTTCCGGGCTGCTTGGAACTGGCCGCGCCGAAAAAAAAGAGCCGCCCCAAAATACGCTTACGGGACGGCTCTTTCTATGATGTGAGTAGTTTTGACGGAGAAGGGAATGGGCCACCTACTTCAGAAGAAGCATCCTCATTCTTTTCTTGGTCCCATCGGGCCCCGCCAGCTGGCAGGAGTAAATCCCACTGGTGACCCCCACGCCCTGTTCATCCGTTCTCTGAAGCGCAAGACGCTCGAAGATGCCTGGCAATTTCCTCGAGAATCAGCCTCTTGACCTCCTCGACCCGCCCCGCCATCCGACATCCCGCGGCTTTTCGGTGTCCGCCGCCGCCGAAGCGTCCGGCAATGAGATTGACATCGACCTCGTTTTGGGACCGAAGACTGACCCGGAAGTGCCCCGGTTCTTCATCTCTGATGAAGAACGCCACCTCGACCCCGTCGATAAAGAGGGCATAGTTGATGAATCCATCCGTATCTTTGGACCGGTCGCCCGGCAGATAGATCGAGCTGACCTTTTCGCTCAGGTGCAATTCGATACCGCTCAATACCCGCCCCAGATGCCGGGTAGCTTCATACGACCTACGATGAAAAAGAGCATCCGCTATGCGATCCGGCCGAACACCCCGGTCCACCATCTCCGCTGCGATGCGAAGCGCCTCTCCGGAGGTATTGGAGAAGCGAAAACCGCCCGTATCAAATGCGATACCGGTATACAGACAGGTGGCCATGGGTTCGTCGAAGGGGAGGCCCAGTTCGGTGACCACCTCGTGGAGAAGTTCACATGTGGAGCTGGCTTCGGGACGAACGAAGTTCTCCTGGCCGAACGCCTCGTTGCTCGCATGGTGATCCACGACGAGAACAGGGATACCATCGGGGAGGAGCTGCGCCACATCGCCGATCCGGGCCATCGTAGGAACATCCAGCGCCAGAAGCGCCCTGATGGGACCGGGATCGGGCGTTTGCTCGAAGGAATGAATCTCGGAAAAACCCGGAAGAAAGCGGTATCGCAGGTCGGGGGCCGCGTCGTGCAGGACGATTTGAGAGCGCTTGCCCAACTTCCTTAAAATGGCAGCACACAGCAGCACCGCGCCGATGGCGTCCCCGTCGGCATAGACGTGCGTGGCGATCAGAAAATCATCGTATGTCGCAAGCGCCGCAGCGATTCCCCCCGCCTCCCGGGAAAAGTCCGCGTGCTTGACCGTGCGGCATGCTACGGGAGGATCTGCAGCGGATTGCCTCCGTTTTTTTCCGGCCGCTTTTGATAGGCTGTTTTTGTCCGACATCTGGTACCCATCAACCCAAAAGGGTGGGCAAGATCCTCAGCACATCGCCCAAATCCGCGTATTCATGGCAGGCGATGCCCTCCTCCCGACAGCATTTCAGCAGATCTTTTTTGGCGAACACGTGGTCCGCGTTCTGGGCAGCCCATCGGTCGGAATAGCCGTCCCCGATATACACCACCTGTTCATCGGGCGCTCTCCCCTGCGTGATATGAAAGACCTTGCAGTTTCCACATTTTCCGCAGCCCGCATCGTGGTAAGGAAATTCGGGAGTCAGCTTTCCGTGATCCAGCGCAAGGTGGTTGGCATAGAAGGGGAGATCGCTCAGATCATTCTGGGCCAGGATGCGTTCGATGTAGAAATCCAGTCCATCGCTCAGGAGGGTAATGGGGATCTCCTTTTCCCGACAATGTTGCACAAAAGTGGGGAAATGCGGATCCATTTCCTGAGTCAGCACGAATCGCTCCAATTCCGCTTCGGTTGCCTGGACGAGTGCACACTCGGCCTCGAGACACTCCCGGGAGGAAATCTCCCCACGAATCCAGCGCCCCACCCACTCCCGCCATCCGCCATCCGTGAACGTCCGAAAGAGCAAATTACCCACATCCTGGACTGCGATCGTACCATCGAAATCACAGAAAACCCGCGTTCTCAAACAAGAACCTCCTTCTTTCCGCCACGGACGGACACCCACAGACGTACTGGCCTCTCACACGCTCACCTGCTCGCGCTCCCATCTTCCCAAAACATCTCCAGTGTGGCGGATACCAGTCCCCATCCGCCGATTCCGCATCACTTCGCCGCAGCAGCCTTACCCTTGGGCGAAAGGCTCATGTTCTCGGCGTAGCGCGCAGGATCCTGCAGGATTTCGATGGCCTTTTGCAGCTGTAAATCCTCCGGAAAGGTGGCCCTAAGACCGGCATCGAGCCCCCCGCTTCGGGAGGCAAGTTCCCTCCGGAGAGCCATCTGGATATAGGCCTGCCCCTTCTCGGAAGCGTGCGTCTTCTCCCTCTCCAATGCGCCTTTCAGATCAGCCAGCTGACGCTTTATCCCCCCGTCATATCCTTCCTCTTCGACCAGGGCTTCGAGGGCCTCGATCTGAGTTTTCCCGGGCAGGGGATAGGTGAAGGGGTGCGCGGGATCG
>JAZDJA010000298.1:0-17132 GCA_043804415.1 Candidatus Latescibacterota bacterium | reverse complement strand
CATGCCATGCTCGCGGGCTTTTTGAGACAGGGCCGTGGCGATCGGGCCATCCATGGGCTCGGCCGCCCTCTGCTGAAAGAGAAAATCCTCGGGCAGGACCGCCAGGTCCGCGCATTCTTGTCCCGCCTGGTCCAACAGTTGCAGCGATCGAGGCAGCATCTCCTCAATCGAAGCTTCTTCGGGCCACCTCATGCAGAAGCGGTCATGCGGGCGAAGACTAGCGATGCGAATCACTGATCTGTCTCCTGTGGCTGCATCATTTTCAATGACGGTCGGCGATCTTCTTGGGATGCGGCTCTGTCTTCGGGGGTCTGACAATCCGGTTGGCGGCTGCAGACGCGCAGGCAAGCCTGCGCACTCCATAGCCCCAACGCGATCCGAAGATTGGGAATCCGGCGCAAGATGCCCATCCCGGTTCCTTCCTGCGCTTCCCGCTGGCCGTCTCAGGTCTCTCGCGGTTTGTTCCGATCGGGAACAAACCGTCTATTTGCACAATCCACACCGAACCTGCATTCCCCCCCTTACCTTGCCTCCATGACCAGGAGCCAATCCTGATAAAGGGGAAAGGTGAGGCGCAGGGGCCCGGATGCGTTCATCTTTTGCAGCACACACGCGTTGTCCGAATCCGATCGCATTTCTCCCAGGGGATGGGTCTCCCCACTGGCTGGATTGAAAAGGAATCCCTCATAGACTCCGTCTTTCTCAAGATTGGTGACACGGACATCACACCACGGAAAGGTCGGAAAATAGATGATTCGGACCACACCCGGTATCCCGGCTGCATAGGGAGCCGTGAAGTCCTCTTCTTCAGAGTGGGGATCGATCCATTCCGGATGCGGCTGAAAGTCCCACCAGTCGTAGCGCTCAAGGAGCTTTTTCGCCAATCCCAGATGCCCCGAACCGGGGAGCTTCATGGCATCCTCCCAGGGCGTGTTGCCCCACGCCATCCCATGCGGAGACGGGCCGTAAGGTTTTTCTCGTCCATTTACCTGCCAGATCCCGTTGGCCCCATAGGTGTGGCCGCAGCCCCCGGAGAGGATGGACGTCCAGAACATGATTCGTTGGACCTCCTGTCGACACTGCTCGCCAATGCCCTCGTAGCAGACCTCGCTGTTGAGTACCGGCATGCGCGGCTCTGCACTGTAGGACTGTGCCATCACCTTGACGGTGTTGGGCAGGCTGCTGCGGTCTCCGTGGCCGGTCTGAAGCATTTCGAAATCCAGCACGCCCGGATCGTCCACGATGTGGCGGGACGCCGAACCCGGGTGAATGGTCACCGGGTGATCGTAAGGATCCATCCCCTGAATCCAGGCGCCCACCTCGGTCCAACCCTTCCTCAAAAGCGCCTGATCCTGTTCCTTGTCTTCGGAAAGATAGTAGGGCATGTTGCCCTCGCCCGCAAGACACCAGACGGTCGGATAAGCGCCCCAGCGGGCGATCAGATAGCGCCAGTGCTGCTTGATTTTCTCCACACCCATCCACTTCAGAAAATAGCCCCAGCAAGCCACCACGCACGGCACCAACCCATTTCTGACCAGATAGTCCATCCGCAAATCCGCCATGTCAAAGTAGGCGGGGTTGATCCTGGCATAATCCGGCTCCCATGGGAACCCGGCCTCGTTGGCGCCGCGCTCATCAAAGGGCGGCATATCCGGATAGAGCCCCGCAACAATCTGGATCACGCTGACACCTTTGGATACGCGATCTGCTGTCAGCTCGTGAAATCCCCCCGGCCAGTCCAGCCGCCTGGTAAAGCCCATCCACCAGGTGTCCCCGAGCCAGAAGAACGGGGTGCCGTCGAGGTGTTCGAAATGGCGCTGGTTTTCGCTGACTCGCAGCGGACCGTGCGCAAAAAGGGGATTTGCGCCCTCATAGGGCTGCACGTCAAGCGCCCCCTCCTGTCCGTGCAGATCCGCATTGCCCGCATCGGAGCACTCGGTTCGGTAGCGAACCCGTCCCACCTCGGGCGAGGAATAGCGCACCCGCCAGACCTGCTCCCCCGACCAGAACGCGGGCACGCGTTTCTCCCGACCGTCCGCATCGGCAAAGACCACATCCAGCTGTACCTCGTTGAACGGATCGGCATATTTCTTTCCGGACGTGTAAGCCCATTCCGAAACCCCATTTTGAATCGCGAATTTCATGGTGCGGTCCTCCTGACTGCTTGAGTGCTCGTTTGGTTTCTTGGGACAAGTGGATTACTTTCCGCGCTTCCGCGTCATCGAATTGAAACCCTGAAGGGTGAACTCCGGACTCCTTGGTGACCTAGACTTACCGGACGTGTGATACTGGAACTCTCCTTTCCCCTTCACTTTTCACTGTTCACTTTTCACTGTTCACTGTTCACCCTCCAGTTCATACCCCATCCGCACATACATCACCTCCCCCCCCGCGTCGGGCACCCAGAACCGTACGGCGGGCTGGCCGTCCTGTTGCACCTCCTCATACGGATGGGCCGCGGGCGCGCCTTGATGAGGCACGGCCTCGATCTTGCCCAGCCGCGCGTGGGGCGGAATCGGAACCACCACCTGCCGTTCCCGAGACGCGGCGATCCGCGCCTCGGTATTGCTGTAAGTCACAAATGCCCGCTTATCGAGCGCAAGCGCCGCATACCAACCCGCCAGCGGTCCGGTGCTGTGTTTGCGCCAGATCTCCAGCGTATCCGGTTCCCGGTAATTGACCCGGCTTCTGTCCGATCGCCGGACGGGCGCGTTCATATAGGTCTGCACGCCCGCGCGAATCCGTCGATAATCCTTTTCCCGCATCTTCCGGTGGTACATATACGGATGGATGGCGTGACGCACGGACTCAATCTCCGGAGGGCAGAATGCCGCCAGTGCAAAATAATACTCCGTGAGTTTGGACAGCGTCACGAACCACGCATCGGTGTGGAAGATGCACTCATCCAGAACGCGCGTGGCAATATGCGCCCGCCTGTACCATGCACGGGTGTGTCCGTTCCATTCCTCGCACAGATTCGCCTGATCGCAATAGGGCTGCATATAGGGATCGCCCGGGGACTGCCGGCGCACGTAACAATCGGGTTTGATCTTCTTGGCGTGCTCATACGCCAGCCTGGTGACCTTCATCTGCATCAGATCGCCCGTTCCCCAATCCGGATCGTAAAAGTCAAATTTTCCGGGATTGATGCACATGTTGTTGTTGATCAACAGCCAGTCCGCATTGAGGCATCCCTGCTTGTCGCTGACGATCCACTCCACCAGGCTGAGCATGTATTCCCGCGCCAGCGGATGGGTCCAGTCTGCATAAACCAGCCCCTGTTTCCCCAGGGGCACGCCGCTCTGGAAAGTGGTTGTCGGATCTTTCGGGACGCAGATCGCCTCCGGATGCAATTGGGGGAAATCGGTGGCCGAGGGATCGAGCTGATACAGGTGGATATAGCACCCGAGGCGCATCCCCCGCTCGCGCAGCTGATCGATCGTCTTCCGAAAGCCTTCGGTGCCGCCCAGGGTGCTGACCGCATGCTTGGCCCCGTACCCGTGAAAGTAGATCTGATCGAGCTGGAGGTTCATCCGGCCTTCCAGGCCCGTATACTCCGCCACGTGATCGATCCACCGGAGCCAGTTGTCGGTGGTCAGGTACGTGGTGAAATTGCCCTCGTCGTCCTGCAAGTTCCATCCCTTGTTCAGGCGGAACATCTCGTCTGCCCCCTTGAAACTCGGATAGCTCCACCACTCCGGATGCGGGCCCTTGTCCTTCCGGGTCAGGCCGCACGCCTCGGAGATCAGGCGATGATGATCGAGCGCATCATAGGGATCGGAAAGACCGGGGACCAGGTACACCCGGGGCGGTCCCCATTCCCTGGCTGTGGGCCGCAGTTCCTCGAACGTGAGATTGAACATGCCGTGGTGCATCGTCAGGCGCGTGACGCCCACGGACAGGGGACCCGGGATGGAAAAACCCATCCAGCCGTTCGGGGCTTCCACCGCAAACGCACGAGCCGGAACATTCCAGATCCACGTGGGCGGCTTGTCCCCCGGATCGGTCATGCCCGCCCCGTCTTCCCGGTCCACGTGCATATCGAAATAGGAGCTGGAGAGCGGCACATCCGCGTTCTCATCCATCGTCCAGGCCCGATCCAGCTCATCGGAAAGAAAGGTGTGCCAGCGCGTCTCTGTGGGCTGGCTGTCCGGAAAGTAGGTGAGTCTGGGAAAATGGGTGCGCTCGGTTTCCAACCAGTAGCACACATGTCCCTCGCGCAGGGCCAGGTGCGCCCTACCGAGTCCGGCCACATCCATGCTGAAATGATTCTCTCCTGAGACCTCCCAGGCAGTCGCCTGAAAGAACTCGCCTGGCACTGAGGGGATGAGCGGCAGCTGCATCAGCAAACGCTCCTCCTGCGTGATCTTAAGAATGGGGCCGCTCAGGATAAACTCACATCCGTTGTGAACCAACTTCATGTACAAACTCCTTCGCTTCAAGGTGGATAGTCACTACTTCTGAACCGGTCGGAGACCGAGAGGGATCCTGATCCAATGAAAAGTCACTCGCCGAGTTCGATGTCTGTCAAACAGCGCCTCCTCTCTTCCCGGGTCATCCCACAAACCAGCGTATGGCGTATTGCCCCGCTGTCTCCTTGAACCCCAGCGTGTAGGGATCGCAAAGCCGGCCTGCCACAAAACCATCCGTTCGGGGCATCAGCCAGCCCATATCCCACCCTCTGCTCTCATACTGCAGGGGAATGCCCGGTTTGACCCGGACAACAGGCTGCGTGGCTCCGATGAATAGCTTTCGGACCGTGTAATAATAGCAGGAGTTGATCTGTACAAAAAGCTCGTGATCCGGGACCGAAGCGCCTTCCCCGGCCAGATCGGCACACACCCCCCTTATGCCCACCTTCACTTCCCGTCCGAACGAAAATGCCTCCGCCAGGGCATCCACGGACCCGGAGCGGACCGTGCCGTCCGCATCGTGCGAGAGCACCTCCTCCCATCCATCCCGAACGAAGTAGCGAAACACGCCAAAATCGTAGATGAAATTGCTGCTCGGCGCATTGGTTCCGGCATCCCAGCTGTCCAGTTCGTGATATTTGGGCATCTCGGCGGGATCGCTTGACGGGAAGGTCCCGGACTGGCGGTGATCGGACCGCCATCCAGGTGGGGCCGGGCAATGGCCTGCTGACCGTTCTGGTTATACATGAAATAGGACATGGAGGAACGCCCGCCAAATCCGTCCGGCAGGGCGATCGGTTGGCGCAGGGTCATGATTCCGGCTGTCCAGCGATCCTCCAACAGATAGGTGACCCGAAACTCCGCCATCTCCTGAATCATCTCCGGGGTCTCGGAGCCCACGTCTATATGCTCGTTGTGCATAAATTCGGTGCCGATGCGCAAGTCGGCGCCCCGCGAGATCGCCTCGCAGAGGGCTTTTTCACTGCCTCTACACACAGACCGATCCGACTCCAGCTCCAACACACATTTCCATTCTGACATATTTGACCTCCTCATTGTAGGAATCCAGATCACCGGGAACTTAGCGAATCAATACCATCTTTTTGGTCTCCGCCAATGCTCCCCCATTTCCCGCCAAGCGACAGAGATAAACGCCGCTGGAAACATCCCGTCCTGTGTCGTCCCTGCCGTCCCACACTATGCTATGCTCCCCTACCGTAAGATCACCCTCTATCAACGTCCGTACCTGCTGACCCAGTACATCATAGATGGCGAGCGTGCCTGTGGTCTCGAAAGGGATGCTCAAGCCAATTGATGTGGCGGCATTGAACGGGTTGGGATAGTTGGGGGTCAGAAAGAACTTGGCCGGTGCAGCAACCACACCTTCGGCATCCGCTTCCACGGAGGTCAACACGTCATCCACCTCCATATCCGAGAGACGCACCGAGGACAGATAGATATCCGTCCCATTGTCCCAGGCCACCCAGATATTTCCGAGACGATCCACGACCGTGCTCGGATGCTGACTGGTAACGGTGGAATCCTCCTCCAAATACACCGGCTTATA
Organism: Candidatus Latescibacterota bacterium; assembly: GCA_043804415.1. GTDB lineage: Bacteria > Latescibacterota > 4484-107 > 4484-107 > 4484-107 > 4484-107. The sequence continues at coordinate 11,153 of JAZDJA010000298.1, read as the reverse complement.
CCAGACCGGGTCTTGAAGCGCTCTCAGACTGGTGTTGCCGCTTCTGCTTACGGCAAATCCCACGACGTCGGATTCGTCTGTCGTGGCCACCTCGATCCCATCCTCCAATACGGAAGACGATGTTGAAGGTTCTGCGTCGTCCAGGTTCCAGAAGGACAAGGTATCCCCGGTACTGGCATCAAAGGACCAGACCTCGAGATGCGCGTTGAAGAAGCACGTCACCTCGGGAAGGTGTTCCAGCTTCACCACAGGCCCCTCGTCCACGGAACAGGTCACATAGGCCCTGTCCTCTGAGTTGCTGCCCACCGACTTCACAGAGACATGTCTGTAGATTGGGCCGAATTCTGCGCTATACGCCCCAGAATCGATCCTAAGAAGGCTCCAATCGCCCTGTGAGAAAAAAAAGGCAGTCGGAAGCAGGTCTGTATAGCCGTTCACTGGCATATTGTAGCCTCTAGTGAAATCGAATACCATCCAAGCGTTCTCGTCTCCAATCTGAGATAAGGAAATGGAAGGGCGAAACCACTCTCTATCCTGCAGTTCCTCTATCAGCTTCTCAAAAGTATCCGTGCTGAAGTCATAAATCACGGGAGGTGAAGACGGGATGACCATACGCAGTGAGTCATTATGAAACGAGAGTTGCGTGTCAGAGATCCATGGATCAATCTGGCTCTGAAAAGCGTCAATGGTGTCTGACTCAATGGGCTGCCAAGCGCCCTCCAGATGGGAGCTTGCTCCGACCGTGTAATGATCATCGTCCCACGCGGTCCATCCAATCCAGACATTGCCCTCTTCGTCGGCAGCCATGTCAAATGAGGTCTTGCCTCTGTATTCTATTGCAGCCATTTCGGAAGACCAAGCGTTTCCATCATACGCTCTTGTGTGGATACTCCGATCACTTCCCTGGTTGCGCTGCCAAGCCATCCAGATTCGACCTTCCGAATCCACCTCCAACAGCGGATCGATATTTTGCCCGCTCTCTTCGGTCATCCTGTACACATCAGGGGAGCTCTCCGCAGACGATGGGAACACAGCCACCCATAACAGCAGGACATACCCAATCAGGAACAATATACATCGCATCCTGTGCCTCCTTCCGTGAAGTGCCTCCGGCCAACAAGGCGGTCATACATCCGAGTGCAAGGATAGTAATGACAAAATCACTGAATCCATCCCCACCAGTCCGGGATGTTTCAGCATTGTCCTGAAGGTAGGTCTTGAGGAAGAAACCCGCCGCGAAGGGCAGGAAGCTCTTCATGGGCGTTTATTCGCGTATTTCGCGGTCTGCTTCTGTGTTCCATTGCTTTTCATAAAGCAGCGCAGATCCATCCCAGGGCGATGTTGGACTCAGCGGATAAGTGCCATCTTCTGGGTGTCCGTCCACGGCCCCTTATCCAACGTCAGGCGACAGAGAGAGACGCTGCTCGAAACCACTCGTCCCACATCGTCCCTGCTATCCCAAATCCCGTGCAGCTCATACGAACTGTTTCGGCATTTCGCCTCCCAGGCTTCCGGTGGAATGTGGAACCACGGCGCACCTTGCAGATTCACCCTCCCGTTCTCTGCACATGTCGCGCCATCACGTCCTCTCCGAGGGCGATCCCCAATCCCGGCTCCGTCGGAAGCGACAACACACTATCCTTCGCCACGATGGGACGATCCATCCATTCGTTCCATCCCGGCCCATCTCCCCACTTCACGTAGTGGTCGGCCGTAAACTCCAGATACCGCGTGTTGGGAACGTGCGCCATCACATGGACCAGCGCCATGCAGGTGACAGGTCCATAGTTGTGCGGCGCAATCGGCACATAATAGGACTCCGCCATATACGCGATCTTCCGCGTCTCGGAGATTCCGCCCGTCCACGCCAGATCCGGCATCAGTATGTCGCAGACATGATTTTCCAGCAGTTCCCGGAACCGGAACCTGCCAAACAGCCGCTCCCCGGTGCAAACCGGCGTGGTTGTGGAACGAGCCACCTTCGCCATGGCTGCGGCGTTGTCCGGCCCGATGGGCTCCTCGATGAACATCACATTGAACTCCTCGAGCGCCTGGGCGCATTTGATGGCACTGGGCACATCCCAGTTGGCGTGACAATCAATGCAGATCTCCAGCTTGTCGCCCACCGCGTCCCGCACCCATCGCAGCTCGTTCGTGGCCTCCCGGATCTCCTCCGGGGTAATGTATTTTGCGAGCGCCACGCTACGCCCTCCCCGAAATGCCAGGGCCGACTGGAAGATATCTTTCTTGAACGCCCGCCATCCGTTGTCCACCAGCCAGTGCGCCCGAGCCATAACCGCCTCGCGCTCATGGGGCACATTGTCCAGCCCCCCGCTGAAGTAGACCGGCACTTCTTTGCGGCACTTCCCGCCCAGCAGCTGGTAGATGGGCACACCCAACGCCTTCCCCTTGATATCCCATAGCGCCACGTCAATGGCGCTCATCGCCCGAAACTCCGCCCCATCGTGCCCGTGATAGGACGACTGGCCGAACATCCCCTGATAGATCCCTTCGATATCCGAAGGATCCCTTCCGATCAATCCCGCGCCAAACGCCTCAATACACGCCTTGGCCGCTCCCTTCAGGCCGTGATAGGTCTCCCCCAGTCCGGTAATCCCCTCGTCTGTATGAATCAATGCCCAGTAATAATTCCCGACATTGCGCTCATCCGGTTCCACCACTTCCACCTTGGTGATCTTCATGAATCCACACTCCTCTTCTTTTCGTCACATGTTTTGGGCCAGTACCCATGCGCCGCCCGCCAACAGGGAAGCATACCGGCGCAGACCGAAAATTCAGGATGGACCGGAAAGCACCACCCGGACCTTCCTATCCGTCCCGGCGGGCAAACGGATGCTTCGCTCCTGGGCATCAAAGTCCGCCCATACCTTCCCGTCAACTGTCACTTCAACGATGTGCACGGACGGATCTTCCACCGGAGACACCCGGTGCGCCATGGGGCGATCGGAGCTAATATTGAAATACAGCGGAACCCGATCCCTGTGCACATACAGATCGAGGTATAGGACGTTCAACAGGCAGTGTTCCATGCTATGATAGGACCCCTTGGAGCCTCCTCCCTTCGTTCCGTCCACCAGGTTTCCGGCCAGATCCACGGTGCAATACGCACCCCCGAACTTCGGGTCCAGGAAGTATTGATTCCAGAATCCGGCCGTCTCGTGAAAAAGGTCCAGATAACGTGCTTCTTCCCTCTGATTGAAGAGACTGAGCACCATAAAGTTGCCGTACGCCTGCATAAACCATGCCTTGTTCGGGCCATGCCGCTCGGTCTGATCCCGCGCAAAAGATTCAAACCATCCCCCATGCTCGGCATCCCATCCCACCCGGATCATCTTTTCGCCCAGCTCAACCGCGTTCTTCCGGTAGGCCTCGTTTCCGGTCAGATGATAAAGCCGCATCAGAATCCACGCAGTCTCAATATTGCCTCCGACGGAGAGCACCTCTGTCCCATCTTCCCACCGTGGAACAATACAATCCCACCTTCGGTCAAATGTGTCGAGGATAAATCCATCCTGCGGCGCCTGCATATGGCGCAACGCCACGTCGATCGTCCGCTCCATCTGGGAAAGCAACGCGGGCCGTCCGTCCGCAAGATACCAATACAACATATAGCTGCTCAAAAGGCCGATCTGAGGGTTGAAGCTTTTGTTCGTATTTGCGACGCTCAGATCCCGATTCAAGGTGACATAATAGCCTTCGTGCTCCCAATCCCACGCGCGCGTCTCGAAAATCTCATTCGACCGTTCCAGACACCGAAGCGCGTGGGGATCGCGCGTGGCGAAAAAGTAAAGCGCCAACCCGGTATTGGCATACATCTGGGTGAACGCCCCCTTGGTGGTAATTTCCGGCGCGCCCGTTTCCGTAATGCTGTCGTACCAACCCCCGAATTCATGATCCCAGCCGTGTTCCATCAGGTAGGACGCTGTATCCTGAGCCAGGGAAAGATAGCAGGGCTCCCCGGAAAGCAGATACGCCGCAGACAGACTAAAGAGGTGTCTCCCCAGTATCGTCGGATACTGATTCGTGCTGCCGATCGGCTTCCAGTCTCTGGAGAGTCCTGTATAAAAACGCCCGGTGGCCGGGTCGATCCCATGTACCAACCACGGCGGCATAATCGTATGTAGTGCCTGATCCCGCCAGAATTCCCCATGCATAACAGCTTCCCGGTCGGCTGCGCCTGAACCCATGTCCTCAATCTTTCCCATACTTTTCCTCCCATGATCCAAACACGATAAATCCACAAACAACCTTCCGAAAAACACCTGTTTGACTTTCCCGATCAACAGGCCCACCGCCATACCTGATCCAGCACCACTGCCATCTGAACTTCCCGGGACGTTCTTTCCAAACCCTCAATTCTTGGCATCAAACCTTCGGCGGTCACCGAGACGCGCGAACATTCGTGATGCCTGCGAGCCCCGCATCCAGGTGAACCGACCCGGAGCGCTCCATCTGCGGTCTCCAGGGCGCATCCCATGTGCATGCTATGACGATTCCAGACCGGACCTCAGCCTCATAACATCTGTCGGTGTTCATCGACCTATCGAGGGCGTGTCCATCCAGATCCTATCCTGGAGGCAGCGCAGATCCATCCCAGGGCGACATTGAACTCAGCGGATAAGCGCCACCTTCTGGGTGTCCGTCCACTCCACAGGGACTCCTCAAGTCCACGGAAACATCAGTATGCTCCAAGGGCTGGGAGGTCAGGAAGGCATAGTCCTCGCGCGCCAGCTCGTGCGCGTAATAACTCGGTATCATGGAGGGATCGGGGTCGAAGTTGGGATAGGACCACACCGGGGGAGAGATCACGCCCTTGTGGTTCTGGTTCCACCGTGGGACCCCGATAAAGGACCAGTTTTCCTCATGGCCCGTCAACGCGGTATTCAGTCGCATGAAGTGCACGATTTGTTTCCCCTTATCCAAAGCAGCACACCCAGGGACTACGCGTCCCAGGCGCTCCTCAGATCCTCCAGATCTGAAAGCACACAGTCCCTGCGTTCCTGCGGCGTATCCCCCCACCCGCTGAGCCCAGCCAACACACGCAGTTTTCCGGCGACCTCCGATACCTGGCGGCAGCAATCCTCCCACGGAATACAAACGGGGGCCTCCGGCCTTTTCCCCTTATGAAAATGCCAGTTATAGTTCGCCTGCAGCACGCCCTTCCCGGCCAAGCCCTCCACAACCGGCTCCATCGGCCAGTCCGCTGGCACGGACAGACCCCGGAGACCGTCCAGTGTCAGATAGTCCGCCAACAGAGAACGATCCTGGTGACCGATGTCAACGGCACAGCTTCCATAGAGAGCCGCCATCTTTCGGTTGAAGGGCAGCAAAACGGTCCGGATGTGGGTCGGGGAGAGATAGGGACCCATCATATCACTCAGTCTGATTCCCGGTATGTAGCAGCAGTTGACCAGTGGGACCCCCGCGGCAGCCTCTTGCAGTGCCATCATTTCCATCCATTTCTTCAAACAAACATCAACCAGCGCAGACGCGCCTTCCGGGTCCGCGGCCACCAGTTCATAGAACGCGATCTGGCCGATGACGTCGGCCGCAAAATCAAGCGGATTCGTGGGCGCATACCGGCCAACGGGAACCCTTCCCCGAACGATTTCGGCCATTTCGCGCATTCCGCTCAGAATGGCCTGTAACACCGGGGATTGCGCTACATCGATATCCTCCAGAGCGCGAATCCCGGAGACATCCTGGATGAGGGGTTTGGCCCAGGAATTCCATCCGATTTGCTCTGTATCTTTGGCAAAGGAGACCTCCGCACCCAGAACGGCTGTCAGAAAGTGCGTCCCAAAGGCAGGGCCTGTGTAGTGCCTGTCATGGGGATACAATACGGGCATGGCAGAAAAACCCAAGGCGCTCGACTCCAACGCAGACCGTACACCTCCCATCAGCTGATCGTAGAGCGCTCTCTCGGTGATCGAGCCGTCCATGGGCTCAGGAATGTCGTGCAATCTCGGAAGATCGACCCATACGGAAAGAGCGGGCTGTTCCGGATGAAGCCAGAAGGCCTTTCCCGCCTCCTCCGCTTCGTGTACAGCGTCCGAGAGGGCCTCGATCTCCTCCTCCAGAAACAGACGCAGCCTTGTTTGTGCCATGCGAGCCCCGCATCCAGATGAAGCTACCCGGAGCGCTCCATCTGCGGTCTCCAGGGCGCATCCCGTGTGCACGCTATGACGATTCCAGACCGGACCTCAGCTTTCTAACATCTGTCGGTCTTCATCGACCCATCGAGGGCGTGTCCACCCGGATCATAGCTTAGAAGCAGCGCAGATTCATCCCAGGGCGACATTGAACTCAGCGGATAAGCGCCATCTTCTGGGTGTCCGTCCACGGCCCCTCATCCAACGTCAGGCGACAGAGATAAACACCGCTGGAAACATCCCGTCCCGCTTCATCTCGACCATCCCAGACGAGGTGCTGTTCTCCCACCGCAAGATCGCCGTTTATCAGCTTCCGTACCTGCTGACCCAGTACGTCATAGATCGTAAGCGTGCCTGTGGTCTCGAAAGGGATCCTCAAACCAATTGATGTGGCGGCATTGAACGGGTTGGGATAGTTGGACTCCAAAGAGAACTTCGTCGGTGCAGCAGCCCGGACTTCGGCATCCGATTCCACGGAGGTCAACACGTCATCCACCTCCATATCCGAGAGACGCACTGAGGAAAGATAGATATCCGTCCCATCGTCCCAAGCGACCCAGATATTTCCGAGACGATCCACGACCGCGCTCGGATGCTGACTGATAACGGTGGAATCCTCCTCCAAATATACCGGCTTATACCAGACCGGGTCTTGAAGCGCTCTCAGACTGGTGTTGCCGCTCCTGCTTACGGCAAATCCCACGACGTCAGATTCGTCTGTTGTGGCCACCTGGATGCCATCGCCCTTCCAGGAGAGGGGCATCCCAGAACCCGTTGAGTCACCCAGATCCCAGTGAGACAACGAATCGCCCGTAGCCGCATCGAAAGACCAGACTTCCAGATGTAGATTGAGGACCGTAATCAACTCTTCATAGGAACTATTCGGATCCGGTTGGCTTTCCGGGTGGTCGTCCACAGCACAGGTCATATAAACCGTATTCGTGGCATCGCTTCCCATGGATTTGGCCGAAACATATCTATGATACTTCGTATAGCCAGGCCCTCCACTAGATCCCCCTTCAGTAATCTCAAGAGCGGCCCAGCGACCGTCGGAGAGAAAATGGGCAGTCGGGAACTGGCCTCTCCATCCGCCCGTGGTTGGGGCCCCCCATTCTATCTGGAAAAGCGCCCAGACCCTTTCACCCCCTATCTGAGAGAGCCCACAGAGCTGAACCCAAGGTTCATACCATTCGGCATTTGTCAGCTTATCGAGCGCATGTCCATTCAGGTCATAGCTTATCGGAGGGGAAGATGAAAGCACCATGCGCAATGAGTTCCTGAAGAAGAACTCCGCAGAACCGACATGAACTTGATAAATCTCATGCAGGGAAAAGACAATAGTGTCTGCAGGAAGGCTATGCCATTCACCATTCAAGCAGGAACTGGCTCCGACAATCACCGTTGAAGTTCCACCATAGACATCCCAGGCACTCCAGCCGATCCAGACAGTGCCCTCTTGGTCGGCAACGATGTCAAATGAATCTTTCCCTTCATAATCCATTGCAGGCATCTCGGAAGACCAACCGTTTCCATCACAGACTTTTGTGTAGATACTCCGATCGTTTCCCTGATTGCGCTGCCAAGCCATCCAGATTCGACCTTCCGAATCCACCTCCAGGAGCGGATTGATATTCTGCCCGCTCTCTTCGGTCATCTTATACACATCAGGGGAGGTTTCCGCAGACGATGAAAACACACCAACCCATAGCAGCAGGACATACCCGATCAGGAATAATTTGCATCGCATCCTGTGCCTCCTTCCACGAAGTGCATCGGGCGGATAATGGGCTCATACATCCGAGCGCAAGGTAAGCAATGCTAAGATCGCTGAATCCATCCTCACCTATCCGGGATGTTTCAGCATTGTCCTGAAGGTAGGTCTTGAGGAAGAAACCCACCGCGAGTGCCGCTGATCCTTCCGAACGGCGAGAAGCTCTTCGTGGGCGTTTATTCGCGTCATTCGCGGTCTGCTTCTGTGTTCTTCGGTGTTCAGTTGTTCCGTTCAATAGAGCGGCGTAGATCCATCCTTGTGCACGCACCGCCATTCCTCCAGCGGCTGATGCGGATGGGAGCGCACCATGTCCATATCCAGTTCCACGCCCAAACCGGGACGTTTCTCCAGCTCGCCCACATCCACGTGTCCCTTCACGATCGGCACGGATAGGGTCTGCACGTCGTCAAACCAAGGCTGCAGCCGGCAATGCTCCAGGATTAGGAAGTTCTGCATCGCAGCGGCCGCGTGCGCGGAGGCCGCCGTGGCCACCGGCCCGTAGGGGTTGTGCGGCGCGACAAGAATGCCGTACACCTCCGCAAAGTGCGCAATCTTCATCAACTCGCTGATTCCGCCCGTGTGGCTGATGTCCACCTGGCACACATCCACCGCCTGACGCTCGAACCATTCCCGGCAGTCCCAGCGCGTCATCCAGCGCTCGCCGGCAGCAATGCGCACGTCCGGAAAATCGCGCTTCAGCCGAAGATACGGCTCCACCAGGCTCTGCTCAAGCGGCTCCTCCACAAAACACATGTCCAGGGGCCGCAAGCCTTCGACCAGCCGGTGCGCGGTCTGCGGCGTGAACCACCCGTGGGCATCGATCATCAGCGCCACGTCCGGACCCAGCGCGTTGCGATAGCGCGTCATGCCCTCAACAGCCACATCCACCTGTTTGTCCAGATCAAACGGACGGGTCTCGGCCCCTGCGCCGTGCTTGAAGGCATCGAACCCCTCGCCCAGGGTTTGCGCCGCAACCTCCTCGATCGAACCCAGTGCGAAATCCGCGCGGGCATAGAGCCGCACCTGCTCGCGCACCTTCCCGCCCAGAAGCTTGAACACAGGCTGGCCCGCAGCCTTCCCGGCGATGTCCCACAACGCCTGATCGATCCCGCTTAGCGCGCTGGTGTGCACCACCCCGCGACGCCACCAGAAATCGCGGTATCCCATTTGCCAGATCCGCTCCACATCCGTGGGATCCATGCCCAGAAGGCGCGGCTTGAGTTCGGTCTCGATCTGCGCCTGAACAGCCACCTCGTGATACTCGGTCGTGGCCTCCCCGATGCCGGTGATGCCCACGTCGGTCTGGATCTCGACGAAGACCCAGTTGCGCTTGGTGGTCTTCCCGTCGGGTCCCGGCACACTCATGACGTATGCGTTGACGTCTGTGATCTTCATGGATTTTCTCCTCTATGCCTCATGGAAGCCATCCCGAAAAGTCCAGATGATCGTCCTTTCCAGCGGATTTCAGGTGGGTCTGCTTTGGAGCAGGCGATCCGCAAACCGTTCGGTTCGGACGGTCCTCATACATTAAACCGAATTTCGATAATCTCTCCCGGCTGGACGATGTAATCCCGACCCACCAATCTGGCCACTCCCTTGGACTTGCACTCATTGAAATTGTGACAGCTCATGTAGTCCTCAAAAGCAACCACATCCCCTTTGATAAATCCGCGCGCCAGGTCCGAATGGATCTTTCCTGCGCAGGTGACGATGTCCGATCCTTTCTCGACCAGCCACGCATGCGACTCGTCCGGACCGGAGGTATAAAAGAAGACATAATTCGCCTTTTCGAGCGCGAGGGCGATCAGGGTGTTGATGTCCTCATCCCCGTCGATCTGAACGACCGGCTTGAAGCTCACGGGCGATAGGGTCGTGATCATCGCCTTTTCGGCCGCATCGAATACTACGTCACAAAGCGGGATCTCCTCTTCCAACTTCTCCAGACATGTGGTCAGGAGCACCTTCTCGTCCTCATCGATGAGCCGAGTCAGGCGGGTCTCCAGCTTCTCCATATCCAGAATCAGCAGATCCAGGATGCTCTCGCGCGGCACCACAATCGCCTCGGACTGAACGAATTCACCGCCGACAAACTCGGCAAAAAAAGGAGAGATCTTCTTGGGTTTGTCTTTCTCCACCAAGGCCATCAGGATCTCATCGTTGTATTTTATCTTGCCTTCCGGCAGCTCTATTCCGGTAAAACCTATCTTCATCGGTTCTCCTTCGGTCCACAGAGAGGGACCATGTTAAAGGAACCCGTCATTGCCTGAGGGCTTTTTTTTCGTGTATTTCGTGTCTTTCGTGGTCCATGCTCTTTCGCCGGGTACACTGAAAATGCGATCAACGGCTCATTCCCGCGTAAGGACCATAGCCATCCCCTGACCGCCCCCCACGCACAATGTGGCGAGGCCCAGACGCAACCCGCGGTCAGCCATCGTATGCAACAACGTAACGAGAATGCGCGCGCCGCTTGCCCCCACCGGATGCCCCAGTGCAATCGCCCCGCCATTTGGGTTCACCCGGTCCGGATCCAGACCCAGCGCCAAGATCACCGCCAGCGACTGGGCCGCAAAGGCCTCGTTGAGCTCAATCGCCTCGATGTCCCCGAGCGTCAGTCCCGCCTTGACCAACGCCGCCCGGGTCGCGGGCACGGGGCCCAAACCCATTCGGGCGGGCTCGACTCCGGCGGAGGCCGTGCTCACGATCGTCGCCATGGGTCGGATGCCTCTTCGTTTCGCCTCGTCCGCAGAGAGCAGGATCATCGCCGCGGCGCCGTCGTTTACGCCCGATGCGTTTCCTGCCGTAACCGTGCCGGTTTCTCTGAAAGCCGGCTTGAGGGCGGAAAGGCCCTCCACGGTGGTGCCGGGTCTTGGAAATTCGTCCCGCGCGAAGGAGAGCGCGTCGCCCTTCTTCTGAGGCACTTGGATCGGAACGATCTCGGACTCAAATCGGCCGGTCTGGATCGCGTCGGCCGCTTTCTGCTGCGAAAGGACGGCGAATTCATCCTGCGCCCGTCGGCTAAAGCCAAATTCCTCCGCCAGATTCTCCGCAGTGATTCCCATATGACAGTTTTCGGTGGGATCGTGAAAGGCACCGGTGAGGATCGAATCCAGGAGCTCCCCATTTCCGAGGCGGTATCCCCACCGGGCATTGGGAAGGAGAAAGGGCGCTCGGCTCATGTTCTCCATCCCCCCTGCCACCACGATCTCATG
>JAZDJA010000297.1:0-74753 GCA_043804415.1 Candidatus Latescibacterota bacterium | reverse complement strand
GCCTGCTGGATATAGGTCATGCAGAACATGTTAAACTGCATCACCATGTTTCGGAAGAAGAAACCGGATACGAGCAGGAATACCGCGCCCACTACATACGCGATGGGCGAGACGAGATAGCTTTTCAATTCCCTCTGGAGTATGGCGCCAAAATTACCCATCAGCTTCCCTCCTCTTCTTCGGCGGTCAGCTGGAGAAAAATCTCCTCCAGGCTCATCCCGACCGGTTTCATCTCCAACAGCCCGAATCCGCTCCCCACTATGCTCGCGGCCAGTTCGGCCCGGATATCCGTTTTCTCGCGGCTGTCCACGAAAAAACCGCACGTGCCGTTTCCTCCCGGTTCTGCGACCACCCCCGCCACGTTGGGGACCTCCCGCAGCTTTGCGGAGACCGCCTCGGAGGGTCCCTTCACCTGCACGTAGATCCGGTCCGCGCCCATCAGCCGCGCCTTCAAATTCTCCGGCGTGTCCATCGCCACGATCCTGCCCTTGTTGATGATGACCATCCGCTGGCACGTCATACTCGCTTCGGATAGAATATGCGTGCTCAGGATAACCGTGTGATCCCCGGCAAGGCTCTTGATCAGTTCCCTTACCTCGATAATCTGCCTGGGATCCAGCCCGATCGTGGGCTCGTCGAGAACGAGCACCTCCGGATCGTGCACCAGCGCCTGGGCAATGCCCACCCGCTGCCGGTATCCCTTGGACAACTTGGCGATGATGGTATCCCGCTTGTCCGAAAGGCCGCATCGCTCCACCGTCCGATCCACCGCGCTTTTCCGCTGCTTCGACTCCACCCCTTTGATCTTCGAAACGAAATCCAGATAGGACGCCACGGTCATATCCGTATAGAGCGGAGGATGTTCCGGCAGATACCCGATCCGCCTGCGCACCTCCATCGAATCGGAGAACACATCGTATCCCGCCACGCGCGCCGTCCCGCTTGTAGGAGGGAGATAGCACGTGATCATGCGCATCGTCGTGGTCTTTCCAGCTCCATTGGGGCCGAGAAATCCCAAAATCTCTCCCTTCTCCACGCGGAAACTCACGTCCTCTACCGCGGGAGTCTGTCCGTAATGCTTTGTGAGGTGATCTACTTCGATCAAAGCGGCCTCCTTTCCAAAGGACAAGAGAAAAGACAACAATCGAAAGAAAGAGGTCCTTCCCTTTTTGTCTTGTCACTTGAACCGGTGATCTTGTGGTTATCGAAAGGCTTTTTCTCCGTATACTCCGTCCAGGACCCTCTTCGCGCCGGCGATCTGGTCCGGCGTCCCTTTCACCAACAGCCGAACCGAACCTTCCGCGCCATCAATGCCGCCGGCAGCTATTTGTATGACTTCCACCTCCGCCAATGTTTCCAACGCCTCGATCTCCGTGATGATCATACCCGTCACCGGCATCAGGGAACACCCCTTGGAACCCCCTTCCCAATTCCATGTAATGTCCCTCGAAAGCCCCACGATGTCAAAAGGAATGCACTTCTCCAGACCCACCGGTATCACCAGATGCGCCTTTCGGGCTACAACCGGCCCGATGGCTCCCCCAATGGTCCCGCCCATCGGATCTCCGACCAGGATTCCGGCGACCTCTTCCTGATAATTGAGCGCGTTGGCTCCTTTCAGGAACACATCCCCAGCCGACATCTGCCCTGCCGCCTCGATCACCGTCACACCCTCGAGCAGCTTCCCCTCTTTGAAGACCAGGTCCGGCCGGCTCTCCATGCGCGTACCGGATGACCGTTTCCAGCCCTTGGGAGTCGTCACGCCCAAGGTGTAGGCAAACGGTTCGATGGGCTCTCCCAAAAGCTCCTCCGCCACATACGTCTCGGTCGTGCCCTTGGAAACAGCCACAATCCCGTGCGCCATGGCACGGCGGACCACCGCCAACTCTTTCACGCCTTTGGCAATGAGTCGCTTGGACTCCGCCACCGTCAATACCACTTCAATCGTCATAGCCCCCCCCCGAATCCTGAGAATTGGTTTGGGTGATTGGTGATTGGGCCCCTCCCCACCCGCCACCCAAACCAGCCATTCGCAATCGTATGGTAGCTGCACGATTCGGCTGCACCGAATCCTAAAACGAACCCGCCTGTTCATCGCAGGACACGCGGAGCGCCCGGAGAAAGGGCATGAGCAAAGGAGGAGACCACCCAGCCCCCTCTCAGACAGAAGCTGCTTCTGGCCTTTCTCTGCGTGCTCTGCTGAAGGAAGAGCTGCCCGTTTTCTATCGAAAGCGCCGCGCCCGCATTTTGAAAAACCGGCTGAGCGGTTCCACGTAAGACGCGTCCGTGGAGAGCACCACCGAATCCACACCCGCAGACCGAAACAGCCGATCCAGAACCTCCCGCCGTCGGGTGGCCATCTCACCAAATCGCCGCCGCACATCTGGATCAGAGGTATCAACCACTTGGCGATCCCCGGTTTCTGCATCCTCCAAGTGGAGGAGCCCCACCTTCGGAAGAGCCGTCTCCCTGGGATCGGTGATGGAAATGGCCACGATATCGTGGCGCTTGTTGAGCACGCGCAAGGCCGTCTCGTATCCCTCCGAGAAGAAGTCGGACACCAGAAACACCACGCACCGCCGAGTGGTCACCCGGGAAAGATGCTGCAGTGCCGCCTCGATGTCCGTGCCTACACCCTCCGGCCGGAAGTAGAGCAGTTCCCGGATCACGCGGAGCACATGCTTTTTTCCCTTTTTGGGCGGCAGGAACTGCTCGATCCGATCGGTGAAGCCAATCAAGCCCACCCGGTCGTTGTTCTTGATCGCGGAGAACGCCAAGAGCGCAGATAGCTCTGCGGCCATCTCCCGCTTGCTCTGATGCACCGTCCCGAAAACGCCCGACCGGCTTAGGTCCACCACCAGCATCACGGTCAGTTCGCGCTCCTCGTCAAAGAGCTTGACAAAGGGATGTCCCGTCCGGGCGGTCACATTCCAGTCGATGATGCGAATATCATCTCCGGGTTGATAGGCCCGCACCTCCGCAAACTCGACGCCCCGGCCCTTGAACACGGAGTGATATTCCCCGGAAAAGAGTGCATTGACCAGATGGCGCGTCCGAATCTCGATAAGCCGGACTCTTTTCAGAACCTCTTTAGGAATCAAAGCGGGTGTCCACCCAAAGTTACGAGCCCCGTGCAGCGTTTCTCGCCTTGCGGCACTATGGGACCTCTATCTGATCGAATATCCGCTGCACCACATCCTCGGAGGCAATCTCCTCTGCCTCCGCCTCATAGGTCACGATCACCCGATGCCTGAGCACGTCCATCCCGACGGCTTTGACATCCTCAGGGGTCACATAGCCGCGCCGTCTGAGGAAAGCATGCGCTTTGCTCACTTGCGTCAGATAGATGGAAGCACGGGGCGATGCGCCGTATTCGATCAGGCCGGCCAGATCGGCCAACCCATGATCCTGCGGATTTCGGGTGGCAAAAATGATGTCCAGGATATACTCCCGGATCTTCTCATCCACATAAACGGTGTTTACCACATTCCGCGCGCGCACGATGTCCTCCGGTTGGATGACCTTGCGCACTTCGATGGGATTGCCCGATGTCATCCGATCCATGATCACCCGTTCCTCGTTCCGGCTCGGATAGGTCACTTTGACCTTGAGCATGAACCGATCCACTTGCGCTTCCGGCAGCGGATAGGTGCCCTCCTGCTCGATGGGATTCTGGGTCGCCATCACCAGAAAGGGATCATCCAATGGATAGGTGTGATCTCCAATCGTCACCTGGCGCTCCTGCATTGCCTCCAGCATCGCGCTTTGCACCTTGGCCGGAGCGCGATTCACCTCGTCTGCCAATACCAGATTGGTGAAGATCGGCCCCTTCTTCGGCGAAAACTCCCCACTCTTCGGATTGAAAACGAGGGTGCCCACCAAGTCCGCCGGAAGCAGATCGGGCGTGAACTGAATCCGCTGAAAGTCCACCCGAAGCACCTGAGAGAGGGTGCTCACCATCAACGTCTTGGCCAAACCCGGGACCCCCTCCAAAAGCACATGCCCGTTGGACAAGAGTGCAATCAGGAGCCTCTCCAACAAGGCCTCCTGTCCCACGATCACCTTCCCCACTTCGGAGGTGATCTCCTCCACGAACGCGCTCTCCCGAATCACCAATTCATTAATCGCTTGAATGTCCTTGGCCATCGTCTCCCTTCGCACCCTCGATATGATCGCAAATACCCAAATTCCCGGTGCCTCTGCCGTTTACTTCCTATCCTCGAATATGTCCAGCTCTTCTATACTCTTCCCCATATTCGCAATCATGAACCGGGCGTCCTTCGCCAGATCGCAGTCGGGGTAGGCCGCTAGTACTTGCTGATACGCGGCTTCGGCCTTCTTGTAGTCTGACAGATTCTCCGAGTAGATGAATCCGATCATAAACTGTGCCTTGTAGTTGTGCTCACTATTGGGAAAGGAATTGAGCAACTCCTCGTAATATCCGATTGCCTTGATTTCGTCGCCGCCGTTTTGCGCCACCTGCGCCAGGGCAAAAAAGGTATCGTCCGCTCGTTCGTCATCCGGAAAACGAGCTAGGAAGGCTTTGAATATTTCCTCCGATTTCGCCAGAAAATCGGGACTGGACGTACCCTTTGTGGCCTCCTGATAGAGTTCCTTGTAGAGGACACTGGCCGTTTCATCGTCCGCCAGACTCCCGATGATGATCTTGGCCCGGTAGACCAACGCGCTCTCAGGATACTCCTTGATGAGGCGATTGGACAGCGACAGCGCACCGGTGGTGTCTCCTTGCTCGGAGGCGACCTGAGCCCAAGCCACCAAGGCCTTATCGGCACGCTCATCTGTTGGATAGCGCTCCACGAGACGCTGGAAACACTTCACTGCCCTATCCGGCGCCTTGTCCGCCAAGGCCTGCTGTCCATCCCGATACAGCTCATCCGCCGTCTTCTGCCCGCATCCCATGATTCCCGCCATCAACACACCAACGCCTATCCAGAGACAGACTGATCTCATTTTCTTCCTCCTGAAATCAAAGGGTTCCCCATCTAACATGCTAACTGTCCGCTCAGTTCCAACTTTTTTTTGGCCTCCCTCCTTTCATCAGTAACACATTGCGGCAAAAGCGTCCTGTTTCGCGGTGGCCTTATGTCGCTGCAGAAAGGCTTCCACAGAGAAAAGGGAACTGGTAACATACCCCGCAACAGAGCCTTCAGGGATTTGGACATCATCCCCCAAGGGGACGAACCCGTTGGTTTTGAGAACGTTAAGTTCCCCATCCCGCGAATAGGACGCAGGAAGAGGAGTGCCAGCCGCCCCGCGCATAGAGGTGTACGGCTCCTCCCGCCCTGCCTGCGCGCCGAATCCCGAAAGTCGTGGCCCAGAATCATCCAACAAAAAAAGGGCAACGTATGTTCTGCCCTTTTCAGCTCCGATCCGCGATGATTCAGGCGGTTTCCCCACGGCAAGAGGGAAGGCCACCATCTATCTGGGATCCTGCCGGAAAACATGCGTGTAGTCAAGAAACTGCCAATTGCGCCCACATGAGCGCGGAAGCCTGCAGGCCAAATTCCAGAGTTACGATTCCCTCGTGAGGGAGAAGTTTTCGGAAAGATCCTTATTTGGGCTTCTACGGGTTCTCAGCCTTCTGCACGTTGCTCTCCTTTTTCTCCTTCTTCTCTTTTTTCTCCTTTGTCTCTTTGCCTTCCTGCTTGTCGGACGTTCCGGTTGCGGTGGAGGTGTCCGCCTTTTCCGCCTTCTTATACCCCTCGCTGCGATAGTCCGTGGTGTAGAAACCCGTGCCCTTGAAAAGGAAACCGGCACCCGAACTGATCAGACGCTCCACCTTGCCCGCGCACTCGGGACACTCAGAAAGCGGATCGGCTGTGATCCGCTGGAGGACTTCGAAACGGTGATCGCACTCTTGACATTGATACTCGTAAGTCGGCATGATTTCTCCCTGCGAGGTAAAGCTTTTAATTTAACAGATGAACCCCAACTAGTCAAGAACTTTTTGCAGTTTTCCCCCTCGTCCGAAAGTCCCCAAACAGGCGTGAAGGGTGACACGTGCGCCCGGATGGTTCCGGACCTCTCGAGTCAACCCGACCAATGAACTGTTTCGGGGTCAGAAAGGCGGCAGAGACAGAAGTAGAAATCTCCTGGAAACACCCCCTCCCGTTTCCTTCGCAAAATCGCTTGGCATCGGAAAAACACCTCAGTGCTATGCATGAGGGGAAAGAACTTGATTCACCAAAAAAGGGACGACTCACGGAACCGGGCCACAGCCCATTCGTCATTCATCATTGGTCATGGATGACGCCCCCAATAAATGACTCATAACTTATGGTTTATGGCCCAGGTCCACTGTCGTCCCTTCTCACGACATCCGCACCCAACGCTCAGTCCACGACTTCAAAATCCGCATCCACCGCGCTCTGATCGTCCTTCTTCTTTCCGCCCCCAGGAGGAGCCTGTCCCGGCTGTGGTCCGGAGTCCGCTCCAGCGCCCGCCTGCGCTTCCTGCTCTTGGGCCGCTGTCGCGTACATCTCTCCGGCTGCCTCATGCCACGCGTGGGTGAGCGCTTCGGTCGCGGATTTGATTTCCTCTACGCTCGTGCCCTTAATGGCCTCCTTGGCGCGCCCGATCGCCGTCTCGATCTTCGTTTTGGTGTCGGCACTGAGTTTGTCCGCCATCTCCTTGAGGTTCTTCTCAGTCTCATACACCAGTTGATCGGCACCGTTGCGCGCGTCGATCTCGGCCCTCTTGAGCGCATCCTCCGCCTCGTGCCCCTTGGCATCCTTCACCATCCGCTCCACCTCGCTTTCGGAAAGGCCACTGGATGCCTCAATCCGAATGCTCTGTTCCTTATTCGAAGCCTTGTCCTTGGCCGAGACGTTCAGGATCCCGTTCGCATCCAGATCGAACGCCACCTCGATCTGCGGCATGCCTCTGGGCGAAGGCGGAATTCCGTCCAGATGAAATCGCCCCAACGACCGATTGTCCACAGCCATCTTCCGTTCGCCCTGCAGCACATGAATCTCCACGGTGGTCTGGTTGTCCGCAGCCGTGCTGAATATCTGGCTCTTCCTGGTCGGAATCGTCGTATTGCGCTCGATCAGCGGCGTGGCGACGCTTCCCAAGGTTTCAATCCCCAAAGTCAGCGGGGTCACATCCAAAAGCAATACATCCGTCACGTCACCGGAAAGGACGCCGCCCTGGATCGCCGCTCCGAGCGCCACCACCTCGTCGGGATTGACCCCCTTGTGCGGCTCCTTTCCAAAGACGTTTCGCACGATCTCCTGCACCTTGGGCATCCGCGTCTGACCACCGACGAGAATCACCTCGTCTATGTCATCGGCGCTCATTCCCGCATCGGCCAATGCCTGACGACACGGCCCGACCGACCGCTGGATCAGGTCGTCCACCAGCTGCTCTAACTTGGCACGAGACAGGGTGATCTGCAAATGTTTAGGCCCCGATTGATCCGCGGTGAGAAACGGAAGGTTGATCTCTGTCTGCATGGAGGAGGATAATTCACACTTGGCCTTCTCCGCCGCTTCCTTCAAGCGTTGGAGAGCCATCGGATCGTTCCTGAGATCGATTCCCTGCTGAGTCCGGAATTCATCAGCCAGCCAGTCAATGATCCGCTTGTCGAAGTCATCTCCGCCAAGATGCGTGTCTCCGTTGGTGGATTTCACCTCGAATACCCCATCGCCCAGTTCCAGGATCGAGATGTCGAATGTCCCGCCACCCAGGTCATAGACCGCGATCTTCTCCTCTTTCTGCTCCTTGGCCAATCCATAGGCCAAAGAAGCCGCCGTAGGCTCATTGATGATCCGAAGCACCTCCAGACCAGCAATCTGTCCAGCATCCCTCGTGGCCTGACGCTGGCTGTCATTGAAATAGGCTGGTACAGTGATCACCGCCTGCGTCACCTTTTCTCCAAGATAGTCCTCTGCGGTCTGACGCATCTTCTGAAGGATCATGGCGGAGATCTCCGGAGGTGAGTAATGTTTCCCGTCAATATCCACCATCGCGGTATCATTTCCCCCTCGCGAAACCTTGAATGGCACCTCCTCGATCTCCCGCACCACTTCGTTGTATCGCCTGCCCATAAACCGCTTAATCGAGAACACAGTCTTCTCAGGATTCGTGATAGCCTGTCGCTTGGCAGCGGCCCCGACCGGGCGTTCGCCGCTCTTCGTGAAGGCCACCACCGAGGGTGTCGTACGTCCGCCTTCCGAATTGGGGATCACCGTGGCATCGCCGCCCTCCATAATCGCGACACACGAGTTCGTTGTTCCCAAGTCAATGCCGATAACTTTTCCCATTTTTTCACTCCTTGTCGGATGCTCCCCCTGCGCCTATACAGTGAGAAGGTATATGAAACAGATAGCATGCTCAGCCTTTGGCATAAATCTACGCAAACCACGTGCCAACAAGTGACCCATCTCGCTTACTCTCTGCTATTCCTTAGCAGCACAACGAGCTAAACGCTTATCTCTCAACATCACCGGATGATTCCTATTCCTTAAGTAAAAAGAGCTCGGGACACAAATCATCCTTCTCAGAAACAAAAACCGGCCCTTCCATTGAGGGAGGAGCGGCCACTATGACATTTATCACGTCAATACGACATCTCTATTGAATCCATAACACCGCCGTGGCAGCACATCTCCGACTGCTCCCGAAGAAGGGCAATGGTCTGGGTCAAACCCCCAAAAGAAACACCGAAGGTCGCAGAAAAAGCCCAGATTCAGCTTGTTCGCTAGCCTTCGGTGTTCGATGATTCTCGGACGGAGCGGGACCTCAGCCGAGCGGTGGCCGCAGTTGATCAGCGAGTTCGCTACTCCTTCGGGATTTTGATGGCTACAAAAAACACGCTTTCCTGGCGTTTGACCAAAATCATGACCGCCTGACCTGCGATAAGTTCCTTCATCGCCTTGTCATACTCCTTGGTCGAGGCGATCTTCCGTCGCCCGATCTGCTGAATCAAATCGCCCCGCCGAATACCCTTCTCCGCCGCCGGCCCGTTCGGATCCACCCAGGAGACCACCACACCCTTTTCGTCCTGATAGCCTAGTTGACTCCCCATATCTTCGGTCAGTGCCTGCACCTGAACACCCAATTTGCTGTCCTCTTCCTCTTTGTGCACTGCCATCTGCTCCGCATCGGGGCGCTCTCCCAGCTGGACACGAAGCTTCTTCTTCGAGCCGTCCCGCCACACGGTCAGTTCCACTCGTTTTCCAGGATCCTGCTGTGCGATAGTGCGCTGCAGGTGACTGGTATTCTCGATACGTTCCCCGTTTACCTCCAGGATCACATCGCCGGCCTGCATGCCCGCCTGCTGGGCGCCCTCGTCCTCCATTACCTCCTGAACCATCGCACCATGGGGTTCATCCAGTTTCAACGCGTCTGCCATATCGGCATCAACTTCACTGATATTCACACCGAGATATCCCCGAACAACTCGCCCCTTGCCTATTAGGTCCTCCATCACGCTCTGCGCCATATTGACCGGAATGGCGAACCCGATGCCCATGAACCCGCCGTTCGTGGATTGGATGGCCGCATTAATGCCCACCAGTTCCCCCTTCAAATTGACGAGGGCCCCTCCGCTGTTTCCGGGATTGATAAAGGCAGTGGTCTGGATGAAATTTTGGTAGGTGGGGGTGGTGCTCCCGAAGTTGAGATGCTCCCTGCCTTTTGCGCTGACAATGCCTTGGGTCATGGTATTATACTGCTCGAAGGGATTTCCAAACGCCAGCACCCATTCTCCGACTTCCAACGCATCCGAATCCCCGAACCGAATCACCGACAGATCCTCGCCGTCGATCTTGATCACCGCCAGATCGGTCAGCTTGTCCTTTCCAATAACCTCCGCCTCGAACTTCCTGCCGTCCGAAAGGGAAACGCTGATTTTATCCGCGCCCTGGATCACGTGATTGTTGGTCAGAATATAGCCCTCTTTCCTGACGATCACCCCGGACCCGAGGCCTTTTCTCGGTCCCTCAGGAAAGGGCGAGAAATGTCGCCGAAGGTCGCCGCCGAAAAAGTCGTCAAAAGGCGTACGAAGCCTCTCTTGAGCTTTCGGTTGCTCAACCTGGGTCTTGGTCTCAATGGCCACCACCGCAGGTTTGACGCTCTTTCCGATGGCCACAAACGCCTTACCCGTGTTCTGTAGTGCATGGATCGCCTCCGGGATTTCCTCATTGGATCCCAGAGCCGCTGTCTTCTCGGCAGCAACGGCTTGTCCCTCACCAAGCCATCCCACCTCCGCAGACAGAAAAACGCCAAGGACCAGCAACAGGAAGACCATCGGGAGGATTTTCATGGATCGTGTCATAGCAGAGCTCCTTCCTTTAAGTATGATGATGAGGGACCAGCCGCCCACTCCGAACCCTCTCCTGGAAGGCGATGCCGACTCCTTCCTGGTCTTGATGAGTCGGATTGGGATTCGGGCTTCCAAACTTCCGTTCAGTTCGCAGTGCCTCATTATACGACCCTTACGGCACATTTGTTCCATCTTTCTCTTTGTGCCCGGGCTGATCAAAATGAAAAGACCGAAAAGGGCGAGAGGGCGACAGTGCAATCGACGGTTCGCCAGAATGGACATGCCAACCTAACACCCCGCAGCCTTGGTGCCATCGTTCCGGAGACATCCCTCCGTGGAAAGAACAAACAAAAAAAGGGCGATCGAAATAGACTCCGCTCGCCCAAAACTCGTGTTCACCCCTCTGGTCCTCAAGAAAAGCATTGGGGACCGTCACACCACCGGTCCCCAATGCTCAGTCCCTGCCTATTCCACGACGATCGGGATCTCCTTTCCCTTCGCCTCCTCCGTCTTCGGAAGCACGATGGTCAACACCCCATCTTTGAAGGTAGCCTTCGTCTTGCCTGTATCTACCGCGCTCGGAAGCGCGAACGACCGGGTGAAGTCCCCACAACAACGCTCTACCCGATAGTAATTCGCCCCTTCCTTTTTCTCTTCGCGCTGTTTCTTCCCCTTTAGGGTCAGCACGTTGTTCTCGATACGGATCGAGAGATCGTCGCGTCTCAAGCCGGGAAGCTCGGCAGCGACCTCCAAATCTCCGTTGGTCTCCGAAATATCCACCTTCGGTACCCACGAGCCTTCCATTGCCTCCCCTCCCCACGAAAAATCAGGAAGGAAGTTGCCGAACAACCGGTTGATCTCATCCCGAACGTCGAGATTTCCTCTGGGGCTCCATTTCACCAGTGACATGATGGACACCTCCTTTCTTTGTGTTTATGGTTACGGATTCACCTGCGTGGTTTTCACGCTTGCCTGTTACCTGATGCAAAACCCGTGCCAATCCACAAAGAAGTCGATGCCAGTAACTACAATCTATTGTTTCTTTTCTAAATGGCTTTCTCGTGAAAAATGATCGCCGACCATCCCTCTTCAACTGCGAACAACACCCAGTATCAGACTGCCCATGTGGCATTATTGCGCCACAAGAAACGCCATTCAGTGACTTTTCCTGCCAAAATAGCCCTCTTCACTGAATCGGCCTTCCTTCCACGATCAAGGTCACCGGCCCGTCGTTTAGAATCTCCACCACCATGTGCGCTCCGAAAACGCCCGTTCGGACGTCCAATCCGTGCCCCCGCAACACGGCCAGGAATCGTTCATACAACGGCTCCGCATGCTCGGGACGGGCAGCCTCCGTGAAGCTCGGCCGCTTCCCCTTTCGGGTATCTCCGCATAGGGTGAACTGGGAGATGGCCAGTATCTCGCCTCCGACATCCGAGACCGTATAGCTCATCTTCCCGGACTCGTCCCCGAAAATCCGAAGCCCCGCGCACTTCCCGGCCACATATTCCGCATCCTCATCCGTATCACCACGACCGATCCCGATCAAAAGCACCAATCCTTCTTCGATCTCCGCGTGCATCTGCCCTTCGATCCGCAGGGCGGCGCGCTTGACCCGCTGAACCACAACACGCATCCTGGCCTCCGTTTATGCGAGCGAAGGACAACTCGGTATCTGCCACACTGAGAATGAATGTGGAATCATACAATTATCCTTTATGCGGAATCCGCATATTTTCAGAGGCAGATCCCGCCCGCTATTTTGTTCCCTTTTCAGGAGGTTCTGGCTGTTCTGTTCTTCTTTCTATCCAGAAGATCGAGTAAGGCATTAATAAAGGTCAATGGGTGTGTCGGACATCCGGGAATAAAGAGATCGATCGCTACATTGTCCAGAAAGCTGCGATGGAGTTGATCAGATTCGACAAACACGCCACCACTGATTGCGCAGGCACCAACCACAATGACCAGTCGTGGTTGACTGACACTATTGTAGGCATCCACAAGCGCCGGAGCCATATTGCTCGAAATCGGGCCCGTGATCACGAGGCCGTCTGCGTGACGAGGAGAAGCGACAAAATCAAAACCGAATCGCCCCATGTCAAAATTAACATTTCCGGCAGCCGCGAGTTCCATCTCGCACCCGTTGCAGCCGCCAGCAGAAACCTGACGCAATTTGAGCGAGTGGCCGAAGAGGCGCCTGATTTCCTTCCGTGCGACAATGGCTTCTTCTTGGTAGTGCTCGGGAGTCAGCGCTGAGGGAATAACCAGCCCATCGCGGCTCATATTGCCCAAGCGATATTGGGAGGAGAACTCGATGGCGCCGGAGAGACATTCGTGAACACAATCGCCGCAGAAAATACAGCGACCCAAATCTATTTGCAGCGGCTTAAGCTGGATGGCATGAGTTGGGCAAACTTCGGCACAGGCGCCGCAATCCTTTGTGCAGCATTTTTCATCCAGCAGCGGGAAACCACGAAATGGGGATGGCAACTGGGCACTACCAATATCACGTATAGCCTGAAAGCCGTGGTTTTTGCGAGCTCTGAGCAACTCAAACATGGCGAGTTCCTGATAGGTTTATAGGTCAAACCCACAATAGGACAGATTGAAGCTTTTGTTGCACAATGGGAAATCAGATATTCCTTCATTGCGTACCGCAAGCGCCAAGGCCAGCCAGTTATGGAATGAGGGGTCCTTGATCTTGTAGCGTCTCAATTTGCCATCAGCGTTCGTAATTGCGACATGGGCAATTTCCCCTCTCCAGCCTTCAGCCAATGAAACGACCAGACGATTGGGCTGCAAGGCGGCCTTCTGAGATTTCAGCGTTTGACCACTGAGGTTGGCCAACTGCTCTCTTATGATTCGGAGGGACTGTTTGATCTCGACATAGCGGATATAGGCCCTGGCGAACACATCCCCCGTATGGTAAGTGATTGGATGAACCGGAAACTGGTTATACGGGCCAAACGGAAAATCTGCACGCACGTCCATTGCGCGACCACTGGCGCGGGCGGCTGGCCCAACCATCCCGATTTCGATCGCCGTCGATTCGGAAACGACGCCTGTTTTCTCAAATCGCTCCATGGTTGATGCAGATGAAAACATCACTGCGCCAGCCAATTCCACCTGGTCCTCAACTTCCGACAGCGTGGTTTCAATGGTCTTTCTCAGCTCATTGGAAATATCAAAACGAATTCCACCGATGGCGAGCAAACCACGCCCGAAACGGCTTCCACAGACAGCCATACTGGTATTGATCGCACGGGTGCGCAGCGCGCCGAAGATCGCATTGCCGGTGAGATACGCCACGTCACCCGCCAATGCAGACAGATCGCCGAGATGAACGCCGACACGCTCCAATTCCAGGGCAACAGTACGAACGATCATAGCCCGACGGGAAACCGAAATCCCGCTTAACGATTCCATCGCTCTGACAAAGGCGCCGCCATGACCAATGACCGTATCACCGGCAATAGATTCGGCTAAGTGAAGCAAACAGCTCGGTCGTTCGCGGTGGCGAATGAATAGATCCTCCACGCCGCGGTGTCCAAATCCCAGCTCAATTTCAAGATGATAGACTTCCTCACCGTGACAGGAAAAGCGAAAATGTCCGGGCTCGATGACGCCGGCGTGGATGGGTCCCACACCCACCTCATGGGTCTCCTCACCATCCATCTGGAAAAACGGATAGGGCGTTTCAGTGGCACGGATACCGGCAATTCCCTTGCGCACCGGCTTTAGCCAGGGATGTCCTAGTGGTTCGATTTCGACCTGCTCAAACAATTCCCGTTCGAACAGGTGCATGGACGGCGCCTGAGGCGTAAGCGAGGGATATTTCTTTTCGTTGTCAAAAACAGTGGCAGCGACATACAGTCGGGAAAGATGGTGATCAGCCAGCACTGCGTAGACGATTACCTTGTCTCCCTCCTCATCCCCGAAGAATTGTACACATCGCCGTTTGGCAGCAAGACTTTCCAAAATTTGAGAACGGAATGAATCAATCGGCAGTTGTGGGATGTCCGCCAGATCCACGGCCTGCAAATTATTTGTTTCAGTCCAATTCACCACATTATTCCTCTACTTCAAGAATCCGGCGGCGCTCTGAATAAATGCCAGGGCCCGTTCCGGTATATAGATTCCAATCGCTGCCAACCCCAACAAAAAGACCACCTGGGGGATGTAGGCGCTCAGGCCCAGTTTTGGGGAAAGGCAGGTTCCTGGCGGAAGATCACCGAATGACATGCGGAATATTGCTCCCCCCATGCCATAGATAATCACTGCGACAAACAGAAAGAAGGGAACAGCCAACCAGCCCTGACCCGCTTCGAAAAAAGCTGTGATCAATAGAAATTTACTCAGAAATGATGGAAACGGTGGCAGTCCGATAATCGCCAGCAAAGATACGATCCAGAGCCAACCAGTAAGCGGTTCCCGATGCAGCAGCCCTTTCACATCAGAAATTTTTTTGCTTCCATACAGGTGCAGAATATTCCCCGATGTGAGAAACAGGGATGACTTGGAGAGCGAGTGCGCCACCGTGTGGAGCATGGCGGCATAGATGCCCGTCTTACCCATGGCAATGCCGATAAACAGAATCCCCATGTTCTCAATGGAGGAATAGGCCAGCATCCGCTTGTAATTGACGGTACCCAGCATAAATACAGCGCTGATCAATAATGATAGAAATCCGGTAATGAGCAATAGCAGATTTGAAAAGGAATCGAGTCTAGCCTGAATCATGATCTCCTGCACGCGTATTAAACCCAGAAAAGCGGTGTTCAGCAGAGTGCCTGAAAGCAAAGCGGATACTGGGGAAGGAGCCTCGGAATGGGCGTCTGGCAGCCAGGCATGAATCGGCGCTATACCGACTTTGGTGCCAAAGCCGACCAGAATAAAGGCAAATGCCATTTTAAGCCAAAATGGATTGATTTCGTAGGCACGTTGATACAGATCGGTGAAAAAGAGTGTGCCGATGCTTCTGCTGCCCATTGACAAAATGATGATCCCAACAAAGGCCATGGCTATACCCACTGAGCAGATAAACACGTATTTCCAGGCCGCTTCCAAGGATGATTTTTTCTTTTCAAAATAGATCAGCACGGCGCTGGTCAGGGTTGTCGCTTCCACAAAAACCCACAATAGCCCCAGATGGCTGGCTAATATGACCCCCGCCATAGCATCCACAAATAGGAGCATAGAAGCTACGTAGCGCGCTTCCTGAGGAACACCTGTACCGGTCTCCTTAAAGAAGAACAGGCTGTAAATGGCCGTTCCGGCGAATACCAGCGCCATAATGGTCAGAAAGAAAAGACCAATGGCATCAATCTGAAAATAATTGGACAGCCAACCATCCACCTCCTTGTGAATGAAGTCGAACCCCCAGCCGAAAGCCGCAAGAAGGTAGAGAGCGGCGGCGGCCAGAAGTGAAAGACGAATCACAAACCGGTTCTGCCAGAACATGACGAGCGCAGCCAAAACAACGGGTGCAAATAGCATCAGAATGAACATGTTCAATCCTTCAATTGAGTCAATACATCGATATGGCTGCCATCAAACATCAATTGTATTTTGTTGAAAAAGATCACCAACAGGAATAGGCCTACAAAGAGGTCAAGCAATACACCCAGATTAACCAGCATAGGCATCTCATGGGCAACGGATAGGGATAGCAGAAAGATCCCGTTCTCCAGCATCATGAAGCAGAGAATATGGGTGATAATGCGTTTGCGGGTAACAATAAGAAACAGACTGGCAATGATCAGCGCTATAGACACACCAAAATAGAGCGGATGTATGCCTGGTTCCACGCGAGCAGCCCAGAAAGCGACGACAAATCCGAAAATAAAAATGATACTGCCGATCATCAGCGAATAGAACTGCGATACATACGGCTCCACTTCACGGTCGATCTCGTTACGACGAATCGCATTCAACAGAAACAAGGGAATCACCGTTGATTTGATGACCAGCGTTTCCAAAACCAAAAAAGCGATGTTGAGCCAGTTGATTTCGCGAAGATCGATAATGACAAGCAGAAATAGTAGCATCCCCTGTAATGCCAGTGTCTTAATGAAGGCTTCAATACGGCTGGCTGCGAAAACATAAAACATACCGGTACCAAGCAGAATGATCACAACGTCAGCCATTAATTCCCTCCGTACAGAAAAAATATTACTACGGCAAAGAGAGTTACCGACAAGGCCACCATCATAAAAATAAACTGGGGAACATGCGACATTCTCAGCCTGGCGAAAAAAGATTCGACCCATCCTATAGCCACCGCGACCCCAGCCAGCACGATCAGAAAAATCATGATACCATATAGCGCTCCGACTCCTGAGGGTGCGAACAGATTGGCCATCAGGGCGGTGATGACCACCATTTTCAGACCGGAGGCATACTGCATAAATGCCAGATCAGGACCCGAATAATCGAGGATCATCACTTCGTGAATCATGGTCAGTTCCAGATGGGTGTTGGGATCGTCCACCGGCGACCGCGATCCTTCGGTTAGCAGCATGACAAACAGGGACGCCAGGCAGAGCGATTTCACAAGCACCGTATAGCGGGCGCTGGTATTCAGTTGCGCAAAAATAGATTCAAATGAAGTCTGTCCGGTAATCAGCGCCAGAGAACCGATCAGCACGAAGAAAGCAGGCTCAACGATGTTGGAGAAGGTAACTTCACGGGCAGCTCCCATGCCTTCAAACGGACTGCCTGTATCCATCGCAGAAAGGACTAGCATGAATCTTGCCAGTCCCAGCGTGTAAGCGAACAGTACGAAATCAGCGGGAAAGCTGATTATGGCTTTTTGCTGTGGCAATGGGATGATCAGGGCGACAAAAATAACGGCTGCAATATTCAGTGACGGACTGAGGCGAAACACAAATGAGGTTGTTTTGCTGAGCACGTCCCCTTTTCTCAGCAGTTTCCTGAAATCGTAGAATGGCTGCCACAATGGAGCGCCTCTGCGTCCCGCCCAAAGCGCTTTTACCCGGTTTATCAGGCCTGTAAAGACAAACGGGACCATCAAGATGATGAGTAGACAGATTCCTTTTTGCATTAGCGGACTCCGATAACCCAGATGACGAGCATAACCAGAAAGACCAGACCATAAAGAATGTATTGTTGGGTATGTCCGCTCTGAATCCACGATAGCAGCCCGAGAAAATAGTGTAACAGGCCGACAAGCGGTCGAATCATCCAGCGCGCAATCAGGTCGTCGCTATGGCTCTCATAGAGCGCCTGTGTCGGAAACAACCCCTGCGGACGAACGATATGCTTCTTCTGCGGCACTATGTTGGCCGCCAACCTCAGAAAGGAGCAGGCAAATGAGCTGGCAGTATATTGAATGCGGCTGCTTTGAGCCTGGTAACCACAATCCCATGTTTTGAATAGAGCGACCGTTTTGTTACGTAACAACATCCAGCGCAATCCTATAAAGAATAGAATGAGTCCCCCGAAAATCAATAGCGCACCATTGATCTCCAGAAAGATATCCAGAATTTCATTCCATGCGGGATAGAAAGATTCATGACAGAATTGCTTCACCACCCCGGAGAGAAATGGAAGGATCAGCGGGGTGAACAACCCGATGAAAACTATGAAACTCGCCAGTACAATCATGGGCGCCAGCATGGTCGATGAAGCTTCGGAAGGGGTGCCCTGCCAACTCGTTCGTGGATTGCCAAGAAAGCATATGCTGAACACTTTGGTGAAACATAATGCAGCCATGGTACCGATAAGAGCCAGTCCAGCAAGGCCGATTCCAGCTGTCACATTAAGATATATATTATGCTCAGACAGGCTCTGAGCCATTCCGAAATAGACGGCAAATTCGCTGACAAAACCGCTTAGGAGTGGAAGCCCGCTGATGGCCAGTGAGCCAATCAGAAAAAGCGCGGCCGTGTAAGGCAGAACGCGAACCAATCCGCCCAATTGATCGATATTTCGCGTGTGCGTTTTTGAGTAGATTATTCCGGCTCCATAGAAGAGCAAACTTTTGAACGTAAAATGATTGAATACATGCAACAGCGCGCCCAGGAAACCTGCGACCGCAATGAGTGCTCGCCCACTTATTATTCCCAGCATGCCCACGCCAATCCCCAAACCAATAATGCCGATATTTTCGATGCTATGGTAGGCAAGTAGCTTCTTCAAATCGTGTTGAGCTATGGCGTGTATGACTCCCAGAAGACCGGAAAGCAGCGCAATTCCAAAAACCAGATACGCGAGCCAAGGGCTGGGAACACCGATGATCAAAATGATCCGCAAAATGCCGTAAATTCCAGTTTTGATCATCACGCCGGACATCATGGCAGACACAGCAGTCGGCGCCGCCGGATGTGCCAGCGGGAGCCAGGTATGCAGGGGAACAAAACCAGCTTTAGTGCCAAAACCGATAAAGAACAAAATGAAAACAAACGTGGCTGCTGCCGGACTCAGTGTGGATAGTGCACCAAAATCCATGCTGCCAGTCAATACAGTGCTCCAGCCGAAAGCAACAAGCAGCGCTGCTGCGCCAATTTGCATGGCGATCAGATAATAGAGTCCTGCTTTTCGCACTTCTTCTTTCTGGTGTTCAAAACTGACCAGAAAGAAGGATGCCAGTGACATGATTTCCCAGACGATCAAAAAGAACAGGGCATTCTGTACGATGACAACGAGAAGCATGGCAACAACCAACAAGCCCATGAAAAAGTAATAAGTGGAAAGAGAATGACGATCACTATCTTGATACATTTTCATATAGCCGAGCGAATAGATACCAGCAAGCAATCCGCCGAGCGAGATGAAAAACATGAAGAAAGCAGCAAGTGGATCCAGTAGCAGAGTTACATCTCCAATGGGTCCGGAAAAATGAACGGACAAATTCAGTGTCGGGCTTCCCAACAATGCCTTTATCACCAACGGCAGAATGAAAATCTGCGCTGATGCAGCGAAGCTGACATACGCTATTCCCTTTCTCTTTTGTGGCAAAGGGATGGCTACCAATCCAGCTGCGAAAAATAAGGCAACCCCAATAAGTAGTAGATTCATCGCTCAGCCAACTCCTTCTGCTGCCATGACCGTTCTTTCCCCTGAACAAAATCACTTATTTCCTGTGCTGAAGCACGACGTTCAAGCATAGACCGAAAATCATCCATCTGGCACAGATAAGATATTTTGGATAATACTTCCAGGTGTCTCCTGGGGCTGCACGTTAACAGCAGGAATAGCGTATGTACCGGATGTCCGTCCAGTGCACCAAAATTCACCCCTTCTGCTAAGAAACAGATAGACACACTGGCATCCTTGACATTGGTGATCAACGGCTTACGGGGATGTGGAATGGCTATACCGTTTCCGATGGCCGTGGACATCAGTTCTTCACGATTCAGCAATGCTGAAATAATGTCTTCCTTATCCATATCCTGAGGGGTATCAATGGATTCGATGGCGTTGTGCAGAACATCCCGAATCGTATTTCCGGTAATACCCGTGTAGACTCCGCCATGCAGGAGCAGGTCAGTAAGATGGGTCGGCCTTCCAGTCAGGGGTAGATTCAGCAATTGGGTCGATAATCCGATCCCATTGCTCATGATCCACTCATTTACTTCTGCACGATTGAAGTGGTAATGATGATGAATGCGGTAACAGGGAATCTTCTTCTCCTTGATCCAGCGGTATACCGTTTTTTCAGACACCTGCAATAGATCGACAATATCTTTGATTTTCAGTTCCATTTTATCCTTGAGACAAAGAGATGGAATAGGACACCATAGAACAGGAATGGTCTTGGCCATCTGACATCGGATGGACCAGGGATCACAGGAGTATTGCTGGTGTTCTATTCGCACAATTTCAGAAGACCTTCGCCCGCTACATGGCTTTCGCATGAGGCTGGCGAGATTCTCTATTCTGCCGCAAGAAAGCCCAACAAGGAGTTCTGTTGGGCTTGGCACATCGAGTGCAAGGAAACTTCATGGTTGTCACCGTTTGGCGGGAAAGATGCCTCACCATGGAACTCAAAAGAAGACAGCGAATAGGGAATATAGCCCTTTGTCCACGAATCCTCATTGTCTTTCACTGGGTGACTTGCATGGAGAATGATCTAGTCCGTCTTCCCGTCTATCGTCCCTACTTCAATTCTGAGATCTTCGCGCTTGATGATTCGATCCAGCCTGCCATCCCGAATCCATACCACCCGATCGGACACGTTGAGCATCTTGTGATCGTGTGTTGCCGAGATCACCGTCACCCCGGACACCTCGTTCACCTCTCTCAGCAGATTGATAATCTCCGTTCCCGTAGCCAGATCCAGATTCCCTGTGGGCTCATCAGCCAAGAGAATGGCCGGATCATTGGCCATCGCCCGGGCCACAGCCACCCGTTGCTGCTGTCCCCCGGAGAGCTCGTATGGCTTATGCATGATCCGCTCCCCGAGCCCCACGCGATCGAGCAGATCGGCCCCTTTGTCCCGCGCCTCGTCGCTCGTCAGCCCGGCAAATACCATCGGAAGGGTCACATTCTCCAGTGCGGTCATCACCGGAATGAGATTGAACGTCTGAAAGATATATCCGATTTTTCGACACCGCAGCCACGCCAGCTCATACGCATCCAACTGCGCCACATCCACCTCGTCAATATACACTTTCCCGGACGACGGCTTATCCAACCCGCCCACCATGTTGAACAACGTCGTCTTCCCAGAACCCGAGGGCCCCATGATCGAGATATACTCCCCCGCGAAAATCTCCACACTAACCCCTTTAAGGGCCTCCAGTTCCATCTCCCCCATCCGGTACATCTTCTTCACATCCTGCGTCCGCACAACCGTTTGTTCCGCCATGCCCCACTCCTTTTGGTCATGGGTCATCAGACCTTCAGTGCCCCACCGCACTCCCTAATGACGAATGACAAATGACTGATGACTATTGATCCACGCGCATCGCATCCACCGGTTCCATCCGGGCTGCGGTATAGGAGGGATAGATCGCTCCAATGACCGAAAGAAACGAGCCAATCACAATGGAAAGCGCACCCCACTTGAGGATATCCACCCCGGGGAAATGATCAAAGATCAACGTTCCGTAGCTTCCCATGGACATCAGAATCGTCAGCAGCAAACCGATGATCACCCCGATCACGGTCCCCACTGTGCCTTGAAACGAGGACTCCAGCACAAATAACTTAATTATAAAGGAATCCAAGGCCCCCAGACACTTCATCGTCCCGATCTCGCGGAAGCGCTCCGTCACCGACATCAGCATCGAATTGACAATGCCCACCACACACACCATAAGCGACAGCACCACCAGCCAGGTATTCTTCGCGCGCTCCTCACCCATGGCATCCGAACCGGTCTCGATCCCCTTCCGCTGGAGCAACAGATTGATGTTTGCATCGTCTGCGGCCCGCAGACCATCCACGATCGCGCTGGACGTCCAGATGGACATCAGAAAGGCTATCGCCAGGATAATCCCACTCATCGTAATCAACGAGCGCCCCAGGCGAATCTTCAGACTCTTTGCACTGATCTCCACGGCCTTGCTCAACGGCAGCACGATCTGCTGACCGATTCCCCCTCCCACCGACTGCGATTGTGTGGCCATACTCAAAACCCAATCTACAAAACACGCCAACAGCATGTCGCCGCCGCCGCATTTTGAAGGGAGCCTTTCTTATCCCCCCGGTATGGAGTGATCGGTTTATCCCGACCTTGTATATACAGGAAAATGCGCTCCATGCTAGCTGTCTGGGACCTGGGTTCTCTTTGAGATTCGCCACCTCCGAGATCGGCCTGCGCACCTTGGCGAGAAACGCAAACCGGATTCGCGCAGCATTCGAGCCGAGCCGAAATCCTCCTCTTTGTCAGTCGTCCTCGTTCCCATTGGGCTGGGCAGGAAAATCGGAAACGACCTCACACGCCCGCAAGTGCTCCCGCTCTTCGCCATCGGGGACCGGATGTTCGACACGGTCATGGAGCGAAACGGCTGCGTACCCTTGCGGAGTGGTGGGTGCTCGGGAATGTCTCGACCCGCAGGAATACGGAGCGGAAAGCATCCGACTCGGGATCAGAAGACAACAGCGCGACCGGCCCGGGATCGGCCATCATGTCGCACATAAGGCATGCCTTCCCGCTCTCTCAACACGGGTATTGCGGGATGCTGCGCCCTGCCACCCCTGCACGGATGGCCGAAAAAGGGGCATCTTACTCACTATCCATAGGGCGCTGCCGGCTGGGGCTTCTACCGCAGTGCGGGATTTACAGAACGACATCCGCGAAAACCAGCGCGTTCCAAAATGCGATGGCCCCAAGATTTGGGCCGCGAGGCACACTCGCATGCACCTGGGGGAGCCGGGAATCTTTGGGGATTGAACAAATGTCGTATAACTGCACATTTTCCCTGCTGATCCGCCTGGATAAAAGAGGGTCCCCAGGCCTTGGAATACTCGAGACTACTCTCTAAGATACACACATAAGCGCGAGAATGCAAATCCTTTTTCCGTTGGTTCGCTCGACAGAAGAGTCGATGCCGCCCCCTTGTCCTCTGGAGACGCACTTTTCGCTTGACCGGAAAGCGATTATGGGTTATATTCGATTGTCTATCCTTTATGAAAAGTCCCTGGAGAAAGCGGATTCTCCCCTAATCAGGCCGGGGCTATGGAACCCATGGAAGGGTTCGGCAAAATGACGAATCAGGTCCCCTATCGGCAGACAACCAAGCACACGGAGGTGCGATCGGATGTTGAGAACGCTCGAGGACGATCGAAGGCGCCAGCGTAGAAAAAGGATCATGAGGACGATTCGCATCGTCGTGTATTCAGGCGTTTTGTTGGTACTTCTTTGGATCATGCTCTCCCTGCGTTCTATGGACCTGACGAAAACCCTCGGCGGCGTATTCGACCAGTCCAGGAATACCCGCAAGACCACAGACATTGCGGTGAGCGTGGAAAAACTTCGTGAGGAACACGAGTTGGACGGCGAGCCCGTGGAGGAGGGATGGAAGTACGTGCGGCTCTACGTCACGATAGGGTCCAAGGAGGAAGTGAAGAAGCTGATACTGGGACAGCGCAATTTTCAGCTGGTGGACGCAACCCAGACCAAGCATCTGGCCTTGGCGTCCTCTCCGCTGTTTATGGCGCCCGGATCGGAATTTCCGCTGGAGCCCGGCGGGGAAATTCGCGGAGAAATGGTATTCAAAATACCCCGGATGGCCAAAGCAAGCCATCTGCATTTCAGGAAGTAGGTTGTGGTGTGCACTGGCTTTACCAGTCACCACTTCCCCACTCCCATTCAGAGGAGAATGGATAATGGCGGATGAATTGGAATTGACGTTGGTGGATTTCGGGGAACGGTTGGCCAAACTGCGGAGGTACCTTTGACGTCGAAAGGCGGAAGGAGGAGATTGCTCGTCTGGAACTGCCGATGAGCGCTCCGGGTTTCTGGGAGGATCGGGAGAGCGCACAGGCAACCATCAGCGAGGTCAATGGGCATAAGCACTGGGTGGAAGCATGGCAGGGACTGGAGAATCAGCGGGAAGACCTGATGATACTCTTTGAACTTGCGGCGGAGGAGGAAGATGGCGAGGCCATGGCCGAGGTAAGGACGGAGGCGGACGCCCTGGAAAAGGGCCTTGCGGAGTTGGAGTTTCAGAATATGCTCTCCGACAAACACGATGAAAAAAACGCCATCCTGACCATCCATCCAGGAGCAGGCGGAACGGAGTCTGCGGATTGGGCGCAGATGCTCCTCCGAATGTATATGCGGTGGATCGAGCGCAGGGGATTTGAACGGGAACTGATGGACCTTCAGCCGGGAGATGAAGCCGGGATCAAGAGCGTAACAGTGGAGGTGACCGGGAAGTATGCGTATGGCTATCTGAAGGCGGAGGCGGGGGTCCATCGCCTCGTGCGTCTTTCGCCGTTTGACTCGCAGAATCGGCGACACACCTCCTTTGCATCGGTGTTCGTGTATCCCGAAGTGGAAGAGGCTGTCGAGATGGCGATCAACGATTCGGAGCTTCGCGTGGATACCTATCGCTCCAGCGGGGCCGGCGGACAGCATGTAAACAAGACGGATTCGGCCGTGCGCATCACGCACCTTCCGACCGGGATTGTGGTGCAGTGCCAGAACGAGCGGTCGCAGCACAAGAATCGAATGAGCGCGATGAAGATTCTGCGCGCACGACTGTATCAGTTCCACGAAGACGAAAAGCAGAAACGACAGGATGTGGTAGAAGACACGAAAAAGCGCATCGAGTGGGGCAACCAGATCCGCTCGTATGTGTTCCATCCCTACAACATGGTGAAAGATCATCGCACCGGCGAGGAAACGAGCAACGTGGAAGCCGTGATGGATGGGAAACTTGATGCCTTCATCTACGCGTATCTAAGTGGGAAAGAGGCCTAAAAGGAGACCAAGATCGCTCCTTGCCGCTTCCGATTGGCGCCCTTTTCGCTATTGACTTTAGGGAGGGATTTTGTTATCTTTCCGCAAATATCTGCCTAGCATCTCGTTTTCCTGGCAACGATCCGGAAGGACTCCCGAATATCCCTGATCGATCCGAGGTTTGTGGCAACCTTCTGACTGATGACTGATAATCCCAGTGACGCAACTCCCTTTCATCCGAACCCGGAGAACCCTTTGAACGAACAAAATGACCTCTTTTTGCAGCGGCTCTCAAAGCTGACCCAGATCCGGGAGAAAGGAATCAACCCCTACCCCTATCGCTTCGAGGCGACCCATCTCTCTTCCGGTATTATCGGGAACTTTGAGGAGTTATCCGCGTCTAATGACAACGTGCGAATCGCCGGACGGCTGATGTCCGTCCGCGGGCATGGAAAAACGAGTTTTGCCCACCTGCAGGATGGAGCGGGACGAATTCAGATCTACCTTCGCAAAGATACGCTCGGGGAAGAGCTCTTTGCGCTCTACGAGCTCCTGGATATCGGCGACATGATCGGCGTTGAGGGCACAGTTTTTCAGACCCGAACCGGGGAAATCACCGTCCAGACCCAAGGCATCGAGATCCTCTGCAAATCATTAAGGCCGCTCCCCATTGAGAAGGAACGAATGGAGGGCGGACAGAAGGTCACCTTCGATGAGGTATCGGACAAAGAACTGCGCTATCGCCAGCGGTATGTGGATCTGATTCTCCACCCCGAGGTCCGGCAGACCTTTCAGCTGCGCACGAAAATCGTTTCTGCGATGCGGCGTTTTCTGGACAACCGAGATTTTATGGAGGTGGAAACACCGGTCCTGCAGCCTTTGTATGGAGGCGCTTCTGCGCGGCCTTTTGTAACCCATCACAATGCGCTGGATTTCGATCTCTATCTTCGAATTTCCGACGAGCTTTACCTCAAACGCCTGATCGTGGGCGGATTCGAGCGGGTATACGAGTTTTGTAAGGATTTCCGAAACGAGGGCATGGATCGGTCTCATAATCCCGAGTTCACCCTGCTCGAGCTGTATCAGGCTTACGCGGATTACGGGGACATGATGCGCATCACGGAGGAGATGGTCTCCCATGTTGCCCAGGAGGTGGTGGGATCGCTGACCGTGGCATACCAGGGAACGGAAATTGATTTTTCGCCGCCGTGGAAGCGGGTGACGATGCTGGAGGCGATCGCAGAATATGCGGGGATCGATGTGGCGGGCCTTTCAGAGGATGCCATGCGAAAGACGTGCGCCGGGCTGGATGTGGAAGTCGACAGCAGGATGGGATCGGGGAAGATGATCGACGAGATCTTCAAGAAATATGTGGAGCCGCATCTGATTCAGCCCACGTTCGTGACGGACTATCCGGTGGAGACCGCGCCCCTGGCCAAGCGACACCGAAACAACCCAGCGCTGACCGAGCGATTCGAGGCGTTTGTGAACGGATGTGAGATTGCCAACGCCTTCTCGGAGCTGAACGATCCGATCGATCAGCGGGAACGATTCGAGGCACAGGCCCGACTGCAGGCAATGGGAGACGACGAGGCACAGACCCTGGACGAGGATTTTCTGCGTGCGCTGGAATATGGGATGCCCCCTACAGGGGGACTGGGGATCGGAATCGATCGGTTGGTGATGTTCCTTACCAATGCCCCCTCCATCCGGGACGTACTGTTCTTTCCGCAGATGCGGCCGGAGTAGGCAGGCCTGTCAAGGTGGTCCAAAGGGACCGGACTCTGTAAAGACAAGAGTCTCCGGTCCAGCCACCAGGCCATTCGGAGTATCTTCAAGAACCACTCCTCCCATGGAATGGATTCCTTGGCTTCCCATCATGCCCCGGATTGAGGAATAGGTGGTGGCATGGAGCGGTCTTCCGGGCTTGGTTTTCCGATAGATCCGATGACACCAAGAACAGATCCCCGTCCAGGTAACTTGGGACCTTGGTGGCAAAGAAGCAGAGAAAGTGGAATAGCGAGAAGATGAGTACCCTCATGAACATTTCCGGGGTTTCCCAATTTCTCCTTTTCTCACGCTCTCACTTTCTCCACTTCTCGTTCCTTCACAGTCCGACTTCCTGCCGTTCTTCCATCTGCTGCCTGCTTTCCAGTATCTGACCGGGGAAGGGAAAAGGGAACAATTCATTGCCCTCCTACGAATTCTTCATAGCCAAGAGATACCTCAAGTCCAAACGCAAAGTGCAGTTTATCTCCATCATCACCTATATTTCCATCGGGGGTGTGGCCGTGGGCGTGGCCGCACTGGTGATTGTGCTCTCTCTGATGAATGGATTTGCCACCGAGGTGCGTACGCGCTTGGTGGGAATGGATGCCCACATCCGGGTGCAGCGGTTTCACGGACTGCCGATGGAAGAATACCCGGTCTTGATGTCCCAGGTCGCCAAGATTCATCACGTCGCGGCGGTTTCGCCTTACGTATTCGGAGAGGCGATGCTGCTCTCCAAGGAAAGCCGTGGAGGCGGAACGGTCAAGGGCATGGATCCCGGCGCCATGCAAGCCATGTACGACCTCGATCAACACTTGGTGGCGGGAACTCTTGACCTGAAAACCACTTCAGAGGAGAGCGCCCCTCCGATCCTGTTGGGGAGCGGCTTGGCGAGTCGCCTGCGGGTGGGCATCGGAGATGAGATCTATGTGGCGACGCTGCAGAATATGCAGCCAGGCTTGATGATGACCATGCCGAAACTGCGGCGTTTTGTGCTGACCGGGATCTTTGAAATCGGTTATTACGAGTTCGACGCGGCGCTGGCCATCACCTCCATCGAAGCTGCGCAACGGATTTTTGGGCTGGAGAAAGCCGTAACCGGGCTGGAGGTCAAACTGGACGATCTGTATCTGGCCGATCGGGTGGGAGAACGGATCTCCGATGCGCTGGGGTATCCCTACTACGCCCGGAGCTGGACGCAGATCAATCGGCAGTTGTTCAGTTGGATGACGATGGAGAAATGGGGAAGCTTCATCGTGCTCAGTCTGATCGTTATGGTCGCGGCGTTCAACATCATTTCCACCCTGATTATGGTGGTGATGGAGAAAACCAAAGACATCGGGATTCTCAAATCCATGGGAGCCACGGCCCGAAGCATCAAGCGCATCTTCATGCTTGAAGGGCTCGTGGTGGGCATAGTGGGAACGATGCTGGGAGCGATCATAGGTTTTGCCCTTTGCTGGGTTCAGGATCAATTTGAGCTGATCAGCCTTCCCGCCGAAATCTACATTATCAACGCCGTGCCCATCGATATGCGCGCGCTCGACTTTGTCTGGGTCTCTGCGGCAAGTCTGGGAATCTGTATCCTGGCGTCGCTCTATCCGGCCCGGAAAGCGGCTTCCATGGATCCGGTGGAGGCCATCCGCTATGAGTAAGCCTTTGGAACAGGCAGAACCCGAAAAAGCACGAAAAATGCCCTTTTCCTCCGGCGGGGCTGCAAACGGGCCGCCCACTCCCTTTCTACCGAAGGACGGGAGGAACCAGGGATGGGTGCTCTCGGCACAGGGAATAACCAAACACTACGGCGCGGGAGAGCAGACCTTAGAGGTGCTCAGGGGCATTGATCTGAAGATCGGAAGAGGAGAGATCATCTCCATTGTGGGCCCCTCCGGAGTCGGAAAGAGCACGTTACTACACATTCTGGGCACCCTGGATCGTCCAACCGAGGGGGAAGTTACGTTGGACTCAACAAACGTTTTCGAGTTGTCAGACGAAGAGCTTGCCCGTTTTCGGAACAAGACGATCGGTTTTGTCTTCCAGTTTCACCGCCTGCTTCCGGAATTTACCGCGCTGGAAAATGTGATGATGCCTTTGTTGATCGGAGGGATAGGCACCACAGAGGCACGAAAGCCCGCCGAGGAGTTGCTGGAGCGGGTGGGGCTGTCCAGCCGAATCCAGAACAGACCCAGCGAACTCTCAGGGGGAGAACAACAGCGGGTCGCTGTGGCACGGGCATTGGTGAACCACCCCATGGTGGTCTTTGCGGATGAACCGTCGGGAAACCTCGACGCAGATAACAGCTGCGCGCTCCACGAATTGATCTGGGATCTGTCCCGATCGATTGGGCAAGCCTTTGTCATCGTAACACACAACCTGGAGTTAGCGAGTAACTCAGACCGCGTGATCCGAATGAAGAACGGGAAAATTGCCGCTGAGGCAATATAGCGCTTGGGTGCCGGATACGCGTGTATTGACGACTGGGGCCCTGACCCACTCATCGCCTTGTTCGGCATTCGCTCGAGGAAAGATGAAAGTACGATATGACCTGTGAAATGTGCGGGAAAAAGCCGGCCGTGGTGCTGTTCACCCAGATTGTCAAGAATGAGAAAACGGCACTGCACCTTTGTGAAACGTGTGCGGAGAAACGGGGACTGACCATTTCCCTGGAAACCATCCAGAGTTCGGTGAACAGTCTGATAGCGGGAGCACTCGCCGCGAGCCAAAACGAGGAGGGGGAAGAGCCCGCAGGAACGTGCCCCTCGTGCGGGTGGTCCTATGCGGAGTTTAAGGCAAAGGGACGACTGGGATGCGAAGCGTGCTACCGGGCTTTTGCAGAGCCGCTGGAGCAGATACTCAAGAACGTTCACGGGAACACCTCCCACACCGGAAAAGTTCCGGCCGCACAACTTTTTGCGGCGAAGCGGCGCCAGAAAATAGGCACCATGCGGGTCGCACTCAAACAGGCTATTCAGCAGGAGGAATTCGAGGAAGCGGCTCGCCTTCGGGACCGGATTGCAGCCATGGCTCAAGAACCGATGGCATCAGAGATCCTGAGAGACGATACGCCCTGAGACCTGATCCCTCGTCCTCCCTTTGCCCAGATTCGGAAGGTCACCGATGACCTTGGAAGATCTCTCCCATCACATGGCCGCATGGCTTGACGGAACGGGCTCGCATGCCGACTTGGTAGTGAGCACTCGCGTGCGGTTGGCCCGGAACCTTGGGGCGTTTCCGTTCGTTCATCGGGCGAAGGAGAACCAGCTTTCGGAGATTTCGGCAGAGGTATTGGCGGCCGGGGTGCGCTCTGAGATCTTGAGAGAGGCTTCTTTTTTTGACACCTCCCATCTCCCGAAGATTCCCCGCCAGGTTCTGGTGGAACGCCATCTGATCAGCCCCGCACTGGCAAAGGTCCGCGGGCATCGGGGGGTTTTGGTGGCGCATCGGGAACGGTGCAGCGTCATGATCAACGAGGAGGACCATCTGAGGATTCAGACCATTCAATCGGGCTTCTCGCCACAAAAGGCCTGGGAGCTGGTGAATCGGATGGACGACGAACTCTCGGACTCATTGGCCTATGCCTATTCGGAAAAGTGGGGTTATCTGACGACCTGTCCGACCAATGTGGGAACGGGATTGAGAGCCTCTGTCCTCATTCATCTTCCTGGACTCGTTCTGACCCGCCAAAAGGACGCCGCACTTCGGGGGATTTCTCAGTTGGGTTTGGTGGCTCGGGGATTCTATGGAGAGGGCTCTGAGATCATCGGAAACCTGTTCCAAATATCCAACCAGAGAACACTCGGCCAAGACGAGCAGGAAACGATCGACCATCTGAAAAAAGTCAGCCTGGAACTTATTCGCGTCGAAGAACTTGCCCGGGCAAAACTTATGAGAGAAGCCCGTTTCCAGATCGAGGACAAAATCTGGAGGGCGTTTGGCATCCTGGAAAATGCGAGACTGCTTACGAGCCAGGAGTTCATGAACCTTGCTTCCGCCGTGCGACTGGGAGTCTCGATGGGCATAATCTCCAGACCGGACATTCGGATCTTAAACGAACTGATGGTAACCACCCAACCCTCCCATCTCCAACAACGAGCCGGCAAAAACCTGGATCCGGCCAGGCGCGATGCCCTGCG
Organism: Candidatus Latescibacterota bacterium; assembly: GCA_043804415.1. GTDB lineage: Bacteria > Latescibacterota > 4484-107 > 4484-107 > 4484-107 > 4484-107. Next base: position 44,188 of record JAZDJA010000297.1, on the reverse strand, counting down.
AGCCAATCTGGTGCGGAAACGGTTTCACCGGGCCGATCCGTCTGCACCGGAAAAGCCCTAGAAGAGACGGGGCGTGCAAAGGCAGGGAGGAAGCGGCATCGAATGGGGTGGGAACTCCCGCGAGGACATCGGAGCACCCTTTCCTCATCCGATCCCTGAGATGCGTGCCGGCGTCGAAGGCCGTACCCCCTTTTCCGCGCGCTGGACTGTGGGCAAGGCCCGCCCTCCCTTCCCGAGTCTTCTGTACCGCACAAGAGGGGCTACGTTTCGTTCGGAGTCCTTCCATATACCGTGCTCCTTCCCAAGAAGATCAAGAATCTGATGCGCATTCAACCGGAAACGGCCAGCGGCATGGCACGAGAAACTGGAACCATTGAGCGCGATCTCTTCTCACACGCTCTGCCCACCCAACCCACGAAGACTCGTTTTTCAGACCCAATCCGTGCTTCCCAATTTGCCCGCTGGGTGATTGCGTTCTTGCGTTGCGGCTCTGCGACCGCACGATGATCTCTGCGACAACATCTCCGCCTATTTTGGAGGAAATTATGAGTGCTCCAGTGTTTACAGCCAGAATGCAGAAAGTGCTGCAATTGGCCCGCGAGGAGGCAGATCGACTGAACCACAACTATATTGGCAGCGAACACTTCCTTTTGGGATTGATTCAGGAAGGAGAGGGTGTGGCGGTTGCTGCGCTCATTCATTTGGGGTTGGATTTGGATGCCATTCGTCAGGCTATTGAGGATGCGGTGGAGACCTCTGGGGGAACGGCATTGGCGCAACAGCAACTGCCACTTACGCCGCGTGCGCGACAGATTCTCGAGATCTCGGTTCAGCTGTCCCGGCAGATGAAGGTGGATTATACGGGCACGGAACACCTCCTCCTGGCGCTGATCAAGGATAAAGAGGGCGTAGCTGCTCGGATCTTGACGACCTATGGGGTCACCTTTGATGCCGTGCAGGATGTGGTGATGGCCCTCCTTTCGGGAAAGAGCGTCGACAATAAAGAGCAGCCCAAGAGCAAAACCCCGTTCTTGGATCACTTCAGCAGAGATCTGACCCAGTTGGCTCGGGAAGGAAAGATCGATCCGACCATCGGCCGGGAAAGGGAGATCGAGCGCGTGTCCCAGGTTTTAAGTCGGCGCAAGAAGAACAATCCGGTGCTAATCGGAGAGCCCGGCGTGGGCAAGACCGCGATTGTGGAAGGGCTGGCTCAGCGAATCGTGGACAAGAAGGTGCCTCAGATACTGAACGGAAAGCGTCTGGTCGCCCTGGATCTGGGCGGCGTCGTATCCGGCACGAAGTACCGCGGGCAATTCGAAGAGCGCATCAAGGGGATCATCAACGAGCTCCAGCAGAATAAGGACGTATTCCTCTTCATCGACGAAATGCATACGATTGTGGGCGCGGGCAGCGCGGAAGGCACCCTTGATGCATCCAATATGTTCAAGCCGGCGTTGGCGCGAGGGGAACTCCAGTGCATCGGTGCCACCACATTGGACGAGTATCGGAGACACATCGAAAAGGACGGCGCTCTGGAGCGACGTTTTCAGACCATCATGGTGGACCCGCCCTCGGTGGCGGACAGTATCGAGATCTTGAAGGGGCTTCGGAAAAGGTACGAGGAACACCATCATGCGAAGTACATGGACGAGGCGGTCGTGGCAGCGGCCACATTGTCGGATCGGTACATCAGCAATCGATATCTGCCTGACAAGGCCATAGATGTGATTGACGAGGCAGGATCCCGCGTGCATTTGTCGAAAGTGGTCGTGCCGGTGGACATCCGGAATCTGGAGCAGGCGATTGAGGATATTGAGAAGAAGAAGGGGACGGTCATCGAAGAGCAGCATTTCGAGGAGGCCATCGCGCTGCGCGACGAAGGGCGCCGTTTGAAAGAAAAGCTGGGACAGAGGAACAGGGAGTGGGAAGAAGAGGTATCCAACTATCAGGTGGAGGTAACCGAGGAGGATATCGCGGAGGTCATTTCCTCTATGACGGGCATTCCGGTATTTCGCCTGGCACGGGAGGAATCGGAGAAACTGCTTCAGATGGAGGAGGCCCTAAAGAAGCGGATCGTCGGACAGGACGAGGCAATCACCGCGATCTCCAAGGCCATTCGAAGAAGCCGATCGGGACTCAAGGACCCAAAGCGTCCCATCGGTTCGTTCGTCTTTCTGGGCCCAACGGGCGTGGGCAAGACGGAGTTGGCACGCGTGCTGGCCGAGTATCTCTTCGAGGACAGGGACGCGTTGATCCAGATCGATATGTCGGAGTACTCGGAACGATTCTCTCTGTCCCGGCTGATCGGTGCTCCCCCGGGATACGTGGGATACGATGAGGGCGGGCAATTAACCGAGAAGGTGCGCAGAAAACCGTATTCGGTGGTGCTCTTCGACGAGATAGAGAAAGCCCATCCGGATTTCTTCAATCTCCTGCTTCAGGTCTTGGATGACGGCCGCCTCACAGACAGCTTCGGACGGCACGTGGATTTTCGAAATACGGTGATCATTATGACCTCAAACCTGGGGACCCGGGACATCGGGGAAGGCCGTTCGCTGGGCTTTCAGAAGACGGGAGAGAAATGGAACCACGAGCGGATGAAGGAAAAGATTCTGGCTGAGATGAAACGGACCTTCAATCCGGAATTCTTAAATCGCGTGGATGAATCCATGGTGTTCCATTCATTGGGCCGAAAAGAAATCCTCCGCATCATTGATATGCTGCTCGAGGAAGTCAACAAACGTGCGGCAGGAAGGGACCTGACCCTCAATCTGACGCCCGGTGCCAGAAGCCTTATCGCAGATAAGGGGTACGATCCCGCCTACGGAGCCAGACCCCTTCGGCGCGCTATCCAGAAGCTGGTGGAGGATCCCTTGACAGAGGAACTTTTGGGGGGGAAATTTAGGAAGGGGGATAGCGTGCGCGTGAGCAAGAAAGGGGATGATCTGACATTCGCATTGCTTGGTGAAAAAGACAACGAATAACGCGGTGATCATGTTCTCATGCACCATGAGCAATGAGTAATGAACAATGAGCAAGAACCCTCTTGCTTCTCCGCGCATTTTGCCGGTGGAGGGGGTCTGGTTCGTCATTCATTATTCATTGCTCATTGTTTATCGGGCGACTTTTCTATGGTCTATCGCAAATGGATTGCAGTCGGATTGGGGGTGTTGGCAGTGGTGGGCCTGAGCCTCTGGGGGATGTGGCAGCTGTTGGATGTTCGGGAGCGAACCCAGCAGTATCTGCTGCAGGTGATGTCCTCCGCGACACAGGGCGGGCTATCTGCAAAGACCATAAAGATGACCCGCGGAGCCATCGAACTCGGCGAGGTGCGAGCCTCCGCTTCCGGAGTTGAGCTGGAAGTGGGACGGGCGACGATCTCCTACCACCTGCTAAAGCTCCTGTCTTCTGGGTTCGATCCCAAGGCAGGCATCTACGAGGTGACACTGCATCGGCCACATGCCATGTTCTCCTGGCCGGAAAAAGACGCCCCCCACGCCCCCGTGCTGCTCCCCTTGGCGAAACAGGGGATGGCCGGGATCAAGGTACGTCTTTTGGATGGAACGGTTTCTGTTCGAAAAGGGGAAACAACATGGTCACCGGACTGCGTGCTCTCTGGGTGGTTTGAGGGACGCGAGGAGGGCGGCATCGCCATTCGGCTGGAAGGGCATGCTGGAAAGGCGGGAGGGAAGCTCCTCTTGGAGGGAACGATTGAAGATGCCCGAGGAGCGGATGGGCTGAAAATAACGGGAACGGCAATGGATTTGGAGCGGTGGGGGAAAACCCCGCTATCGGATCTGGGGATCAGGAAGGCGACCCTCGACCTGAAGGGGAACCTGTCGAAGGAGGAGCAAAAATGGCGTTTATCGGGAGAATGGGCGCTATCCGAAGGCGTGCTTGATCTGGCTCCGAAATGGGGCCCGGTTCAGTCGGTGTCCATGCGGGGGACATTTGCGGATCGAGCGCTGACCATAGCGGAGGGAAGCGGTGTGCTGATGGGACAAACCTTCCGCTGTTCGGGAAGCCTCCGTCCTTTTGATCCCTCGCCCATCCAACTGGAGCTTCTATTTTCGGAGGTGAACATAGGCCAAATGGGGCGCTCCTTCCTGACCGAAGAATCCCTCTGCCCAACAGGTGTGGGAGCGCTCAATCTTTCCCTGTTCGGCCCGACAAATCACCTGTCCCTGCGCGGAGGATGGACCAGCCAAACCATCTCTTACGGAAAAATGACGTTTGAGGGGTTTTCAGGAGCGTTCCACGCAGATGCAGACAGGCTGGTGGTGGACGAGATGATGGCACGCATAGGGGGCGGATCCGTTCGCGGGAAAGGACACCTCGCGCTGGACAGCACGAAAGTGTTTTCCGCAACGCTTGCAGTGGATAGTGTGGACGTGGTGAGTGTCCAGCGTCTCCTGGGAACAGAAGCCCACTTGGGCGGCCGGGTAAATGCCGTGCTTCGGGCAAGCGGAACCATGCCCCATCCGGACTGGCGTGCGGAGGTCAATCTGATCCAACCGTCCTGGACAGGCAGGCAGTGGCCCGATCTTCATTTGGAGATTAGGGGACGCGAGCGAGGGTTCTCCTTCGCAGGAGAAAATCGGGAGATCGCGGGTAAGGGGATATTCTCGTGGGCCGGACGGGGCCATCTTGAAGCGGAGGGACGGATCGAGAGCGGGGCGTTCCCGGCCCTTGCGGAAGCGGGAATCCCCTTGAAGGGACAGATTCGTGTAGAAGGTCCGCTGTCCTCTCTGCAGGTGGAGGGCGCGCTCCACACAAGCGGAGACCGGTTGGATGGCACCGTAGTGTTCTCGGGCGTGCATACTGGACCGCTCCCCACAAAACGTGCGGAGGACGCGGATCCCCCTGTGAAGAATGCCCAAGCCATGCTCGGCGATCTCTCCCGGAACCTGGGGACCTTCAAAGGGACTTTTTCCTCCCGCGGGCTCAAGATCGGAGCCCTGAAAACCGCACTGGATGGGGACCTTACCGTAGAAGATGAGCTTCTCCGCCTGGCATGTGCCACGCAGGACGGCCACCTCGTCTTGCGCGGCGAAAGGGCGCGATACAGACAGGCTGATGGGGAGCAGCAGCCCCTCCCCCCTCCCACACCCTCCATTTGGGAGGGGTTGCGGGGAACGGTGGTGGTGCGTGATTTCCCGCTCTCGGATGCGCTTGACGCTGTGCGCATAAAGCGGAGGAACGGAACGGGATTGCTGAACGGACAGGTTTCCGTGGACGGACTGGACGGGTCCGCCACGCTCCGGATGACAGACGGACTTCTGGAAGGGGTGTCTGGATTGGAGGGAAAGCTTGCCTTCGACTGGGACAAGCAGGTCATCACCATTCGAGAGGGATTCCTTCGCACGCGGGAGGAGACGCTCTTTGCGCTCGAGCAGTTGCCAGAAGGCGGGATTCGCGCAAAAGCCGATGCCATTCATGCCGCTTCCCTGCTTGGTTTACTGGATCCCCGCGCCAAATCCATAGGGGGACTGCTGAGCTACGAGGTGTCGCTTCCGGCGCCCCCGGGTATCTTGAAGGCCCATTTTGACATCGTGGGCGGACACATAAAGGGCATCGGGTTCGATCGGCTGGAGGGCCGCCTTTCGGGTCTCATCGGCAAGCCGCAGGCGGAGACTCCCTCTGCCGCACCGCCAGAGCAAGTCCAGAATACTCCCTATGGAGCATTCTCCGTTTTACGAAATCTGGGCGGTACCCTGTCAGCAGAGGCGACCTTTGAGAAAAGCGGCACCTATAAGGGCCAGATCAGCGGGAAACTCCCCTTGAGATCCACGGAGGAGATGGATCTTTCGGCACACGCGCAGGGCGACATTCTGGCACTCCTCTCTCCGCTTACAAAGATGATCCGACAGGCATCCGGGCAAGGGAGCGTGGATGTGCGACTGACGGGGGGATGGAAAACTCCTGCGCTGGAGGAATTTGAGATCGACCTGGACGATGGAGCCCTTCGCGCCACCATGCTCACGGACCAGATCAGCGGCCTGAAAGGAAAGGTCATTTTCGATCCGGAGGGGCAATATGTGAGGATCGAGGACGTGTCGGGACGTCTGGATGGTGACCCATTCTGGATCAAGAGCCTTCGGGAGAAGGAGGTGGATGGAGAACAGATGGCGCCCCTTATCTGGAATCGGCTTGGAGTCCATTTCGGCATTTTGGCCGTGGGCACGGGGGAAAGGGGGGTTGAGTTGGCGATCCCCGGGCTGATGCGGGCAAACGAGAAAGGGCGGCTGCAGTTTCTTGGGAAGGCGGAAGGGGAGAGCTTCTACATCGGAGGACCTGCCAAGACCCCTCGGTTACGGGGGAAAATCAAGGTGCGGAATGGGGAGATCACCTATCCCTTCCTGCCCCCAAAATCCGGATCGGATGCGCAGGATGCATTCAAACAGGCGCTCAAATCGGTGTCCTGGGATCTGGATGTGCTCACCGGCGAGGATGTCTGGTATTTCAGGGACGCAGAATTGGCCAGCGGCGGCGTTCACTTGAAGCTCGTTGAGGGGGACGTCCTGGGATTTCACGGCATCGTTTTCAGGAAGACGTTCTGGCTCGATGGCGAATTGAGGGCCACGGAGGGGACGGTATCTTATCTGGACACGGAATTTAAGGTGGAAAAAGCGGGATTGGAGTTTGACACGCGATATGGCGGAAAGCCCCTGCTGCGTTTTCTGGCCAAAACCACCGTGTACGACGATTCGACGAAAGCGGCCACGGACATTTTTCTCGAAGCCTATCAGAGGGACGAACGCACCGGATCCCGCCTGGAGCAAGCGCGTTGGGGCGATTTTGAACTCAACCTGCGTTCGGGCGACCCAAAGGACGATTCCCGGGAAAAGATACTTTCCAAGCTGGGCTACGTGGAGGGAGAATACGAGCGTCGGGCCTGGGCGGGACTGACTATGGGGGTGGAGAGCTACCTCCTTCGACCGTTGCTCAACCCGATGGAACGGCAACTGCGCCGGGCGTTGGGATTGGATGTGGTCCACTTCCAGCCCTCGATCGCCCGGAATCTCCTGCAGCGCCAGGAATCGCTCGCGCTCGATCAGACCGCCTCCGATCTTGCCCTTTTTCGCGGGACCCAGTGGACTCTGGGGCAATATGTGGCCAGAGATTGGTATCTTTTCTATTCCGGCCAATTGGAGATCGGACGGGATCTCTATAAGAAGGAAACCTGGGGCGTCAAACACCGATTCGGGGTCGAGTTTCGGACGGGTAACAACACGATCTTTCAGTTCGAATACGACTACGACGTTCTCCTGAAAGAGAAGGATCGGCGGGTTCGGGTGCAGCATTGGTTTCCGTTTTAGGGGCTTGTCCAGAGGGGGAGAGGGGCACGGCGAGAGAAACGAGAGCCCTGAGGGGGCGACTTGAAAGAGGTCCCGGCTTTGGGCACACCGTCTTCCGAAAGGACATCAGAAATCGCTTGCATAAAAGCCGTAAAAATCGTATCTTTATACGTCTACGCGAAAACTCGCAAAAAGGAGAACCCGTTGTCTTGCTCGGGATAAGAGCACGGACCTTTCACTATATTCCGTATCTTTTCGATGCATCACAGACGGATCTTTCCGAATCAGGCAGCCATCCGAAGCGTTGGTCCGGGGTCGCGTGGAGGACATAGACGCGGAAGAAGCCTTATGTGACGCGCGACATGGTAACATATGGGAAGCTGTAGCGGAAAAACTACCACTCGAAGAGCTCGGGATAAGGAGAAGTTTCTATGCATGCAAAACTGGGCATTCTGCTCTTGTGCACGTGCCTTTCCCTAGGGATCGGCCTGAGTGAGGCTCAGATGGCACCCACGCGGATCGGCCAGCTGGAGGTGCGGGGAAATATCCGGTCGGATGCCTCGTTGGTTCTGGCCACGTCTGGATTGTCAGTCGGAAATGACCTGACGTTGGAGAATACGCAGCACGCGATTCGGCGGCTGTATGCGCTGGGGGTGTACCGGGATATTCGCGTTGTGGTCGTGGGACAAGGACCGGAAGGGCTGCATATTGCTATCGCAGTGGAGGAATTCCCCACTGTGTCAAAAATCGCGTTCGAGGGAAATGAAAAGATCAAGACCAAGGAACTCAAGGATGCGTTACACTTTGCCGAGGGACAGGTTGTAGGAGAGAAAGGGGTCAAGAACGCCCAGGTGCGAATCAAGCGACTTTACGAGAAAGAAGGCTATCTGCTGGCTCGGGTCTCATCCGAGTTTTCGAAACCGGATGAAACGGGGAAGGTGGCGCTTGTGCTTCTCATTCATGAGGGCGGGAAGGTCAAGGTCAAGCACATTTCGGTGGTCGGAAATGAGACTTTCGAAGGGACCAAGATCAGGAAACTGATGGAGACCAAAGAAAATCGTTGGTGGCGCAGGGGCGATTTCAAGGAAGACGCCTTTCGGGAGGATCTGAAGAAAATCACCGCATTCTACCGTGCACATGGATACCGCGATGCGACTGTCGCACGGGACAGCCTCTACTACGACGATTCGAAACGGCATCTGTTCATCGACATTACCATACAGGAAGGACCGCCATATTGGTTTGGAACCTTTACCTGGGAGGGAAATGCACTCTTCTCCGATGCTCAGATCGCAGAGAAGATCACCATTTCGGAGGGGGATACCTACGATCAGGAGAAATTTGACCGGATGTATGCCGGTCTGACCTTCGCCTATCAGGAGCAGGGCTATCTGGGTGCAAAGATCGTTCCTGAGACGGTGGAGGAGGGACAAACCGTAGATTTCCATTTTGTAATCGAAGAGGGACAGCCCTCCAAGATTCGGAAGGTGGAGATCGCGGGCAACACAAAAACCAAGGAGAAGGTGATTCGGAGGGAGCTGAAGCTCATTCCCGGGGACGTGTTCCGGCGTTCGGCGCTGGAACGGAGCGCCCGAAATATCTATCTCCTCAACTACTTTGGGAACGTGGAACCTGACGTGGAGCCGCTCCCGAATGGGGACGTGGATGTCACGTTCCGGGTGGAGGAAAAACCCACCGGCCAGGCCATGATGGGCGCGGGATACAGCGAACAGTATAAGTTGACGGGATCGCTCGGATTCGGCATTCCCAATCTTTTCGGAAACGGCCAGGCGTTGGATTTCAACTGGGATTTTGGAAGCCGGCAGGAACGTTTTCAGTTAAGCTTCTCCGAGCCCTGGCTTTTGGATACCCCCACAAGCGGGAGCTTCAGCGTCTATCAATTGACCTACAAATATAGCGATTACGATGAGTTGCGAAGCGGAGGATCGGTCAGCGTGGGAAGAAAACTGACCTGGCCGGACGATTATTCCACGATCCGTCTCCTCTATCGTCTGGAGGAGGTGGAATACCGGGATTTTAGGGCGGGATACAGCGATCCCTATGGTCTCCAGAAGCGCAAATGGCCCCAGACAACCAGCAGCATCAGCGCCACGTATTTCCGAGACAGCCGGGACAGACCGGAATTTCCTTCCCGCGGCTCGGTGTATTCCTACCGAACGGAGTTCGCCAGCAAATTTCTGGGGAGCGACGAGGGGTTTCACAAGCACGAGGTGAACTCCGAATTCTACTATCCGATGTTCTGGAAGACGGCGCTTCTTGTCAAGAACCGGATGGGATATGTAAATGGCTTCGGATCGGATCACGATGTACTGCCACGGGAACGGTTTCGCCCGGGAGGTACGAGCTTTGATGGCGTCATCCGCGGGTACAACGATATGTCCGTCGGCCCATCCGAAGGTGGACGCGCAATGTTTATCGCCGGGCTGGAGTGCCAGTTCCCCATTGTGGAGCAACAGATCTATGGCCTGATCTTCGCGGACGCCGGAAACTCGTGGCTGTGGTTCTCGGAAACGGATCCTTTCGATCTGAAGCGCTCACTGGGATTCGGCGCGCGGGTGATGGCACCGATGATCGGTCTGATCGGCTTTGATTTCGCGTACGGATTCGACCATCTCAGGAACGGAAAGCGGGCAGGCGAGTGGCATACCCACTTTCAATTCGGAAAGAGCTTTTAAGTTCGTGATTACGAAGAGAATTCCGCTCACCAGTCATCAGCAGATTGATCTCTTCATAGGGAGGACGGCATGGGCACAAAGACGTGGATTGGCGCATCGTTGTTTCTCGGACTGATGGTGACCTTTTCAGGGAATACGCTGGCGAAAGAGCTAAAGATCGGATATATTGACTCCAACCGAATCCTGACGGAGTATAATGGGATGGCCGATGTGCAGGCCCAGTTGGAAAAAGCCAAATTGGAATGGGACAAACAAACCCAGGCCAAGGAAACGGAGCTGGACAAACTACGCGAAGAATACGATGCCCAGTCTTTGATGTGGAGTGAAACCACTCAGCAGCAGAAGCAGCAGGCCATCCAGAAGAAGATCGCGGCATACCAGCAGTTTGTCAACGAAATCATCGCCCCCGGCGGGAAATTCGCCCAGCGTCGCGAGGAACTCCTCCAACCCATCTACAGCAAGATCAATGATATCCTCGATCGACTCGGGAAGGAAGGAGACAACGATTTCATTTTTGATGTGGCCATTCCGGCTGTGGTGTTCGCCAAACCGGAATATGAGCTGACCGATCGGGTGTTGGAGGAACTGAACAAAGAGATGGAATAGCGGGCGATCGGGCGCCGGGAGGTGGGGAGCACCTCTGGTCAGTCACCCATCGCGGGGGAAAGGAAGGGGATGGGAACAAGTCTGGACGAAATAGCCCGGTTGGTGGAGGGGAGATTGGTTGGGGACGGGACGGTCGCCATTCGAAAGGTGGCGCCGATTGAGGAGGCGGACGTGGGGGCCATTTCCTTTGTGGCCAATCGGAAGTACCGGCGTTTCCTCTCGACTACCAAAGCATCGGCGGTGATTGTGCCCCCGGACATGGAACAGGATGCCGTCGGGACCTATATTGTATCGCCGAACCCCTATCTCTCCATCCAGAGGGTGATTCGGCTTCTTTATGGTGATGGGGTGGATTTTCCGAAGGGCGTGCACGAGACCGCGATATTGGGCGCGGATGTCCGGTTGGGAACGGATGTTTCTCTGGGTCCTTACGCGGTCATCGAGGACGGGTGCGAACTCGGGAACGGGGTGATCATCGGGGCGGGCTGCGTCGTAGGGCGAGGTTCCCGAATCGGGGACCGGACGATCCTGTATCCCAATGTTACGGTATATCACGGCACGGAGATCGGACAGACAGTGATCGTGCACAGCGGCGCAGTGATCGGATCGGACGGGTTCGGTTTCGCCTGGGACGGGAAACAGTACCACAAGATCCCCCAGGTGGGCAGAGTCATCATTGAAGAGGATGTGGAGATCGGAGCAAATACGGCGATAGACCGTGCGGCGCTGGGCGTGACGCGAATCGGGCGGGGCACGAAGATAGATAATCTGGTTCAGATCGGTCACAACGCAACGGTGGGCTGCCATACCGTGATTGCAGGGCAGACAGGCATCTCGGGGAGCACGAAGATCGGAAATGGCGTTCAGATCGGGGGACAGGCCGGACTGTCCGGACACCTCGAGGTCGGAGATCGGGCGCGCATCGGGGCACAGGCCGGGGTGAGCAAGTCGGTGCCGGAGGGAATCGTCGTATCTGGCTACCCGGCTCGGCCACACCGGGATCAGGTCCGACTCGAAGCCGCCCTGGGCAAGGTTCCCGAACTGCTGAAAATCGTGAAGGAGCAGGGAAAGCGAATCGAAGCGTTGGAGGAGGCCTTGAGGCAGGTCCATAGGAAATGAGAGCCAAGCTCTTACTGCGGATTCTCCCGAAAGCCTTCTGAAAAACCTCCGGGAGTTTTCGTGCATTATTGTGGTCGGACGGAGAGACATTTGATGATCAAACAACAGCAAACAATTGGACGGGCAACCTCGTTTTCGGGCATCGGGCTCCACACGGGAGAGACGACCCAGCTGACCTTCAAGCCTGCGCCGGTTGATGCCGGAGTTCGGTTTGTGCGGACAGATTTACCCGGACAGCCGGAGATTCCGGCGGATGTGGCGCACGTGGTCGATGTTTCGCGGGGAACGAATCTGGGGTTGAACGGCGCGGAGGTGCGCACCGTGGAGCATGTGCTGGCCGCGATTGCGGGATTGGAGATTGACAACCTAGTGGTGGAGCTGGACGGGATTGAGCCGCCCGTAGGGGACGGCAGTGCCCTTCCTTTCCTGAAACCGTTGCTTGCCGCGGGGATCGTTCAGCAGAATGCGCCCAAAAACTACCTTGTGATCGAAGAAGTCGTCTCCTACGACGATATGAAATCCAAGGGCGTGGAACTGCTGGCGCTCCCCTCCGATGACTTCAAGATTACGTTTATGAGCGACCCCAAGAACCCAACTGTGGGCACGCAATATACCACGATGTTTTCGCTGGACGAGTTTGCGAAAGAATACGCGTCCGCGCGCACTTCCTCCTTCCTCAGTGAGATCGAGATGCTCAGGGAGCGGGGGCTGATCAAAGGCGGAGCCCTGGATAACGCGGTGGTTATTGTGGACAAACAGATGGCAGAGGATGAGTTGGAACATCTCCGGGAATTGTTCGGCATCTCGGAGCCGATCCATCTGGGCACCACGGGAGTGCTCAACGATATGCCGCTCCGGTTCCCCAACGAGTTCTGCCGTCACAAAGTGCTGGACCTGATCGGTGATCTGTTCCTATTGGGAATGCCGATCAAGGGCCACGTGATGGGGGCCAGCTCCGGACACGCGGCCAACATCGAACTGGCGAAGAAAATTCGGGCAGCGTGTCAGAAGAAACAACTGGTCAAGAAATACCAGGGAAAGAGCGCGAAGGACAAAAAGCTGGTGTTTGATGTTCGGGCCATCCAGAAAATCATGCCCCACCGTTATCCGTTCCTGTTGATGGACCGGATTCTTGAATTGGTTCCCGGAGAGCGCGTGGTTGGGCTCAAGAATGTGACGATCAATGAGGAATTCTTCAACGGGCATTTTCCGGGACAACCCGTGATGCCGGGCGTGCTTCAGATAGAGGCGATGGCGCAGGTGGGCGGCATTCTGCTACTGAACGGAGAGGACGATCCGGAAAGCAAACTGGTCTATTTTATGGGCATTGACAACGCCCGGTTTCGCAAGCCTGTGGTGCCTGGGGATCAGATCCGCTTTGAGCTGGAGATGGTTCGAAAACGCCGGACCATGTGCAAAATGCAGGGAAAGGCCTATGTGGATGGCGACTTGGTGGCGGAAGCGGAGCTGATGGCGATGGTGGTGGATCGGGCGGGGGTGGATGAATAAGGAGACAGAACCCGCCGGTATGCCAAGAGGATTTTCCACTCTATGCCTTTTATAAAAGGGGTTGACGACGCCCGGGGCCGCGCGCCTGAAACACCAAAAGACGACCCGGTATGGATCCTTTCCACCTGCAGTCCATCGCGTTGTTCTCCTGCGTTTTCATACACAAAGGGCAAGAAAAGAAACCCCTATGTTCAAGAGGCCAAATTACGACACCTTGAGGCAGGAAACCGGGTTTCGGTGGTTCGTGGGTTCGACCTGTCTGGCGCTCCTAGAGGTTACCGACATTCCGCTCCGGGAGTTCAATCTGAATCCCAAGGCGTGCATTGAGGCCTATCGGAAGGGACGTCCGCTCATTCGCGCGCTTTTCGGCGACAAGGTGGGTCTGCCCGGGGTGAGCACCCCTCCGATCAGCTACGGGCATCCCAACGGACTCGGCTCCAAACTGACCTTCCCCGAAGACGGAGAGGTCGGGCACGCACACCTCTATGCCTCGCTGGAGGAAGGCATCCGAGCTCTGAAGAAACCCGTGGACTTTGCCCGTGCAGGCATGGCGCCGTTCTATCTTGATTTCCGCCGGGAGCTTCAGGACGCCTTTCCTGACGAGCCGATGGGGTTCGGATACGGGCTGGAAGGCCCCATCACAACAGCCTATGAGTTGCGCGGGGAGGGCTTCTTCTTCGATTTGATGGACCAAAGGGATCCGGTCAAAGAGTTCCTTGGCCTGCTTACCGAAAGCATCCTGGACTTTCATCGGTTCCTTTCGAGGGTCCTCGACCAGCCTCCGGTCAACCCTCAACAAGGTGCAATGTGCGATGACATCGCCAGCATGGTGCCTCCGGACCGATTTCGAGAATGTGTCCTCCCATACTGGGAACAGTATTATCGGGGGACAACCAGCGGAACCCGTGAGGCGCACGTGGAAGATCTCAAACCCGATCAGCTGCCGTTTCTGGAGGAGATTGGGCTCTCCAGGTTTGATCCCTCCATTTCCAGGAAGATCAATCCTGAGATCATCGCCAAAAGATGCCGCGTGCCCTTTGGATGGCGATTGGGAAATTTCCACTATCCGTATATGACCTGTGCAGACATTCATGATTTTGTGTTCAAAGCGGTCTCGGATGGCGCAAGTTACGTATTCACCTTCGTGAGCAATACGATGACGGATGCCGATACCGTAAGAAAGGTCCACACGTTCATCCGGGCTGCCGAGGACGTGGAACAGATGCTCGACGAAGGAATACGCCGCGAAGAGATCGGCCAAGGAGTATCCGCCCAAGGCCAGGCAAGATTCTGGGACCACTGGCCGGAATAGCGGTGCCAGATCCAACTTGATGTTTTGGTGGAAAATGGAACACGACCAAGTCAAATCCATTGTGGAAGCGCTGTTGTTTGCCACGGACGTTCCCCTGAGTCCAGACCGTTTGGAGTCCCTGGTTGGGAGCGACCCTCCTGCGCCCGTCCGGGAGGTGATCGCGCATCTCAATCAGGAATACTGGGAGCAGGGCAGGGCCTTTCTCATTGCGGAGGTCGGAGGAGGATTTCAGATGACCACGCGGACGCAGTATGGGCCCTGGGTGAAGAAACTCTTTCTCGGACGAACGGAGTCGAGGCTGTCTCCGGCCGCGCTGGAGACGCTGGCCATCATTGCGTTCAAGCAGCCGGTGGTTCGCGCAGAGATCCAGGCGATTCGAGGCGTGGATTCCGGAGGTGTGTTGGCTACGTTGCTGGATCGAGGACTGATTCGGATTGCGGGACGTTCGGAGGCGCTGGGAAGACCATTGCGTTATGGGACCACCAAGAAATTCTTGCGGCATTTCGGATTGAATGTGCTATCCGATTTGCCGAAGCCCAAGGAGATCGAAGACCTGATCGGGCAGGAAAGGCGAGGGGAGAAACACGTCGAAGATAAGACTGAACAAGTGGCTGGCCCAGGCGGGGATCGCCTCCCGCAGGAAGTGCGATCAGCTCATTGAGGAGGGGCGGGTAACCGTCAACGACGTGGTGGTGCGTGAGCTGGGCGTGAAGATAGATCCGGAAACAGACGTGGTCAGGTTTGATGGGGGCCGCACCAAGGCGACGCCATCGTTTGTTTACCTTTTGCTCAACAAGCCGGCCGGGTTGCTGGTCACGCACGACGACCCGCAGGGCAGGCCGACTGTGTTCGATCTGATCCATCGGAAGGAGCGACTTTTTTCGGTGGGTCGACTGGATCTCGATACGGCAGGCGTACTGCTGTTGACAAACGACGGCACCCTTTGTCGTCGGCTGTCTCATCCTTCATTTGAGGTGGAGAAGGTCTATGAGGCTTGGGTGGAGGGCATCCCGGACCAAAAAGCGTTGAGAATCTTGCAGGAAGGGGTTGTGCTCAAACTCGAAGGGGAAGATGAAAATGACTCCCCGAAAAATGAAAGATCACCCACAGGAAAGCGCGCAAAGACTTTTGTGACGGCTCCCGCAAAGGTGAAGATACAGCGCACAGAAGATCGCAATGCGCTGTTGGAACTGACCCTCCACGAGGGGCGAAAAAGGCAGGTGAAACGGATGTGCGAGGCGGTTGGGCATCGCGTGCAACGTTTGGTGCGCAAGCGCTTTGCGGGCCTATCGGTCAAAGGACTCCCCCAGGGGAAATCGCGGCTCTTAACACCTCAGGAGGTTGCTCGCCTCAAGAAAGTGGCTCAATGACTGACAGGGCGCTTGCCATCACAAGAGGGAAGGGAGGTGCGGCTTGGTCATTGCCATAGACGGTCCGGCCGGATCAGGAAAAAGCACGACCGCTCGAATGGTCGCGAAACGTTTGGGATTTCTCTATCTCGATACAGGAGCGATGTATCGCGCGCTGACCCTGAAAGCCCTTCGGGAGCGGTTGGATCTGGAGAACGAAGAGGCATTGGGGATCTTGGCGGATCGAACCCAGGTGGCTCTGGTGCAGAGGGATGAAGGCCTGCAGACCCTGCTGGATGGGGAGGACGTGAGCGAGGAGATCCGCTTGCCGGAAGTGACCGCAAAGATCGCGCCGGTGTGCCGGGTGCCCCGCGTGCGGGAGGTGCTCGTGCAAAGACAGCGGGAGATTGGGCAAGCCGCAGGAGACGTTGTCATGGAGGGGCGGGACATCGGCACCGTGGTCTTCCCAGACGCCCAGTTGAAGATCTTTCTCGATGCAGGCGTGGAAGAACGCGCACGGCGTCGGTTCGGAGAATTGGCCAAGCAGGGGATCGAAGCACACCTGGAGGATGTAAAGCGGGACATGCTGGAGCGGGACCAACGGGACATGGAGCGGGAACATGGTCCTTTACGGCGCGCAAAGGACGTGGTGGTCGTGGATACCACCCACCTGACGATAGCCGAGCAGGTGGATCGAATCGTTCGATTGGCGAGGGAAAATGGTTGAGGTTCCAAGCGAGAACGGCTGATAATGATTTCAGGAAGGACGTTATCCTTGGGTCAGGCCCAAAACGGAGTTCAGATGACAATCCAATATAAAGCACCTTTTGACAAACTTGAATGGGAATCTCCGATCGAGGGCATGAGACACAAATATATTGGCCAGAATGAGTTGCGCATGAGTCTGGTTGAGTACTCAAAAGGGATGCCACGCCACTGGTGTGAGAAGGGACATTATGGTTATCTTATCCAGGGCCAAATGGAAATTGAATATGAAAACGCAAGGATAGTGTATGAACCAGGAGACGGCATTTTCATTCCAAGTGGTCCTGATCACAAGCATAGAGGCAACGCCCTTTCCGAAAAGGTCTTGGCTTTCTTTCTTGAAAAAACCCAACCCGATCATCCGGCGGACGGCTTTTGACCGCCCCTGATCCGCACAATATGAAAAGCCATTCCTATACGGATCGAAAACCGGAGGAGCGAGAGCATTTCTTTTTCTTCTGCCGCTTCCTGGTGCGCTGGGTCTTCAAGATCTTTCTCCGGCTGAAAGTGGAAGGAAAAGAGAATGTGCCGCCGGAGGACGGAGTGATTCTGGCCAGCAATCATTGTTCGTTGTTCGATCCGCCCTTGGTGGGAGTGGCAACAAGGCGTCCCCTGTATTTTCTGGCCAAGAAGGAGCTCTTTCACCCTCCGGTTTTCGGACTCTTGATCGCGACCTTGCATGCCTTTCCCGTAAGCCGCGGATTCGGCCGGCAGGCAATTGCGCAGGTGCTGCAGATGCTCAGGGAGGATCGGGCTGTGCTTTTGTTTCCGGAGGGAACGCGGCAGAAGGACGGAGCTCTCGGACAGGCACGAGCCGGAGTGGGAATGATTGCCCTGAAATCTGGCAAGCCAATTGTCCCGGTATGGGTATCGGGCTCACGCCACGCATGGCGTGCTCTCATCGGCCTCAGACGTGTGCGGGTCTGCTTCGGGAAACCGATCTATCCCCAAGAATTCCGTAACACAGAGGATCGAAGGAAACGCTATCAGCACATCGGCGATCAGGTGATGGAAGCGATTGGCGAGATTGCGGGACATGGGATTGCTGCCGCAGAGACGCGGGGGAAACCCATAGATTCTCTGTAAGAGGGCGCAAGTGAGAAAGTGGCCTGCTTTCCATGCCGCACCCGCTTCCTTTCTCACATTCTTCTCTTTGCGTCTTTGCGGCAAGATCGGTGGGAAGGGAGGAGAGCGCGTGAGAGTCGAGTTGGCGGAGGGATCGGGTTTTTGTTTCGGGGTGAAGCGGGCCATTCAAATGGCATTTGAGGTGGCGGAGGGAGAACCGGATCCCTTTTACACGTTGGGTCCGATTATCCACAATCCCCAGATGGTGACGCGGCTGGAGGAAAAAGGGATCCGGATGATCGCGCACCCCGAAGAGGGAGATCCGGGCATGCTGATTGTGCGGTCGCACGGTGTGGCTCCGGAGGTTATCCAGGCTGCGGAGCGGCATGGCCACCGGATCGTGGATGCAACGTGTCCCTTTGTGAAACGGGCCCAGAATTACGTGAAGCAGCTTAAGGAGGACGGCTATTCGTTGGTGATCGTGGGGAAGAAAGATCACGCTGAGGTGGAAGGGCTGTTGGGATATGCGGAGGGGGATGCGGTCATTATCTGGGACGAGGAAGACCTTAAACAATTGGGACAGCTGGATCGGGTGGGGGTGGTCGCACAGACAACCATTCCGTTTCAGCGATTTGAGGAGGTGATTCGAGGACTTCTGAGGAAGACACGGCAGTTGAAGGTGTGCAACACAATCTGCAGTTCATCGGAGGAACGCCAACACAAAACGTTGGAATTGGCCGGAAAGGCGGATGTGATGATCATCGTCGGAGGCCGAAACAGCGCGAATACTTCGCGTCTGACGGAATTGTGCCGAGCGTTAGGCAAGTCAACCTATCACATTGAGACCGCCGAAGAACTCTCGCCCGAATGGATGGAGAGATGTTCGCTCGTGGGGGTTTCAGCAGGCGCTTCCACGCCGAACTGGCTCATCGAGGAAGTAATGACCAGGCTCAATCGCTGGGCCCAGGCGTGAGAAGTGAGTAGTAAGGAAAAACAGGCAGCGGGAGAGTCGCGGCAGCACAGCGGACTTTGCTTTTCCGAGCCCTGTTTTCCAAAGGAGGAACGGGATTATGCCAGAGGAGAACATCCTGGAGGCGTCACAGGAAGAACCGATTCCTGAGGATGCCGGAACCCATCCGAAAGGGGGTGACGCGGTCGCTGAAACAACGCCTGTGAAAAAGCTTGCAGACGCGATAGAAACCCCCCGCGACGAAGATCCCTTCGCCGAATGGGCGATTTACGAAGAAAAGGAGTATTCGGACGCAGAATTCTCGGAAATGCTCACCATGTACGACGAGACCATGCAGAGCGTCGTCGAGGGGGAGATTGTCTCCGGAAAGGTGCTTCGGATCACCGGGAACGATGTGGTGATCGATATCGGCTTCAAGTCGGAAGGCATCATTCCCATCGGAGAATTCGAAAGCCCGGAAGAGGTCCACGTGGGCGATGAGGTACACGTCTATCTGGAACACGTGGAGGATCAGGAAGGTCAGGTTGTCCTCTCCAAGCAAAAGGCCGACTTCATGCGTGTCTGGGATCGAATCCGGGATGCGCACGAAGGCGAAGAGGTGGTCGAAGGACGCCTGACCCGACGAATCAAGGGTGGCATTGTTGTGGATCTGATGGGAGTGGAGGCGTTTCTCCCGGGTTCGCAGATTGACATCCGTCAGGTGAAAAACTTCGACCAATTCATCGGAGAGGTCTTTGAGCTCAAGATCATCAAGCTGAATAAAAGCCGCCGAAATATCGTGGTATCCCGACGAGTGGTATTGGAGGATGACCGAAAGCGACGGCGGGAAGAGGTGCTGACAGAGCTGGAAGTGGGCCAGGTCCGAAAAGGCGTGGTGAAAAACATCACGGACTTCGGAGCATTCATTGATCTGGGCGGAGTAGATGGACTGCTCCACATCACCGATATGTCTTGGGGACGAGTGAGTCACCCCTCGGAACTGGTGGCCATCGGAGATGAACTGGAGGTCAAGATCCTCAACTACGAGTCCGACAGGGATCGGATCTCGTTGGGCTTGAAACAGTTGACGGCCTATCCGTGGGAGCACGTGAAGGAGAAGTATCCCGTCGGCGAGAAGGTGCGGGGCAAGATCGTGAGCATCACCGACTACGGCGCCTTCGTGGAGTTGGAGCAGGGCATCGAGGGATTGGTGCACATCTCCGAAATGTCGTGGACCCAGCATATCCGACATCCGTCCAAGGTGGTGGCCATCGGCGATGCCGTGGAAGCGGTGATCCTGAAGATCAATAAAGCCGAGGAGAAGATCTCTCTGGGCTTGAAGCAGGTTGAGCCGGATCCCTGGGAGACGCTGGACGAGCACTATCCTGTGGGATCGCGGGTTATGGGTAAGGTGCGAAACCTGACCAACTTCGGCGCGTTTGTGGAAGTGGCGGAAGGAATCGACGGCCTGGTGCATATATCGGACATGTCGTGGACCCGGCGCATCCATCATCCCAGCGAGGTAATGAAGAAGGGCGATGCCGTGGAAGTGGTTGTCCTGAGCATCGATCCCAAGAAACGCCGTATTTCCTTGGGATACAAGCAGACGATCGACAACCCGTGGGAAGAATTGGCCGCACGCTATGTCGAGGCCACGGAGACCACCGGACGAGTCGTCCGCCTTCTCGATCGCGGTGCCATCGTGGAGTTGGAGGGAGACGTGGAAGGCTTCGTGCCCACCTCGCAGTTGGCTCAGCCGGGCATCCACAAGCCGGAGGAAGTGCTTTCGGTGGACGACGAACTCCCGCTCAAGGTGATCGAGTTCGACGGCCAGCAGCGCCGGATCGTGCTTTCTGTTCGGGAATACTTCCGGGATAAGGATCGGGAGGAATTGGAGGCCTACCGCGTCAAGTTTGCCCCAAAACCCGCACCGGTGGAGGACGTCGCCGGAGGACCAGCGGACGCACCGGAGGCTTCGAAGGAGGCATCCGAATCCGATGAAGCCCAGACGACTCAAGAGGCTGCGCAGGAAACATCCGCTGCTTCAGAGACCGAGGAGACACCCGAAGTTCCGGGCGACGCCAGGATAGCGGAAGACGATGTGGAGCCTATGGCATTCGAGTCTAATACACCCGATGACGCAGAAATGGAAACAGAGGAAGGGCTGGCCCAGAAAACTCCAGAAGAGACGGTGACCGAGACGGAAGCATAATCTCGGACCGCGCTTCCTGGAAAAAAGCGCATGGAATGGAAAGGCTGAGGGGGCTCTTCTTCCTCAGCCTTTCTGCGTATAGAAGTCTTCCTGAACATTTGCACAGTCTCCCGGCCCTCCCCACCAGGAGGAGTGCGGGACAGTCCTCCCGAGGGCGACGAGAGTGCGTTCCTGCTTCCCTCCCCAGGCTTCTTCAGGGCACCGATCCATATTCCCCATGGGGACTCCCCTATGATCGAATCCAACAAGACGATATCCTTCTATACCTTGGGCTGCAAGCTCAATCAGTATGATACGGAGGGCATGCGGGAGGCATTCCGGCAACGGGGCATCAAAATCGTCCCGTTCGGGGAGCCGTCGGACATTTGTGTCGTGCACACCTGTTCGGTCACCCAGCGGACCGACTACCAATGTCGGCAGGCACTCAGACGTGCGGTGCGCGTCTGCAGGGACGGGCTGGTGGTGGCAACGGGATGTTACGCACAGAGGGATCCGGACCGACTGGCGGAGATCGAAGGCGTGGGACTCGTGGTTGGAACAGCGGAGAAGACGCAACTCCCGGATCTGGTGGAACAGGCAGTCAAGGGACGACCGAAAATAGTGGTTGGCCCGAGAGAAGCCATGGGTCGGTTTTCTGAATGGGAAGTGCGCGGACATTCCGAGCATACGCGGGCGCTCCTGAAAATCCAGGATGGATGCGATCGTTTTTGCTCGTATTGCATCGTTCCGTTTGCCCGAGGACCCAGCCGGAGTCGGGCACCCGAAAGGGTGTTTCTGGAAGCGGAGCGGCTGGTGGAGGCAGGCTATCGGGAAATCGTGCTCACGGGGGTGCATATTGCACAATATGGCCTCGATCTCTCGCCGGTGACGAATCTGCTGGACATCATGGAGTATCTGGAAAAGTTGCCGGGATTAGAACGCTTTCGCTTGGGTTCCATAGAGTGCACGGAGCTGTCTGCTGCGTGGATAGACTTCCTGACGCAGTCGAAGAAGGCATGCCGTCATGTGCATCTTCCGTTGCAGAGCGGTGACGATGAGATTTTGGAACGAATGAATCGGCCTTATACAAGCGCTGCCTACCGCGAGGTAATATTGAAGCTATGCGAGGGTGTACCAGGGATTGCGCTCGGAGCGGATGTGATCGTGGGCTTCCCTGGGGAGTCGGATGCGCAGTTTGAGAACACCCGGCGCTTGATCGAAGAGTTGCCTCTGTCTCATCTACACGTGTTCCCCTTCTCGAGAAGACCTGGAACCCAGGCTGCCGGGATGACCAATCCGGTTGGAGAAGACGTGAAAAAAGAGCGGGCGGCGGTGCTTCGGAGGATTGGGGAGGCGAAACGTCGGGCATTCTCTAAGCAGTTTGTCGGGCACACATTGCCCGTACTCTTTGAGGGAAAACGGGATCGGAAGACGGGGCTTTTGACGGGCCTGTCGGACAATTACATCCGCATTCTGGCCGGGGGGGAGGATGCGTGGATGGGCAGAATCGTCCATGTTCGGCTGACAGGGATGGGTAACGGAAAGATGCACGGACGGATCGAACAGGAAGATCGGACATAGCCTGCCACATCGCCGTTCGGCCATCGTCCTCAACCGCGCTATCTTCCGCTGCCACCCCCCGGCGGGACTTTGGGAGTGCCTCGGCTGCGAACGACTGTGGGTGGAAAAAGAAGCCTTGACAGGAGGCTAAGTTTTCTTTATATTGATCCGTACCGCCCATGGATTCAAGAGGGCAGCAGAGTCCACAACTGCCGCACTGTCGAACAAAAAGCACTCCCTTTTCCCGCTGATCCACCCAGAAAGCGTCAAGGAGACCGTTTCATGCTGACTTGGGTTACAGTAATCCTATTGAGTTATCTTCTGGGTTCGATCCCTACAGGCATTCTCGTAGGCCGGGCAAAAGGCAAGGATATTCGGGCGATTGGGAGCAAGAACGCCGGAGCCACAAACGTATATCGAACAATGGGATGGGGGCCAGCCCTCCTGGTAGCACTCGTCGATGGCGGCAAGGGCGCGATAGCCGTGCTCTTTGTATCCCGAATCTCCGTTGGCGAAGCCCACCTCGATCCGGGGCTTCTGCAGATTGCTGCGGGGATGTCGGCGGTCGTGGGACACATCTGGAGCCTGTTCGCCGGATTCAGGGGGGGGCGAGGGGTCATGACAGCCGGCGGGGTATGGGTCGCTTTGGCTCCGATCCCGGTTCTGATTGCGCTCGGAGTCTGGTGCATGGTGACATTCTCGACGGGCTATGTTTCTGCAGGGTCAATCGCGGCATCTTTGACACTTCCGGTCGGGCTTTTCGTCGCACGATTTGGTCTCCACGCGGAGATCTCCAACGCCCTGCTCGTTTTCGGCTGTGTGATCGGCGGCCTGCTTATCCTGCGGCATCGCGCCAATATCGGACGCCTGATCCGGGGCGAGGAGAACCGCTTTGGCAAGCGGGAAGGCGGGAAAGCGGGAAAATGAGAAAGTGGGCTTCGAAGTTTCAAACCGTTCCACTTTCTCCTCCTCACACGTTCTTCCCTTTCTGCCTGCCTCCGCAAAGATTATCCGAAACTTAAAGGAGTAGAGATGAATATAGGAGTGATCGGTGCCGGTGGATGGGGCACCGCGCTGGCGATTCTGTTGGCGGAAAAAGAGCATCACGTGGGACTATGGCAGTTTGAGGCCGATCAGGTTCAGCAGATGATCCAAGAGCGGGAAAATGCGGTCTATCTGCCCGGAGTGGAGATCCCCAAGCAGGTCCTCATCTCCAGCGATTTGTCCGACGTGGTGTCGGATCGGGACATGGTCGTTTTCGCGGTTCCGTGTCAATTTGCGCGTCTGGTGGCCCGAAAAGCCGCTCCCATGCTCGCGGAGCACGCCATAGTCGTCAATGTGGCCAAGGGCATCGAAAACAAAACTCTGAAGCGTATGTCGGAATTGTTGCTTGAGGAGATCGGGGGATTGACCCCGGAGCGAGTGGCCACCCTCTCGGGCCCAAGCCATGCGGAGGAGGTCAGCCGGAAGATTCCCACCACCGTGGTGGCGGGTTCGAAGGATCGGAGCACGGCAGAACGAATTCAGGATGCCTTTATGACGCCCACCTTTCGGGTGTATACAAACTCCGATCTGGTGGGCGTTGAGCTCGGAGGCGCGCTGAAGAATGTGATCGCCCTGGCGTCCGGAATATGCGACGGATTGGGGTTCGGGGACAATACCAAGGGAGCCCTGCTGACTCGAGGGGCGGCGGAAATCACCCGCCTGGGCACGGCCATGGGAGCCTGTGCAGAGACATTTGCGGGCCTGTCCGGCATGGGAGATCTGATTACCACGTGCATCAGTCCGCACAGCCGCAACCGCCACGTAGGAGAAAAGATCGGCAAAGGAGAAAGCCTGGACGAGGTGATGGGCAGGATGGGCGGCATGGTGGCCGAGGGGGTGCCCACTACGCGGTCCACCTATAGGCTTGCTCAGGAACTGCAGGTGGAAATGCCGATCACGAATCAGATGTACAGCGTGCTGTTTGAGGGCAAAACCCCTCAGGATGCGGTATTCGATCTAATGGTTCGGGATGCCAAGCCGGAGGTGTGGGCTTGAGATAAGTCACGAGGAATCACACTACCCGATCTGGGCCTTCTCCATGAGGGGGAGGCGCAATTCAGGCAGACAGACTCTCACCTCCGCTGCTGGTCCAAAGGGGAGCTTTGCGATGAGCGATATCCTGGAGAAAAAGTACTTCGCAATCGGTGAGGTTTCGACGTTGACCGACGTCAGGCCACACATCCTAAGATATTGGGAGGACGCGTTTGCCCTGCTGAAGCCAAAGAAGAACCGAGCCGGCAATCGGGCCTATCGCGCGCGTGATCTCAAGATTGTCTTTTTAATAAAGCACCTGCTGCGTGAAAAGCACTATACCGCAGAAACGGTGCAGGAAAAACTCAGGGAGGATCCGGCATATGTGAAAGAGCAGCTGGATCTGCCGCTTTCTGACTGGATCGCTCCTCCGAGTCTCGCCGATCGGATGAAGCAGGACTTGGCCGAGTTGCTGAGGATGGTCGAGGAGTGGTAACCGAATGGATACAGAACAAGCGACTTGTATCCAATAGCATAAGGAGGGAGAAAATGGCTGCTGAGAAAAAAGAAGCCAACTCAACCGATTCGCTGATGACCGAAAAGCGGACTTTCCCGCCTTCGGAAGAGGTGATCAGAAGAGCGCACCTTGACGCCGAGCAGTACAAGACCATGTACAAACGTTCCATCGAGGACTCCGACGGCTTCTGGCTCGAGCAGGCCGATACGCTGGACTGGTATAGAGCGCCCTCCGTGGCGCGTAAATATATATGGGACACGCAGGGACGCAAGGTCAAGCATACGTGGTTCGAGGACGGGGAGCTGAACATCACGTCCAACTGCCTGGACCGGCATCTCTTGACCCGCCTCCGGACGAAACCCGCCCTCGTATGGCAGGGAGAGCCCGAGGAAGAAACGAAAACGCTCACCTACGAAGCCCTACATCACGAGGTCTGCAAATTCTCCAATGTGCTGAAATCCTACGGGGTGGAGAAGGGCGACCGGGTGGCCATCTACATGCCGATGATTCTGGAGCTTCCAATCGTGATGTTGGCATGCGCCCGGATCGGGGCCATTCACTCCATCGTATTCGGTGGATTCAGCGCGGACGCACTGGCGGACCGGATCAACGACTCGAACTGCAAGGTGCTGATCACCTCCAACGTGTCCCTGCGCGCAGGGAAATTCATCCACCTAAAAAACATCTCTGATGAGGCGCTCGAAAAGACGCCTTCCATCGAGAAAGTCGTGGTCATAGCGCGCAACGCGGAGACCTGCGAGATGCAGGACGGCCGGGACGTATGGTACCACGATGAGATGGCCAGAGCGGATGCTATTTGTGAGCCGGAGAGAATGAACGCGGAAGATCCGCTGTTTATTCTTTATACGTCGGGCTCCACGGGCAAACCCAAGGGTGTGGTGCACACGATTGGCGGGTACTTGCTGCACACCACGCTGACGCACAAGTATATCTTCGACATCCACGATGACGACATCTACTGGTGCACCGCCGACATCGGATGGGTTACCGGACACAGTTACATCGTTTACGGACCGCTGGCCAACGGAGCCACCAGTTTGATGTTTGAGGGCGTGCCCACCTATCCGGATGCGGGCCGCTTCTGGCAGATCGTCGAGAAATACAAGGTCACCGTGTTCTACACCGCACCCACCGCCATCCGGGCGCTGATCGCGCGGGGAGACCAATGGCCCAATCAGTACGACCTGAGCAGCCTGAGGGTGTTGGGCTCGGTGGGCGAGCCGATCAATCCGGAAGCGTGGATGTGGTACTATAATGTCATCGGCAAGGGCAAAATCCCCATCGTGGACACATGGTGGCAGACCGAAACCGGCGGCGTGCTGATTACTCCGTTGCCGGGCGCGCATGTACTCAAACCCGGGGCTGCGCTGCGACCGTTTTTTGGAGTGGAACCGGCGGTGCTTCGCGATGACGGCACGGAGTGCTCCGTGAACGAGGGCGGCAAGCTTTGCATCAAAAAGCCGTGGCCGGGGATGATGCGCACGATGTGGGGCGATCACGAGCGATTCGTGGATACCTACTTCTCGATGTATAACAACCTGTATTTTACAGGCGACGGCTGCCGGGTGGATGAGGACGGTGATCTCTGGCTGATGGGCCGGGTGGACGACGTGGTAAACGTGTCCGGCCACCGCATCGGCACCGCAGAGGTCGAAAGCGCATTGGTCAGCCACGAAAAGGTGGCCGAGGCCGCAGTGGCTCCCATGCCCCACGAGATCAAAGGCCAGGGATTATACGCGTTCGTGACCCTGGTCGACGGCGTGGAAGGGAGTGATGCGCTGCGCAAGGAACTGGTTCTGCACGTGCGCAAAGAGATCGGTCCCATTGCCGCGCCCGATAAGATCCAGTTTGCGCCAGCGCTTCCGAAAACGCGTTCCGGCAAGATCATGCGGCGCATTCTTCGGAAGATCGCGGAGGACGCGGTGGACCAGATTGGCGATACGAGCACTTTGGCCGATCCGAGCGTCGTGGATACGCTGGTCCATGAGAGACAGTAATCGTCTCCTTAGGAGAGAATTCAGCGGCTCTCAGGCGGGCTGAATGGAAAACTGGGAGATGGACCTATAGAACGAGAAAACTGCCCGGATCGACTTCGGTTGTTCCGGGCAGTTTGATGACAGGAACGCCCTTCTGCTGCCTTTCTCTGAGCCTCATTGTTTCCGAGCAGGTACATCCTCGCTGTTTGACCGGAGTCCGGAACATTCAGTCGTATCGCAAAATCCCGAGGCTTGACTTGCGGGATCAGAATCCAACACCGCGTTGGCAAGGGAAACGAACGGACATGTCAGATCAGGATCCCATGAACCGGTGGTTGGTAGTCATCGGCGCAGTGCTCATTCAGCTTTCTCTCGGTGTCATCTATGCGTGGAGTGTGTTCACGAAAAACCTAACGGCTGCTGTCACGGATGGCGGATATGGCTTTTCAGCCACCCAGGCCGCGTGGATTTTCTCCGCGGTGCTGGCAACGTTTGCGGTGGTCATGGTCCTTGCAGGAAGGATGCAGGCAACAGTGAGTCCCCGGCCGATGGCCATTTCGGGCGGCATCGTACTGGGCGTCGGGTATATGCTCGGCGGTCTCTTCGGCCGCTCGTTTGTGGCGCAACTTCTCTCAATCGGAATCATCGGCGGCGTGGGCACCGGGCTTGCCTACGTCGTCCCCATCGCAGTAGGGGTCAAATGGTTTCCAGACAAAAAAGGCATGATCACCGGACTCGCAGTAGCGGGCTTCGGTTTCGGCGCGACGCTGTGGGTGAAACTGGCGGGAAGCTGGTTTGGCGGCCTGCTCAATACCACACACGTTTTCGGGCTGCCCGGTGTGCAGAGCGTTTTCTTCATCTACGGAATAATCTTCCTCGTGCTCGTCCTTCTGGGAAGCATCGTCATGGTCAATCCGCCCGCGGGATACAAACCGAAGGGCTGGGAGCCGCCTAAGGAAACCGAATCGGGCAAGGCCACGGGAGCTATCGATCTTACCAGCGCCGAGATGCGAAAGACTCCGCAGTATTATATCCTGTTTATGATGTTTATCGGATCCGGCCTGGCCGGACTGATGGTGATCTACTGCATCCGCCTGTTCGGCATTGACGCGCTCAAGGCCAGTGGCGCCGCTTCCAGTGCCGCTGTAGCGGGAACAATCGCAGGCACGGCAATGGCATGGTATGCCCTCTTCAATGGACTTGGCCGGATCGCATGGGGCGCCATCTCCGATGAGATCGGGCGAAAAAGCTCCCTGTTTCTGATCTGTCTTTCCCAGGGAATCATCATGCTCCTCTTTTTCAGGCTGGGAACGAGCGCCATGGGATTGATCATAGGGGCATGCCTGATCGGCTTCAACTTCGGGGGCAACTTTGCACTCTTCCCCGCTGCAACCGCCGATTTCTTCGGAAACAAGAATGTGGGCGCCAATTACGGATGGGTGTTCCTGTCCTATGGCGTCGCAGGCATTGCGGGGCCCCAGGTGGCCGGGCATTTCAAGGACGCTGCCCAAGGGGGCGACGTGAGCGCATGGATCACGCCGTTTGTGATCGCCGGAATTGCCTGCCTGTTCGCGGCGGTGCTGGCGCTTATGCTTAAGGCCCCAAAGAAAGCATAGCGCCCGCCTCCAGGTATTCCACTATTCCAGAATTGGTGTATGATGATAAAAGACCTCGGAGATCTGAAATCCCCCGGGGTCTTTTCCTTCCCCAGCGGTCGGAACAATCCGGCTCCACTGCCTGCTCGCAAGAGTCGGACCGATCGCAGCAGGGCAACCGAGGAGATGTCATGAGATTGTCGAAGGCGTTTATACCCACGTTGAAGGAAACACCCTCCGAAGCGGAGGTGAAGAGCCATCGCTTGATGCTGCGCGCCGGGATGATTCGCATGCACGTGGCGGGCGTGTATTGCTATCTGCCGCTTGGACGGCGTGTGCTCCGGAACATCGAGCGCATTGTGCGGGAAGAGATGGATCGGATCGGAGCGCAGGAGTTTCTTCTGCCCACCCTGAGCAGGCGCGATCTGTGGGAGCGCACCGGACGATGGACGGAGTATGGGGATGATATGTTCCGTCTGAAGGATCGAAAGAATGCCGATCTGGCGCTGGCACCCACCCACGAGGAGGTCTTTTCGGAGATCGCGGCTGGAGAGATTCGTTCCTATCGGGACCTGCCCCAGACGTGGTACCAGATCCAGATGAAATTCCGGGACGAGCCCCGGCCTCGTTCGGGGCTGTTGCGCGGTCGGCAGTTTACGATGAAGGACGCGTATAGCTTCGATCGGGACCGGGAGGGGCTGGATCAAAGCTACGCGCAGGAGCGGGAGGCATACCACCGAATTCTGGCGCGATGCGGGCTGGATTTCGTGACCGTGCGCGCCTTCAGTGGGCTGATGGGCGGCAGCGACTCGGAGGAATTCATGGTCCCCTCTGAAGCCGGAGAGGATCGGATCGCACGATGCAAATCGTGTGGGTACGCGGCGAACATCGAGGTGGCCGTTTCCGTTTCCTCACCCGTGGGAAGCACTGAGAGGGAGCTCTCTAAGGTCGCGACTCCGAGCACGAAAACCATCGACCAGGTCTCGAGCCTTCTCGGCATCGGTCCGTCCGGTCTGATGAAATCCCTGCTCTTTATGGCCGATGAGAATCCGGTAATGGTGCTGGTTCGGGGGGATTATGCGGTCAGTGAGGCAAAGCTTGAGAAGGTGTTGGGAGCTGCGCCCAGACCCGCAGAACCGGATGAGGTGCTCAAATTCACCGGCGCCCATGTGGGCTTCGTGGGTCCGGTCGGACTCTCTGGGGTGGAGATCATCGCGGATGAGGGGCTCAGGGGCCAGCACAACCTGACCACTGGTGCAAACGAGGACGATTATCATCAGACCGGCATTGAGATCGGTCGGGATTTCGAGGTCACGCGTTTCGCGGACGTACGAGCCGCTGCCCAGGGCGACACCTGTGGGGAATGCGGAAACGTCTTGACATTTGGGACCGCCATCGAGGTGGGACATATCTTTAAGCTGGGAACCCGCTATTCGGAGGCCATTGGTGCCACGTTCTCAGACGCCGCGGGGGAAGATCGCCCGTTGGTGATGGGAAGCTACGGCATCGGCATCGAGCGCATTGCGGCTTCCGTCATCGAACAGCGCGCCGATGAGGACGGGATCGTCTGGCCCATCAGTATTGCGCCCTACCACGTGCACCTCCTCCCGGTCAACGTCAGCGATGCGAACACGATGAAAGTGGCCGAGGCACTCTACGAGGACTTAGGGGGACGCGGTGTCGAAGTCCTAATGGACGACCGGGAAGAGCGCGCAGGGGTCAAATTTAAGGACGCGGATCTTCTGGGGCTTCCCATCCGGATCACCATCGGCGCTCGCGCGCTTGCGGAGGGAAACGTGGAGATCAAACCTCGAAACAGTCCCATCACACAAAAAGTTCCCCAGACGGAGATCATGGAACGAACCCTCGAGCTGATTCGGGAGATGGAGCAGGAATTCGCGCTGTAAACGGAAAGGGAAAGAGGCGACGCCCGGGTGTCGCGAAAGAGAAACAGGCGAAACACGAGGAAGCCTCGATAACCCCTCTTTCCTCGCTTTCGCCTGCAGGGGAAGTTTCGCCAAAGTCCTCCCTGGGTCCCGCGTCTCCCCTGTCCTATCCGGCTATCCCATTTTTTCCCTTGCATTAAGAGACAAAATGTATTATCTTTTGTCAAGAGTGGGTGGTCGTCGCCCACTCTTTTACTTATCCGGACAATTCGACTGAATTTCGCCCGAAGGAGCGCATGATGGGGGTCCACGACCGCAGGCACGAGGTGATTCACCGATTACTCGATGGCGTGTTGCAGGGCGAGGAGATCGAGCTGGTGGAGCTGAAGGTCTCTCAGAGGGGGCGGAATGCCCTGATCACCGCATTTATCGATAAGCCGGGCGGGGTGACGGTGGAAGATTGCGCGCGGTTCACCCGCGAGGCGAAAGATCTTTTTGACATGGAGCAGCTCTTTGAAGGGTCGTATTCGCTGGAAGTATCCTCACCTGGGATAGATCGTCCCCTGCGCTCCGAGCGGGACTTCCAGCGCGCTGTGGGACAAAACATCCGTCTGACGCTGGAAGAAGGCATCCAGCCCGCTGAGAAAACGGGACGGCTCCAGAAGGTCGAGGATCACTCCCTGACCCTGGAGAGCAACAACGAACAGGTCGAGATTCCACTTTCAGATATTCACGAAGGAAAGATAACCGTTCAATTCTGATGCTGACCCCTGGTGCCACGATTCCCTTCTCCGGACTCCCCTGGAGGAAGGACCACAGCGCACCCGTGGCGCTATCCGAGCACTATGCAGGTCCGGAGGTTTTTCGCATGAATTATGAAGTCCTGGAGGCATTTGGGCAAATTGCCAGAGAACGCAATGTGGACAAAGGCCTGATCATCGAGACATTGCAGGCAGGGCTGCTTTCGGCGGCCAAGCGGCGTTTCGGATCGGCCGACCATATTCATCTGACGATCAATGAAGAACGCGGAGAGATCGGACTTTTTGCGACCCGGTCCGTGGTGGAGGAGGAGGCGGCCTCGCACGAAGAGATTTCCCTGAAAGAAGCACGGATATTGGATCCGGAAGCCCAGGTAGGAGGCAAGGTGGTGGAGGAACTACACTTCTCCGATTTTGGAAGAAATGCGATCCAGACCGCCAAGCAAATCTTGATTCAGCGCATCCGGGAAGCAGAGCGAGAGAAGGTTTTTGCGGTATTCTCAGAGAAAATCGGGGAGCTTGTGACAGGCTCCGTCCAGCAAGTCAGCCGTGGGGATGTCATCGTCAATCTGGGACATACGGAGGCGGTGATGCCCGTCAAGGAACAGATTCGTCGGGAGCGATATCGGCAGGGAGATACGATTCGTGCCTATATCATCGATGTACAGAGAACCTCCAAAGGGCCACAGGTCATCCTTTCCAGGACACATCCTCGTTTTCTGGAGAAACTGCTGCAAATTGAGGTCCCGGAAATCTACGAGGGTATTGTTGCGGTCAAAGCGATTGCCCGGGTTCCTGGGGAGCGCTCCAAGATTGCAGTCAGCTCCACAGACAACCGGGTGGATCCCGTGGGCGCATGCGTGGGCATGAAGGGAACGCGGGTACAAAGCATCGTGCGCGAGTTGAGCAACGAGCGCATTGACATCATCCCGTGGGACCCGGAGCCAGAGGTGTTTCTTCGCCGCGCGCTGAGTCCGGCTGAGGTAAAACGGGTGGAGCGTGTGCCCAACGAACCGCGACTGATCGCCATTGTGGATGAGGATCAGCTTTCCCTGGCCATTGGGAGAGCCGGTCAAAACGCGCGCCTGGCAGCAAATCTTCTGGAAGACTGGAAGATTGACATCCTTAGCGAGGAACAATATGGGGATCGTCTGGCACGCGCCGAACGGATGAAACAGCAGCTCCAGGAGGATCTGAAGGGAATCGGAAAAAAGCTGGCTGAGGATCTGTTTTTCCATAAGATTCTGACCGTGGAGAAACTGGCGCGCACGTCGATCGACGAACTGACTGCGGTCCCGGGGCTCGGACCCAAGAAAGCCGAGGACCTGCGCAATCAGGCCATCGCACTCGTGGCCGAACAAACCAGGCTCTCCGCTCAGAAGGCCCCAGGCGATCTCCCACCGGAAGAGGGGGGAGGCGAGCCCGCCGACAATTGATTGCTACCGAATGATGGCAAGATAAATTGCCCTGTTCCGCTCCTGTCCTTTCGGGCGAAGCGAATTCCTTTTCTTCCGATGGCGCAAAGGGAATCTCTTCCCCCTTTTTGCCCCGTGCAGGGATTCAGAAACCCGGCGTGCCTTCGGTCCTGGTTCCAAAACCCCTTGGACCGAGGATCGACCAGAGGGCTGAACGCCTCTCGCACAACCACCGGGCTTTTGGCTTTTGCTATTCAACGGAGGAACGTTGTGATACCAGCCGCCAAACCCGGACAAGCGATCATCGATCGAGTGGGGGGATACGTGGGGTTGGCGGCCCGGGCCAGACAGGTCATCTCCGGAGGAGCGATGTGCCGCCAGGCCCTCAACAGCGGGAAGGGACATCTCATCGTATTGGCGGAGGATGTGAGCGAATCGATTAGAGCCCGTTTCGCAGGATTGTCGCAGGGGAAAGGGGTCCCGATGGTGATCATTGGGACCAAAGAGGATCTCGGGCGATGGGTTGGGAAATCGGCGCGATCCGCGCTTCTTGTTCGGGATGTCCATTTGGCCGGGGCAATCCTGCAAGTTTCGACTGTCGTCAGATCTTGAACCTTCTCCCTTGCCCCGTTCGGTGACTGCCAATGGAATTGCCCAAAGGAAAGGGAGAAGGTTTTATCCGGCATCTAACCGGATAAGGTACCTCTCCATCCGCGGTATTCTGCAGCGAACGGGATCGCGCTTCAGCATCTGGCATTTGAAGGTTAGAGGGAGTGTAAGCTTATGGCGAAAACACGCATTTATGAAGTGGCCAAACAAAATCATCTGTCCAGCGAAGCGTTGCTCAGTATGCTCCGGGAGAAGGGTTTTGAGGCGCGAAGTCACATGAGTGTGATGACGGATGATATGCTGGGTTGGATTGAGCGGAGATTTGAGGAGGAACGAGAAACTTCCCGCAGAGAGATGAAAGTGCGTACGGACCGCCAGAAGCGGGAGGAGCCTGCCAAGAGACCAGCACCCGCACGGAGGGAACGTCCACGGACAGATCCGGAGGAACGATCCCGCCCATCCAAGGAAGGTCCCCAGGCCCCAAAGGAAACCGCGCACCCATCAAAGGACGGTCCCCGACCGCCAAGCGGAGCCGCTCGTCCCTCAAGGGAAGGTCCGCGACCGCCAAGCGGAGCCGCTCGTCCCTCAAGGGAAGGTCCCAGACCCCAAAGGGAGAACGCGCGCCCGTCAAAGGACGGTCCCCGACCGCCAAGCGGAGCCGCGCGCCCATCAAGGGAAGGCCCCAGACCCCAAAGGGATCGACCTCGCCTCCCGGGAGACACGGGAGAGTCCGGGAAGGGCGAAGGCCGAAAACGAAGAAAACCGACTCGGGAAAAGCCCATCGAAGAAGAGCAGAATGGGGAGCATATCAAGAAACGTCTGCTGGCTGGCAAGGAGCGAACCCCATCTCCGAGACGGCGGCGTGAGAAGGATACGCAGGGGATCGTTGCAAACGTTCGGAAGACGTTGACAAAGATGGAGGGAGCGCCCCGTTCAAGGCGCAGAAAAACGCAGGTCCAGCATGCCACCGAGCAGAAACCGGAGGAGATTCGGAATGTGATTCGGGCCAGCGAGTTTATCTCTATTGCGGAGTTGTCGGATCAAATGGGCGTGATTGCCTCGGAGGTAATCGCCCGGTGTCTTGAGATGGGACTGATGGTCTCCATCAACCAGCGTCTGGATGTGGAGACCCTCACCATGGTGGCCGATGAATTCGGATACGATGTGGAGGTCCTGGAAGAGTACACCGAGAATCTCTTCGCTGGGGAGGAAGAAGAAAGAACCGGGCCTGAACTTCCAAGAGGGCCAGTGGTTACGGTTATGGGACATGTGGATCATGGAAAAACGTCGCTGTTGGATACGATCCGGCGGACGAACGTAGTGGCGGGAGAATCCGGGGGCATCACCCAGCATATTGGCGCATACGAGGTGAAGTTGGCGGGCGGAAAGATCGCCTTTCTGGATACCCCGGGCCACGAGGCGTTCACGGCGATGCGTTCCAGAGGTGCCCAGGCAACAGACATCGTGATCCTGGTTGTTGCAGCGGACGATCACGTCATGCCCCAGACCATCGAGGCAATAGACCATGCCAGGGCGGCCGAGGTACCCATTGTGGTGGCCATCAACAAGATCGACCTGCCTACCTCGGATCCTGAGCGGATTCGACAGGAGCTCTCTCATCGCGGGGTTCTGGTGGAGGAATGGGGGGGAAAGACGATCACTGTGGAGGTTTCCGCCAAGACCGGGGCGGGCATTGAGCGACTTTTGGAAATGGTACTTTTGGAGGCGGAGCTGATGGAGTTGACCGCCAACCCGGACCGGAAGGCGCGCGGCGTCATTATTGAAGCCGAGTTGCATCCCGGACGCGGAGCGGTGGCCACGGTTCTAATCCAGGATGGGACCTTGCGGGTGGGCGACGCCTTTGTCACAGGGCTTTGCAGCGGTAGGGTGCGAGCCCTATTGGATGAGCGGGGACAAGGCATAGCGGAAGCAGGCCCATCGACGCCGGTGCAGGTATTGGGTATAGAAAGCGTACCGCAGGCCGGGGATTCGTTCATCGTTCTTGCCGAGGAGCGAAAGGCCCGCGAAATCAGTCAAAAGCGCCGACAATTGAAGGCCGAGCACGACGCTCGCCGCAGGGAACATCGGATGACCTTGGCGGACTTCCACCGTCGGATCGAGGAGGGTCAGGTCAAGGATCTCGGTCTCATCCTGAAGGCTGACGTGGACGGCTCCGTGGAGGCTTTGAGCAGCGCCTTGATGGAATTGAGCACCGAAGAGGTGCGCATCAAGGTGATCCATTCGGGCGTGGGCGCAATCTCCGAATCCGACGTGTTGCTGGCCGCTGCATCGGATGCCATTGTAATCGGTTTCCACGTGCGCCCGGATGTGCGAGCCAGGGAGCTGGCAGCGCGGGAACACGTGGACATTCGTCTGTATCGGGTCATCTATGAAACCGTGGAGGATGTGAAGGCGGCCCTGTCCGGTCTTCTTCCTCCGGAGATCAGTGAGAACATCCTCGGAGCGGCCACAATCCGGGAGATCTTCCGGGTGCCCTCCATAGGAGTGATTGCAGGATCCTATGTGCAATCCGGCACCCTCCGGCGCAACGCATCAGCGCGCGTCCTTCGGGACCATGTGGTCATCTTCGAGGGCAAAATAACCTCCCTGAGGCGATTCAAGGACGATGTGCGGGAAGTCGCTACGGGATACGAGTGCGGAATCGGCGTAGCCAACTTCAACGACCTGAAACTCGGCGACATGATCGAGGCCTTTGAGGTGGTGGAGACCGCACGGCATCTGGACTGATCGAAAAATGCGATGGGCTTTCCCGCAGTACACGAAAATCACGGGGACCATTTTACCTCTCCCGGCGATCTTTGCACGCACAACGAGAAACAGGTATTGATCTGATGGAATACAAACGCGCAGATCGCGTAAATGACTTGCTACAGGAAGAGATCAGCCTCCTGATCAGAAAGCTGAAGGACCCTCGCATTGGATTTGTGACGATCACCGGCGTAGAGGTGACGCAGGATCTGCGATATGCCAAGATCTTTGTTAGCGTTATGGGAGATGATGAGACCCTGCGGGCCCAGACCCTGGAGGGGTTGCACAGCGCGGGAGGATTCCTTCGCCGGGAATTGGGAAGGTTACTCACGCTTCGGAGAATCCCGGAGCTCTCCTTCCGGTATGATGACTCTGTGGAGCGAGGCACCCGAATGGACGCGCTCTTGAGAAACATCATCCACGATGAGGAATGACCCCCGCCACATTCCAACCCCCAAGTCAAAGCAGCCTGAAAGGGTCCTGCACATTTTTGGCTGGGGAGCTTCGCTGAAGGCATTTTCACGAGGTCCCGATGGACGGCGTTCTCATTGTTGACAAGGAGCAGAGATGGACCTCGCACGATGTAGTGGCTCGCATTCGGAAGATCCTAAGTCAAAAGAGCGTGGGACACACCGGAACACTCGATCCAATGGCCGTCGGCGTCCTGGTGATCTGTCTGGGGCGGGCCACGCGGATCATCCAATTTCTGGACACGGACGAGAAATCCTATACTGCCCAAGTCCGGCTGGGGATCACGACCGATAGCTTCGATGCCGAGGGCAGGGTCGAAAAGACCACGGAAGTGCCGAACTTCACGATGCCCGAACTCGAAGCCGCGTGCGAGCACTTTCGGGGGAGCATTGAGCAGATCCCTCCGATGTTTTCTGCGGTTAAAGTAGCCGGCACGAAACTCTATGAACTCGCCCGCAAGGGACAGGAGATCGCCAGAAAGCCGAGAACAGTAACCCTCTCTGAATTGAGGATCCTGAGCTATCGAGCCCCGATCCTCCACATCCGGGTCGTCTGCTCAAAAGGCACGTATATCCGCGCGCTGGCCCACGACCTGGGCGAAAGGCTGGGGCCGGGTGCACATCTTGCAGCGCTCAGGCGGACGCGATGCGGGCCGTTTGACGAAACGCAAAGCCTCTCCGTAAGCCAGGTTGCCTCCTGCGCAAAGGACGGCACGATGGGGGCGCATGTGCTCTCTATGAACGAGGCGCTCAGTCCGCTCCTTCGGGTGCAGCTCTCGGAAACCGAAGAAGCGCGCTTCCGAAACGGCGCACCTGTACATCAGTGGGATGTCCTGGAAGACAGGCCCGGCGAGGAAACCGCAAGAGTCATCGGAGCACATGGCGACTTTCTCGGCGTCGCGCACTGCTCAGAAGTGCTCAAACCGGTTTGCGTTCTTTCCTGACCTGCGACCTGCGGGACCTTCATGGCAATCTGACACCGGCTCCCCAACCCCCTATCACCGACAGAGTGCATGAAGATCATAGATCGCATAGACTCTTTTCCTTCCCTGGACCATCCCGTAGTAACAGTGGGCACCTACGACGGCGTTCACTTGGGACATCAGGAAATTCTTCGGGAGATGCGCTGCAAGGCGAAAATCCGAAAAGGCACCAGCGTCGTACTTACATTCGAGCCGCATCCTCAAACGGTAATCGCTCCCGAATCGGCTCCCTTTCTGCTGACCACAAAGGCGGAGCGCATAGCGATGCTGCAGAAGGAGGAGATGGATGAGACCCTCTTTCTGCCCTTCAACGAAGAAATGGCCCGGTTGGACGCTGAGGACTTTGTTCGGGAGATTTTGGTGGAGGGCATCGGAGCCGAAGTGGTGGTGCTCGGAACCAACCACGCCTTCGGTCGGGGACGCTCCGGGAACCTCCAGTCCATAAAGCGTCTTGGGGAACGCTTCGGATTCGAAGTGGCTGCGGTCCCTCCCTTGATCGTGGATGGGGCTCCGGTCAGCAGCACCCGCATCCGCCGATTGATCAGCGAGGGACGTGTTGCAGACGCGTCTCGTTTGCTGGGACGCCCTTACAGCTTGGCCGGAGAGGTGATCTGGGGGGACGGACGGGGAAGAAGGCTTGGCTTTCCCACCGCAAACCTCAAAATAGATCATCCGAGAAAGCTCCTTCCCGGAGATGGGGTGTATGCCATGTGGGCCGAATGGAACGGAGCACGTTTCCCGGCGCTGATGAACATCGGATTCAGGCCCAGTTTCCGATCGGGACGCGCGATTGAGGTGCACGTCTTGGATTTTGAGGAAACCATTTACGGGGCAACCGTTCGAGCGTATTTTGTGGAGAAGATCCGGGCAGAACGGACCTTCGAGGGTCCGGAAGCGCTGTCCAGGCAGATCACAAAAGATATCGAGCGCGCAAGAACACTCTTACATCCATGATGGGTCGAAAACGCCCACCAAGTACCTTGCATTCAAGGAGAATAAGATGCCGCTGACAAAAGAAAAGAAGATCGAGCTCATCGCAGCTTTCGGAAAAAACGAAAAAGACTCGGGGGTTACAGAGGTTCAGGTGGCTCTCTTGACAGAGCGAATCCGCCAATTGACGGACCACCTCCGGACGCACACGAAAGACCACGATACACGAAGGGGCTTGCTGAAAATGGTGGGACAGCGTCGGCGACTGCTGAACTATCTGACACAGAAGGACGTCATGGCCTACAGGGCGTTGATCGCAACGCTCGGACTCAGACGCTGACCCCAGAAGCGAAGGATGAGTCGTGAGTGGGGAATGGCAATCCGCAATCAATTATCTGCGCACCCATCACCCCTCACCAATCACCCACCAACAAAGAAAGAAAAGAGGTAGATTATATGACTCATCGTGTAGAAATGGAACTAGGAGGCCGAACCCTGTCATTGGAGTCCGGACATGTGGCCCGACAGGCCGACGGGGCAGTCTGGGCCCAGTATGGGGATACGGTGTTGCTGGCAACGGTCGTGTCCGCGAAACCGAGGGACGGAGACGACTTCTTCCCGTTGTTTGTGGATTTCCGGGAGAAAATGTATGCTGCGGGCAAGATCCCGGGGAGTTTCTTCCGACGCGAAGGCCGACCCACA
Organism: Candidatus Latescibacterota bacterium; assembly: GCA_043804415.1. GTDB lineage: Bacteria > Latescibacterota > 4484-107 > 4484-107 > 4484-107 > 4484-107. The sequence goes on along the minus strand of JAZDJA010000297.1, from coordinate 5,122 downwards.
GAGAAGGAAACCTTGACGTGCCGCTTGATTGACCGCCCTCTTCGTCCGCTGTTTCCGGAAGGATATATGGACGAAGTGCAGATTATGCTGATGGTCCTCTCCTCGGACCAGGAGAACGATGCGGATGTCCTCGGAATCATCGCCGCTTCCGCAGCCCTCAGAATTTCCTCGATCCCCTTCGATCTGGCCACCGGAGCGGTGCGGATCGGAGTGACGGACGACGGACTCATCCTCAATCCCACGTTTTCACAACGAGCGGAGGGCCGGGGGGATATCGTGGTAGCGGGCCACACGGACCAGATCACCATGATGGAGGCAGGGCTTCATGAGGTCTCCGAAGAGCCGGTCGCCCAAGCGGTCCAAATGGCCATGGAGGAGATCCGCCGCATCGCGGAGCTTCAGGAGGAACTGGTGCGGGCGTGCGGAAAAACGAAGCACGCGCCGCCGGAGATCCACGAAGATCCAGAACTGAGAAGCTCCGTGGGCCAAGCCGCGCAGAATAGAATCGCCGCCGCATACCGCATTGAGGACAAACAGGAGCAAAAGCTCGCCCTGGATTGCGTGGCCAAGGAAGTCCTTGCGGCGCTCGCCCAAGACTTTCCAGAGCGGGAGCAGGCGATCAAGAACGCGCTCGAAGACGTCGAGAAACACGAGCTCCGCCGGATGATCCTGGAGGAAGGACGTCGCGTGGATGGGCGGGGAGTGGACGATATCCGCTCGATTACCTGCGAGGTGGGCGTTCTGCCCAGAACGCACGGCTCGGCCATCTTCACCCGAGGACAAACCCAGAGCCTTGCGGTAACCACGCTGGGGACCAAGATGGACGAGCAGAAGATCGAGTCCCTGGAAGGCCAATCGTGGAAAAACTACATGCTCCACTATAACTTCCCCCCGTTTAGCGTGGGCGAGGTAAAACCCCTTCGGGGCCCGTCCCGGCGGGATATCGGACACGGAGCACTGGCAGAACGCGCCATCCAGCCCGTTATTCCCAACGACGAACTGTTCCCCTACACCATCCGGATCGTATCCGACATCCTGGAATCCAACGCCTCCTCCTCGCAGGCAACCGTCTGCGCCGGGATCCTTTCTCTCCTGGATGCGGGCGTGCCCATCAAGGCACCGGTGGCCGGAGTCTCCATTGGACTCATTCAGGACGGAGCGCGCTTCCTGCTGTTGACGGACATGCTGGGCATCGAGGATCACCTCGGAGACATGGACTTCAAAGTGGCCGGAACCCGGGAGGGCATCACCGCAATCCAGATGGACATCAAGCTGAGCGGCATTGACTACCACATCATCGAGGAAGTCCTCCAGAAAGGGCGAGAGGCCCGTCTGCACGTGTTGGATGTGATGGATCAGACGATAGCCGAGCCCAGAGCGGAGTTGTCGCGCTATGCACCGAGAATCCTCACGATGAAGGTCAAACAGAGCCAGATCGGGGCAGTGATCGGACCCGGCGGGAAGGTGATCCGGGAGATCACGGAAAAAACGGGTGCGACGGTGAACATCGAGGACGACGGAACGGTCACCATTGGGTCGGTAGATCCCGAGGCAGGCGAGAGAGCATTGGCGTGGGTTCAATCCATCGTCCAGGAGGCGGAGGTGGATAAAACGTATGCCGGTACGGTCAAACGCATCATGCCGTTCGGAGCGTTCGTGGAGATCCTTCCGGGCAAGGAGGGATTGGTGCACATCTCCGAGTTGGAGCATCGGCGTGTGGAAAAAGTGGAAGATGTCCTCAACGAAGGGGATAAGATCGAGGTGAAGGTCATCGGCATTGACGATCAGGGGAAAATAAAGCTCAGCCGGAAAGCCCTGCTCGAAAAACCCGCAGGATCGGATAGATCGGATAGATCGGAAGGATCGGGTAGATCGTCGGAGGGAGATCGCCGGCCAAATCGCCGAACCGACCGATAGGCGTCGGGGCATTACCGGAATCGCTGCAGACAGAAATGGCCTATCGAATACAATTCGGTAGGCTCTTTTTGTAGCTTTGGGTCCCCGAAAGGCGCAGAGAAGCGCCCCCGCGAGGACACAAAGACGTGGGGGAAATTCCGGGAGGGGTAGATGTTTGGCCTTTCCCGGAAACCCTTTTCATAGAAAGGAGCACGAGCCCATGCACAAGAAAAGATGTTGGCTTTCGAGGCGGGTCTCGATCCTTACCGCGCTGTTTCTCACATGGTCTGGTCTTCCGGCTTGGGGCCAGGAAAGGGAGCCGGATATCCAATTTGAGACCACGACAGCCGATTTCGGGAGACTCCTGGAGGGAGAAAAAGCGGAGATCCATTACCTATTTCGGAATGCAGGCGGGGATACGCTGATCATAGAGAAGGTGCGCACCAGCTGTGGATGCACCGCTGCGCTGGTATCCGAGAAGCGCGTTGCGCCGGGAGAGGAAGGCACGATCCGGGTCACGTTTAACTCCAGGGGCTTTGTGGGAAGGCCGCACAAAACGCTCACGGTGTGGTCCAACGATCCGGACACCCCACAGGCGTCGCTCTCCTTTTCTGGAACCGTATGGTCGGAGGTGACGTTTGCGCCGCACCGCATCGTATTTGGGCAGATAGACCAGGCGCTTTTGGCCCATGCCGGGAAGGATAGAGAAGGGGAGGAAACCGCCCGACTTTGGAAGTCGGTGCGCGTGGAATTCCCAGCGAATCCGAAACTTGCGGTGACCCATGTGGTACCCTCATCGCCCGCGCTGACGGCGGAGATACTGCCGCGCGAGAAAGAGGATGCAGGAGAGGATGTGGTATGGATCGGCCTGACTCCCCAAACGCCGGTCGGTCCGGTGGTGAAGCACGTAACGATCTCCACCACCAGCAAAATCCAACCCACGGTCGAAGTGGAGGTTCGTGCGGATGTTCGGGGGGAGCTTATCGTGACCCCGCGATCCCTTCCGATCCAAGCATCCAGGAAGGATACGTCCGACGCAGGCCAGGTGTTTGTCTGGAAGACGGGGAAAAAGGATCTCAAGATCGAGAAGGTGGAGGACCGCACGGAGAGATTCGAGATCGCGGTAGTGGAGCTTCGGCCCGGGGCACAGTACCGCGTTGATCTGAGAGTGAAACCGGGCGCGAAGCTCGGCTCGGTCCAGGGGAAGGTGCTCATACACACCAATTATCCCGAAGAACCTCTGATTGAGATCTCCGTGGTCGGGCGCATCGAGGAATAGGAAACCCCCCCCATTGGGGCTTTGTCAGAAGGCAACCTGAAGGCTGGATTTCGAGGCCGAAACCCTCTGCGACGGCGCACCTGGATAGCTTCGTTGTCGCTCGGGAAAGGACAATCGAGCATCCGGCTTTATCCGCGAACACCTGGAGATTCTTTCGCGCGCTGGCATGCCCGAGATCGATGCGGAGCGCTTCCAGAGACAAGGACCGATCGCCTCGGCAGGCCTTTGCTGCCTGACGAGGACCACGCCGAGATTGTTATGCGCCTGCGCCTCCTTCCCTCGCATCAGGCAGGCCTGGTCCCACTCAAGCTGATAGAGGAAGCCCCTCCTGTCAAATTACATCGAGGGGCGAGTCAGGACCGCAGAATCCCGAATGCATAGGGCTCCGTGTCCCATTTGGCACAGAGTCACAAAGCACGCAGAGCATCCCAACTATCCATCCCTGGAGTTCCTCCGGGTCGTCTGCGTCCCTGCCACCGGCCAGGAAAACCTGGGCCGACTAAGGTTGCATCCGATACGGCCGATGAGACCCGTAAAGCTCAAGCTGCACCGCTATCTGGCGAGCCAGTTCGTCCTTCCCGCTTGCCGTGGCCATGTCAACAGCATTCCGGGCATAATGCACCGCCTTTTCATACTGGCCCTCCTCCGCATAGGCTGCTGCCAACACGCCCAATGCTCCGGGACTGCGGTATTCTCCGGCCCGGCACACCTGCTCAGCCAACCCGATAGCCTCCTTGCCATCCCTTACGTCAGCATCCGGGCAAACAGCCAACAACCACGCATAGCTTAGGATCGCTCGAGGGTGATCAGGCGCATGGTTTATCCACCTCTGGAACAGGTCAGCAGCCTCCCGATATCGGCCCTGTCGAATAAACACAGACCCCAAATTCTCCCAGGCCTTATCCTGGTCAGGCCGAATCTGGAGCACCCTCTGAAACTGCTCCTCAGATTCCCGGATCCTCCCCTCCCGCAGAAGAACGACACCTAGGTTGCTTCGGGCCTCCATGAAATCCGGCCGAAGTTTCAAGGCCTTCTCGAAAGAAAGGATGGCCTCCCCGGGTTTTCCGTCGCGCATCAGAATGTTCCCCATATTATGATGGGATTCCGCATAATCCGGCCGGATGCGAAGAGCCTGCTCGAAATGGTCAGCCGCCTTCTCGAAGTTCCCCTGGCGTACCAGGAGTTCCCCCAGATTGTTGTGTACAGCGGCATTGCGCGCGTCCAATTGAAGGGAGTGCTCATAGTAACTGATGGCCCGCTCCAGATCCTCCCGCCCTCTGATCCGCTTCGCATAGAGAAATCCCAGGACACTGTGTACCACGCCATTGCTTGGATCCAACTCCAATGCGCGCCGTCCTGTGGCGAGAGCCTCCTCTTGCGCACCGGCCTGAACCTCTGCCCAGCACTTGGTCGCCCAGACATAGGCGCACGACGAAAGCTTCTCACTGGCATAATCCAACTTGGCCAGGGCACTGTCCACCTTCCCCTCCTGGATCAGACAGGATCCGGCCTCCATCTGAAGCACCGGGTCCTCCGGATGACGAACACTGGCCTGCACAAGTTCCCGCGGCACAGACCCCTCCCGTATCCTCTGAAGGGCATACCGCAGCATCGAGGGTCCGGCCGAAACCGGAACCGTGGCGAGGGTGTTCTGGTGCGCCCGTTCTTCCAGGTGTTCGGCAGCCTGGAGAAGCGCCGGATCGGACGGTGCGATCCTCAGCACTTCGGATAGAGACCTTTCGGCCGCCTTTATGTGATTCTTGATCATCCACACCCGAGACAGGAGAATGATGGCCTCCGCGTTCAGAGGATTCGCCGTAGTATTCTGCCCCAGCGATTCCTCAGCGTAATCGAGGGCACCGGCCTGATAGCACCAGATCGCACGTGCCATCTCATACCCCTGAAACAGCATCCCCAGATCCTCTCCCACACCCATATTCAGATGCA
>JAZDJA010000296.1:0-2059 GCA_043804415.1 Candidatus Latescibacterota bacterium | reverse complement strand
GATCGTGGATCGCGACAGACAGGCAGATGAGGTCGGCTCGTTCACCGCAGAGGCGCTGAGGAGACGCAGAGAGAGCTTTTGTTGCTGCTTCGCGGGCAACAGAAGCTCCATCAACCTAACTCCTCCGAGTTCTCCGTGAAGCTATGACAGAGCGGGCCTCACGATAAAAGATGGTGGTAGTTACAGTTCTTTAAAAACCACCCAAACCATATCGGAGGCCCAAAATGAAGCATATCGGAATGGATGTCCATAGCACAACTACTCACATAACGGTTCTGAACAATCGGGGGCGAAAAATCCGCGCAGGCAATGTTCGGACACAAAAGGAAGATTTGGAAGGATTCTTCCTGGGTATCCCCGGCCCCAAAAGGGCGGCGCTGGAAGAAAGCCAGATGGCCGACTTCGTCGCCCGCATTGTCCAGCCCCTGGTCCAAGAGGTGATTCGGTGTCAACCCCAGCACAACCGCCTGATCAGCGAATCGGAGCACAAGTACGACGAGCAGGACTCCTACAGCTTGGCCGAGTTGCTGTACCTGAACAAACTGAAGTCGGTGCACCACCCCGAATGGGTCTATCGCCAGCTCCGAGAAGCGGTGCGCAGCTACTGGGCGTCGAGTCGGGACCTGACTCGAATCAAAAACCGGCTGAAAGCCTTCTATCTTTTCAACGGCATCCACTGCACCGGAGAGCGGGTGTATTCGGCAAAGCACTGCGACCAGTACCTGGCATCGCTGGACCGGGCCTCGGGAAACCTCGAGCTGGCCCGATTGCACTACGAACGCCTGGATCTGAGCCGTCAATGGAAGGCCCGGCAACTGCGCATGCTGCGCAAAATGAGCCAGCCGTTTCGTCCACCGCTTCGGTGTCTGGCCACCATTCCGGGCATCGGCGGGATCGGAGCCTACACGATCCTGGCATATTTGGAAGACGGCTGGCGCATACCGAACAAACGCAAGCTGTGGCAGTACTGCGGCCTGGGCATGCGGCGGCACGAATCGCGAGACATCGGACATCGAGGAGCATCGCGCCAGGGCAATCGGTATCTGAAGAACGTCTTTATGACGGCGGCGGCCAGTGTGGCCGGCCGTTGCACGGCGGATAACGCTCTGACCCGACGATATCACGCCGCTGTGGCGGCCAACGTGCCGCCCGATCGAGTCCGCCGGAATCTGGCACGGAAGGTTGCGGTTCTGGCCCAGCATGGGTTGCGTTTCCAGGAGGACTACGACGATGAGCGGATAAACATCCCCGAGTAATCCCGGCTGACACCCACGGTCCCTGGGAGTTGCTTGTGCCATCGTGCAAGGGAAAGTGCTGGCCGGGAGGGGCCGGGCGGAGTCTTCGACGGAGCCCTAGGTACGACGAACCGTTAGCGTCGGAATCTCCACTCTGTGAATAGGCCCGCCCGACTGATGCCCTATATTTCGTGATGCCGCCGCGCGCATTCGAAAGGTTTCATGACTACGGATCGGAAGTGGAAACCGCCAACCGAGGTTCGCTCCTGTGGAAACCGCCGCAGGAGCTGGCGGTGGTTCTTTCTTTATGGTTTCAGAACTCTCCCACTCCCGCGGTGAGTATCCAATAGATGTCTGGCACGGTTTGATCCAGTGCTCATCGATCGTTGACGAAATACAGCCCGCGAGAACAAGGTTCATGTTCCGGTGGGGCACGCTAACGAAGCAACGAAAGGTCGACCCAAATCCAAGAGAGGCTCTTCAGATGCCAAGAAGGTGTCAAAGGGAAAAGTCTGTCTTGACATCTGATCTGTCATAGATGGCTCCGTGGTGAATTTTTTCTCACGTCCACGGACCTCACGGAGGAATCGAACGGCGGTCAGGGAGCACTCACAAGGCGGGGGCCAGGATGGAGAGTGCGGCGGTCAAGAAGAGGATGGCATAGGCCATCCGGCGGAGTCCCGGCCTGGAGAGGAGGTCCCCCAGCCGGACGCCGAGCACGGACGAGCCGACCACCAGGGGGGACAGCAGAAGGCCGGTCCACAGGGCCGCGGGCATCCCCGTGCGCCCGGAGAAGCAGAGCAGGGATATCTGGAGCGGAGCGG
>JAZDJA010000295.1:0-4197 GCA_043804415.1 Candidatus Latescibacterota bacterium | reverse complement strand
TCTGAGCAGATCCGTACGATCCCTGCCCCATTTAGGTGCAACTCCGCTTGGGCGAAACTCACAAGAAGGTCGTGTTCGGTAAGATCTTCCTACATCGACCTCGCCTGACGTCGGTAGGCCCCGACGACCTCGTGCGCCTGAGCGAGTGTTTTGATCGCGCAGGTAAACACAACTCCCGTGGGGTACATCTTCATGGCCTTCCCCGACACCACCTCCTCGGGCAAGATCATCACGTTGGTGATCGGAATCTTTCGGGCGGCACATTTTAAGTAGATGTCGGCCATGTTCATCCGAAACGGCTCGCCGAAATCCAGCCCCCGGAGCGATTCGACCTCCAACAAAGCGTTGATCTGGTGCTGGCCGTTCCCGCAAAAATGGATGGAGCCGCCCCCCAATTCGCGCAACACCTGCTCATCGTGCGGACGGATCAGCCGCTGGTACATCTCCGCCGAAATGTTGATGATCGAATCGTCGCGGATCAAGATCTCACCGGGGATCATATACCCATGCTGACAGGTGAGCCCCGGACTCATCCGATCTATGGCCAGCGTCTTGGTGCGCCGCGCATACGCCACCATCGTCTTGGCCACCAGCGCCATCAGCTTCCCCATCAGTTCCGGCTGATCGTAAAGATAATAGAACATTGTGCTTCCGCAAAGAATCTCGGCCGTGTCAAATGGGCCCTGAGCATCCGGCATGGCCAGTTGAATGGCCCTGCTGCAGTTTGGATAACCGGTCAGTCTATCGCGAAAAAACTGCATCCTATCCAGCACGCGAGGGGCAAGACCCCTATCCAGATCGGGCTCGCCCTGTTCGATGAGGCGTTCGATGTCGCTCAGTCTCCCGATCGCTTTGATCCAGGGGGGCATGTCCTCGGTGATCAACCATTGGCCCCCGAGAATGCTTGCCACAACCACGGTTCCGAAATCGGCTCGAATAGCCAAGGGGCCGTCATCCCCAAACTCAATGGAGGGACAAACCCGCGTGAGGAGCATGTTGAAAAACATCCGGGCAGGATCGTCAAAGGCCTCCTTGAAAGTATAGGGCGTCAATCCCATGGGGTGCTCCGCACAATCGATCACCAGCGGAGGCTGGTCCACCGGCTCAAAATGCAGAGATCGTCTGTACCGGTCCTCCACCTGGGCACCGTGTTCCAAATCAAGGTGATGCTCGATGTGCTCCAAGAGTCGGTCAAAGGATGCCATTTTTCGGGGTCTCGAATTTTGCGGTTAGGGGAATTGAACACCGAAGGACACCGAAAGAACCAGACCTTGAGGCCCTCTCAGTGTTCTTCAGCATTCTTCAGTGTTTTTCGGTGTTCAATTGGGCCGTTTGGGTCCATCCCACATACGCGCTCACGAGAAGAGCACACATCGGTCACGCCCCGGTACAGTGCGCCATGGCCTCGTCAATCACGTCCACCCCTTCGATCAGCGCGTCTTCCGGGATGGTCAGGGGCGGCGCGATCTTCAAGGTACCGCGACCGGTTTGGAGCATGAAGAGTCCCTTTCGCAGGGCAAGCTCCGTCACGCGATCGCCCAGATCCACATCCAGCTCCCGGGTGCCCGGTTTGACCAGATACACCGAATAGGCCAATCCCTTCCCTCCGATCCCGCCGACCTCTTGCGGGTATTTCCCCTTCAGGGCATTCAGGCGAGTCTCCAGTTTGCGACCCAGGGCGGCTGCCCGTTCCACCAGCTTTTCGCGCACAATCACCCCGATATTGGCCAGCGCGGCCGCACAACACACTGGATTTCCGGTGTGGGTGCTGCTCATATCGCCGTGACCCGGAATATCCATGATTCGTGCACGCCCGAGTACCGCCGAAAGCGGCAAACTGCCCGTGATCCCCTTCCCGCAGCAGATCAGATCCGCTTCAATCCCATAGTGCTCATAAGCGAACAGCTTGCCCGACCGCCCAAACCCCGCCTGGATCTCGTCGAACACCACCAGCGCCTGGTGCGCATCGGCCCATCTCCGCATGGCCTGTGCGTAATCCTCCGGCATGAAAGCCACGGTCGGCCCCTGAAACGACTCGGCTATGAACCCGGCGATCCGCTCGGAACCGATGCCCCCTTCGGTCAGCTCGCTCATCCCTTTCTGGAAACAGTCTTCTCCGCAGTGCGCATAGACCGACTTGCCCCACGGGCACTTGAAACAGAATGGAAAGGGGATCTGATGCATACCCGAATCGAGATTCCCGATCCACTCCTTCTGGTCGGGATATCCCCCGATCATCTGCGAACCCATCGTCCTTCCGTGGAAGGAATGGGTAAACGACACGATCCCGGTCTTCTTGGGATGGAGCGTGCGCCCGTACATGCGCAGGAGTTTGATCGCGCATTCGGTGGCCTCCGATCCGGTGGTCAGCAGGTAAACCTTTTCCAGATAGTCCGGACTGATCGCCACCAGTTGCTCCGCCAATCGGGCGCGGATCTCCGAGGGGAAGACATAGTTGTGCAGGAGTTTTCGATCCACCTGGGCCTTGATGGCCTGGCAGACTTCCTCGTTCGCATGCCCCGCATTGGCCAAAACCACGGCGGATGAGAAATCGATCCAGACGTTTCCGTAGGGATCGAAGATCTGGTAACCTTCGGCCCGCTCCCACACCACCGGAGCATATCCCGACAGGGAGCGCGGCTCATATCGCGCAAGCCGTTCCATAACCTCCTCAGATCCGGGCGCGGGAAGCGGCGTGGAGAGGGTGCGATGGGGGGTCGAAATCTTCTGATGAGCGGGTGATCTTTGGTCTTCATCCATAGTGGTCTACCTCATATAGATTGGCCGTAACGGACCGGTGTAGAGACCAGCTGACAATATCGGGAAGTTGCACCACCTCGTCAGCTTGTTATGTCATGAACGTTGGCTTCACCTGACAATAACGTCTGTCACACTACACTACCAGAAATAGCGTTCCCTGAACGAAAAAACGTCTTCTTTCGAAAACATCGTATTTTCCAGCAACGACTCAATGGTCACCGCTCCGAAGGTCGAATCATTCACCAGCAATTTCGAATAATCCTCGGTGGCGCGCGCAAAGCTGACATTATCAGATGGGTACACAACCAAGAATTTCACCCACTTCCACGGGCATATCTTGTCTTGGAGCATTGAGAGGGCAAGTAGGTGGTCGAGCCAGATCTGTTGTAGGCGCTCTCCAATTATCGCATCCATCGCTCCAGCTTGAAACACTCCAGAATCCTCTGTCACTTTCTTGTAACGCCTCAAACGCCATTCGCTTGGCACAGACTCAGGCCTGCAATCTTCGTGGTATTTTGTTTCCAGGCCGACTAGCCCCAAGCCTCCATCTTCCAGCTGCAATTCAAATGCAACATCAAACGCACTGCGATTTTCCAGGTATCGTCCCTGCAGCTGTCTTCCTGGAGACCATTCAAACCGGACAGCTCGTACTGTACCAGGCGTGTTTGGCCACCAGGCCTTTAGCACTTTTTCTGCAAATGATAAGTCCTCGGATAGTGAACCGAACAGATTGAAACACATTGGCATAGATGACAGCAGGTCTGAATATAGCCGATCGACATTCAACGTTTGTTTGGGCTCAGAATTGGTAACTCGAAGATGTGCCGCATTTCGTGCCGCTTCAGTGAGAAAATTGGCACCGGTTGCATGAGCAAAATCCAAATCGATACGACTGCCAAGCGGGCGGGAATCCCTCCCCGGTCTCGGTCGCATAGGCTGGGTACCGGCGGGAAAAGAGTGGGCCTCCCGCCACAGAGCTTGATTCAATCGGGCACGCCGCTTGAATCTTGTTGTTTCCGCATCACGAGAAACGCGATCGACAGCTTCATAACAGTAGTATTTTTCGAGATCAGTTTTGGAGTCCTGGCCACAATATTCCATCTGCTCCTCCTTTCAAGATCGACCCAACTATTGATTATGTGATTTTCCAGACAACACTCCGTCTGCCCTTTCGTGCCAAAGCGAATTCGCCAAGCGCTGAACGGTTGCGTAGCACTCCGGGGTCCGAAAAAGAGACATGCTTGTCGTGATGGGATAGCCAGCAACACCTTCTCCCACCGGATCGGGCAAACCTCTTCCTATACCGCTCCTCCTAAGATCTTAGTTCATATTACAGACAGAGAGGATGGCTTGTTTTAGCTTTTCCTCATCTTTCATGCAGGCTGTCAACGCCTGATCCAGGTGGGGGAGAGTCTCGAAGAATTCATTGTGGGTCAC
>JAZDJA010000294.1:0-14382 GCA_043804415.1 Candidatus Latescibacterota bacterium | reverse complement strand
GTGACCCACAATGAATTCTTCGAGACTCTCCCCCCACCTGGATCAGGCGTTGACAGCCTGCATGAAAGATGAGGAAAAGCTAAAACAAGCCATCCTCTCTGTCTGTAATATGAACTAAGATCTTAGGAGGAGCGGTATAGTATCGGATTGTACACTATCGCAGTCACGCCAAGGACCCAAGCGAGTGGCTGTTTGTCTTGATCGATGGCCTGAAATAACAGATATGCGTACGCGGCGCAGCAGACCCAACGGAGCAGGATATAGTACCCGTACGGGTTGGACGGATTCAGCGCGATGAGTAGCATGACTATGGTGATGGCTTGAGGAATCCAGATGCGCCGTTTTGCCCACGGCCAGAAGCTCTCTCGTCTCGCCATACGGGCATCAACGACTGGCTCATCAAGAGAAGCGCCACATTTGGCGCAAATTGGACGCATAGTCGAGAAATGCTCCCTTATTCGATTTCGCTCGCCACACTGCCCGCAGCGCACAATGGGTACATCGCTATCGCTGTCCATAGCTCTACCAGTAATGTCTGTCTAACCTTAGTTTAGGTGTACCAATATCAATTAATGAGCTAACTCCACTCGGTCCTTACAATTCCTTGAATTCCATCCTAACAACCAAGTTTACCTGCCGCCATGCGGCGTATCGGAATAGTGGTAAGGTGCAATATCTTGTTAGGGTTACGCCTTAGATATTATGCCAAATGTGAATTGTTTAATGCCAACTGTGTAGGGCGTTTTAAGAAAGAAAAAACTTCAGGATCCCCAAAACTTACCGAACGTCAACGTCATAATCCGCCAAGACTGCCGCCAAATCTGCGGCCATGTCCGGCGCATTCTCTTGTACGAACCTATATTCTTGGAGTGCAAGCTCGCGATAGCCAGTAGCTGCATAGCAGCCTGCGAGGTGAAAGCGAGCTGGGATGTAGTTAGGGTCAATATCTAAGACTTTCTTGAATGCTTCTATTCCGGTTTTATTATTCTTCCTGCCACAAAGTTCCGCAGCCATACATAGCAGCTTCACCCTATCATCTGCATCGCTTGCCAAGTCTGCAGCTTGCTCTAATTCTCTGATTGCTACTTCTCTATTGCCACACTCGTGGTCAGCAAAACCCTTGATGTTCCTGAGGATGCGATCTTCTTCCACAGGGGATGATTCGTCGGCAAACATTATATCGGCGCCGCCAGGAAACATTTCATACTCTCTTGTTATCCGAGTTACATTTGAGTAATGGATTCTACCAAGACCCGCGTGGGCAAGCGGCTGGGATGGATTGATTTCGATTGCGCGCATGTAGAGGGAAGCGGCTTTGTGGTCATTGTGGGATCCTGCGAAGTATAGACTATTCGCATACCAGCATAGAGTGAAGTAATCATTTCGATTTCGAAGATTCTCAATACACGCAAGCCGTTTAGCAGTTTTGTAGCGCTCATTATAGAAGGCTCGAACTGCTTTCCTGAGCAACCAGCTTGGATTTTTGGGAAGCTCTTGCAATGCTGTTGCGCTCCTTTGGATATATGCCGAAGGGAATACTATGATATCTCTAAGTTGCTACCACCTTCCATGTTGAAACAGGATAGGCCATGAAATCTGGACATAGGCCTAGCGATTGAGCGGGAGCGTTTACACCGTCCGCCGCAAAAATTTGTTAGACAGAGCAAACCGTAATCACCGTCCGGTACGCTTGAGAAAATCGAGGACATTGGACGCGAGGCTGATGCGGTCTCTAATGATGTGGTCCAGTTGATCGTTGACAGCACCTTCTACTCTGCGCTCAATGACTTCGCGCAAACTGGCTTCGTCGATTGTGAAGCCGTGATCCTTCTGGTACTGATTAACGAAATCATACCAACGATCCATATCCAAATCGTGCTCCGTGTACCACGTGCTTGGCCCCACCCATGTATTCAGAGCTTCCTCACTATCAGGCTTGAGTTGCACTATGTCCTCCTGTCTAGATGTTTATTATACAGCCCCACAAAAACACCAAACCCCGCATTGTTTGCAGAACAAAACGCTTCCTTCCTTTGGTCGCTTTGCACCCTTTACCGGACCCGCGCCAGCATCTTTCGAGCACACATCTCATCCCGGTTCCGAATGCGCGCTATCACCCCATCACTCGGACCCATGCCCCGCTCCGAATGTTCAGCCCAATAGACTGTCCGATGTTTGACATCAGAAGCAGCCCCTGGATCAGCCGCCCAGTTTTTCATATAATGTCTCAGGGGCAATGTCGACGCCATTCGGCCATGCGATCGTGCCGCCATCAATGGTTGCGCTTCGGAAGAATTGCAGCTCCCTCAGAGGCTCAAACACCGGGCCTTTGCCCAGATATTCAGAAAAATCCACTACTCCATTTGTCCCATCATCAAATACAATCTGATATCTGTAGTCGCTCTGATACTCAATTCTTTCTACTTCGTTCATATCCCACATAGCCTGCCCTCAATGCAATGGGTCAATACTGTTGATCTGTTTTCCGTCTCTCGCCATCTACCAATCTACCTCAAGCTCACCATAATGAACGTCTATCCATTCTCTCACAAGTTTTGTCGCCGTCCTGGAGGCTATATCCCCTTTGAGGATATTCTCGTGGAAATCAAAAACAGCTTTCTTCCCCTGGTATTCGGCATGCAAATGTGGAGGCGTATGATCATCATAGAACATGCGGATCAAAATCCCGAAGAATCTGGAAATGATGGGCACATTGCGCTTCTCTTGTATCGTTACTAAACACAAACGATGCGCCCCAATAAGAAACGGCAATCCCAGCATTGCTTGCAGGACAAAACACTTCCTTCTCTTGTCAATCTGCGCCCTTAACCTGACTTGAGGCAACGCACCTGACCACATCATCGGGCAACTTGACTCCCAAGTGTTTATGCCCCGGCCAATACCTTCTGCTTTTTCGGAACCTCAGCAATCTGCATCACGAGCCGCAAGGCCGCATTGACTGAGTCATCACTCGGAAATGCCCGGGCAACGTCAGGTTCCAATAAAACAAGATTCTTGCTCGCCCTGCGCTCCGAGGCATAGCGACCTTTTGCCACAATGGCCAATTGAGAAAGGTCATACTCGTCGCGCAGTTCGTAATCGTCATAGTCCCTCTTCGTAGAATTTTCGCTCATTGCTCGTCGCCTTTCGCGCACTGATGATACGTATCTGCCCATCCCGATCAGTATGGGCTATTAGAAGCAGTCTGTTACGGCTGGATAGACCGATAGTAATATATCGGTCTTCATCAATCGAATGGTCTTCGTCAAAGAACGTGATAAAAAAGGAATCGCCGAAAACGGTACCGGCTTCACTGAAGCCTACGCGATGCTTCGTGAAATTCGATGCCGCTTTGTGCTCATCCCATTTAAATTTCGGACTCATTGGTGTCTGCTCGGTGTTCGAAGTATTTGATAAGCCCCCCTAGACATGAACTACACGTCCCAACAAAAACACTAAACGCGACAATGGTTCGCAGAAAAAAAGCGTTTCTTCTTTTGGTGAGCTGCACCCTTAGCCTAATTCTAATCAGCACCTTACAAGCGTGCCTCTCAGACATATTCGCCACAAGCAACCAACGACCTGACACCCGGGGTCAACCGCGACGAGAAGCCTTCGACTGCAGAGACCTGTCCCCTCCGCTTTCTCGTCTGTCAACCAACGTGCGCCAGGAATGGCACTCCATCTCCTGAAGCTCGGCCACCATGGCATCGAGGTTGTAGTTGTGTCGGCTGGCGAACTCATCTCGGTTCCGCCAGACTTCGAGTAATATCTCATCCTTCATTTTCACCGATTTCCATCATGTCAATCGGAGTTCAGATATCCGGGGACGATTCCTCCAATTTTTTCTTTTCTGCTCTAAGATCAGGGATGGTTTCAAATACCCCACGTTCAAAATCGTGGAGTATTTGAAGCTCTTCCTCGTCAAGGTTCTGTCTATTGGTCTTCATACCCAGTACCCTTTGTAGCTTTTCTACTGGCAATGATGCCCTTCAGAATCTGTCGGCAGTATGTCTCCTCTCGGTTGCTTCGGTTGCACAATTGGAGTCCTGGCACGTTCCTCATCCTTCTACGCCCACGAGGCCCAGATAGATGGATCCAACACCATCACTGCAAAAGACTCCAGTCGTCCTCGACCACGTTTCCAAATAACCCCACAAACCGAACCGATTTGCCGCAAAAGGGGTAGTGTGGGGTACATTCCCGCTCGTACTTGTGACCGCGCACGTTGATTTCGAGTGTCCCCCCTGCATAGAAGGGCAAGTCCTTGATCGTAGATCTGCTGTCGCTCTGGATCATGGTTTCGACCCGATAGGTCTGCATCATTTCATCCCTCATTTCTCAGTGCACTTCCATGCCTTCAAACTCCATTCCAGGGTTTCCTGAAAACGGATCGTCTGCAACATGAGCCGCTGATCTCTGACAGCACCCCAAAAGAGTTCCAGCCTGTTTGCACCTGACTTCTATACACCTCGCTCGCCCATCGACCGAAAGGCCCCCTACTCCTCGCCCAGGTCAAGCCCGGTAATCGTTCCCTCTTCGATGTGAATCTCATCCCGGTTACGAATCTGGGCTATCGCGCCATCGCTAAGGTCGACCACCCGGTCGGAAGCCACGAGCATCTTATGATCGTGCGTATTGGTGATGATGGTCGCGCCGATATCCTTGTTCATCTCCTTGAGCAACTCGATAATCTCTGTGCCCGTGTGAAGATCGAGATTCCCTGTGGGTTCGTCCGCCAAGATGATGACTGGGTCATTGGCTATAGCCCGTGCGATCGCCACGCGCTGCTGCTGTCCACCCGAGAGCTCGAAGGGTTTGTGGTCCATCCGATCCCCCAATCCCACCTGGGTCAGCTTGCGACGCGCCTTTTCCTCATACTCGTCCTTGCTCATTCCTGCAAAGACCATGGGGAGCGCCACGTTATCCAACGCAGACATCACGGGAATGAGGTTGAACGACTGAAAAATATAACCGATCCGGTGACAGCGCAGATAGGCAATCTGCCGTTGATTCAGATTAGTCAGCTCCGTCCCCTCCACGAGGATGTGCCCCTTGGAAGGGCGGTCCAAGGCGCCCACCATGTTAAACAGCGTGGTCTTGCCGGACCCGGATGGACCCATAATGGAAAGATACTCTCCGCGGTAGATCTCCAGATTGATCCCCTTCAGGGCATGGAGCGTCGTGTCTCCCATCCGATACGTTTTCCATACATCCTTCACCTCTATGATTTTGTCACCCCTGCTCCCGGACAAACCCGCCATCGCTGTTTTCTCCCTCAGACCCAGATGAAAGATAAATGACAAAATTGAAACATAAGGAGTGAAAGCCTGGAACCGCTATCCTTTCCTGTCTATTTTCTTATCCCGCCTTCTAATTCCTACCTCATCCGTTTCCGCTTGGCCAAATAGGCAAACAACGCCGTGTCGAAATCCTGCGACGTATCGATGCCCACGTAATCGATCAGATGCTCCCGACAGCCCCGCTGGATCTTTTGAATCACGGCATTCATCCGCTCGCGATAGGCCCGCGCTACGTGCCAGGATTCGGTCGCGATCTCCTCCCCCGTCTCCAATCCCACAAACCGGGCCCTGTTCCCAAAAGCAAAATCGCGCTCTCTGGGATCGAGAATATGAAAAACCAGCACCTCGTGCTTCCGGTGTCTGAAATGCTTGAGTCCCGCAAGCAGGCGATCCGGATCGTCCATCAGATCGGAGAGCACCACGATCAATCCCCGCCGATGAATGCGCTCCGCCACTTCGTGCAACACGCCTGCCAGATCCGTCTCGGCGCCGCTTTGGGCGTTGGCCAGTTCCTGAAAGATCACGTGCCGATAGCTCTGCACCGACCGGGGCGGCAAATACCGGCGGATCTGGCTGTCGTAGGTGATGAGTCCCACCGCATCCCGTTGTCTCAATAACAGATGGCACAGGGAGGCCGCGAGATACTGCCCGTATTCCAGCTTGGACATCCCCCCCGACGCAAATCCCATGGACCCGCTTTGATCCAGGAGCAAATACGCCTTGAGATTGGTCTCCTCCTCGAACTCCTTCACATAGAACCGGTCGGACTTCGCATACGCCTTCCAGTCGATGTTCTTCACCGAATCCCCGGGCATATAGGGACGGTGCTCAGCAAATTCCGCCGAAAACCCGTGATAGGGACTTCGGTGCAATCCCGTGATAAGCCCCTCCACCACCAGTCGCGCCACCAGGTCGATCCGCCCGAGCCGGGATACCACCTCGGGATTCAGATATTTTCGATACTCTGTTCCCGAAGAGGCCCGTAGCATGGCCATCTCAAACCCATTGGTGAGTGGTGATCGGTGAGTGGTGGAAACCAGTGGGAGACTTTCTCTTCGCACTCGGAGCCTCCCGCTCAAGCTGCTATCCATGGGCGTTTACGGGGTGGCGTCCTCCATCAGGCGCTCGATAATCTGCGCCGCATCCACGCCATCGGCCTCGGCATTGAAATTGGTCACCAGACGGTGGCGCAGTACGGGCATCGCCACTGCCCGAATATCCTCCACAGCCGGGGTGTATCGTCCGTCCAGGACCGCCCGCGTCTTGGCTCCCAGAATCAGATACTGCGATGCTCTGGGACCGGCTCCCCAGCGAACCCAATCCTTCACATATCCGGGTACGCCCTCCTCCCGGGGCCGGGTATTCCGAACCAGCTTCACCGCAGTCTGGATCAGGTAATCGGAGACCGGCACCGAACGCACCAGGTCCTGAAGCGCCACGATCTCCTTCGCATCCAGAACCTGCACTACGTCTTCCGACAGCAGCCCAGTCGTGCTTCGAACGATCTGTTGCTCCTCCTGTTCGGAGGGATAATCCATCCACAGATTGAACATGAACCGGTCCAATTGCGCCTCCGGCAAGGGGTACGTGCCCTCCTGCTCGATGGGGTTTTGCGTGGCCAGCACAAAGAACGGCTCCTCCAGCACAAAATTCTCTCCACCGGCCGTCACCTCATGCTCCTGCATCGCCTGAAGCAGCGCGGCCTGCGTCTTGGGCGGTGTCCGGTTGATCTCGTCGGCCAGAACGATGTTTGCAAACACTGGCCCCTTCACAAACCTGAAGCTCCTGCGGCCGGTCGAAAGGTCCTCCTCGATCACGTCCGTGCCCGTAATATCCGATGGCATTAGATCGGGCGTGAACTGGATGCGGCTGAACTTCAGATCCACGGCTTTGGCCAGCGTGCTGATCAACAACGTCTTGGCCAATCCCGGCACACCAACCAAGAGGCAATGCCCTCGTGAAAGGAGTGCGATCAGCAGTTCCTCTACGATCCGATCCTGCCCCACAATGACTTTCGCAATCTGCTCCGCAATCCGTCCCTTCGCCTCTCGGAGCCGATCCACCCGTTCCAGATCCCCGCCAGCCACTTCCTGCATCCATCCTCTCTTTCATGCAGCTTTCAGAATCGCGCTTATAGGGATGCGAACGACCACACAAACTGCGAGAGCGTGAGGCGGTGGGAAAGTATGAGGTATGCCGACCCCATTTTTCATTCCCGTTCTCACTCCGTCTTACTCTGACTTCCAGGTTTCTAGTGTATGCCCCGGCGGACTCTTTCCCACCGCTTTCTGGGCACAGCGCGTCATAAAGGGGATATGAGCAGACTTAGATGATCTTTCTATTTATGTAGGCGCCAATATGTTATCTAATCTGTCCTGACAACCCAACGTCCCCTCTGAAGATTCGAACGGGAAACGGCGAACTTCGTGGGGCGACAGAGACTTCACGAGGAAAACACGCCACAAAAAAACGCTCCCACGCACAAGATAAAACCAGCTCTAGAGATCAACTCCTTCATCGCTCAGTCTCCTTTATCTTGGCGTGCGAGCTGCTGCTTCGTACATCGCTCATCCAGAGCGATAGAGAACCCGTTAATATACCAAAAGAAGCGGGCATTGTCAACTGATTTCCGAAGGATCATTGCCCGCCCGTGATTACCTTGTCTCCTGCAGAATACCTCAGAACGGACATCGTCTATCGGATGGAACAAACACCGGATGAGGCTCCCTCCGCCCAGAGGAAAGACGAAAGCCAAGATCCTGCGTCAGGAAGAAAGAGGAGGAGCTTGGGTCCGATGTCACCGTCGCCCCGCAATCGGGAAAACCGGATCGTTGAAGCCGCGCCCGGTATGCTCTCCCGGTGGAACCAAGAAGTCCACCGCGGCCTCGTCCTCCGGCGTGATCTGACAGTTCAGACAGCCCATGTTGTCGTCCAATTGCGCCATGGTTCGGGGGCCGATGATCACTGCGGTCAGCAGTCGATTGGCCAGACACCAGGAGAGCGCAAACTGGGTCAGCGTGGCCCCGTGCGAGGCGGCTATGGGACGGAGCCGATCTGCCACCTGAAAACTCTCCTCCCGCATCTCGGCCTCAAAAATCCGTGTGTTTCCTCGGGCAGCCCGACTCTCTTCGGGATAGGGCTGTCCGGCTCTGTATTTCCCGGAGAGCACCCCGCGGGCCAATGGACTGTAAGAGACCACGCCAATGCCCTCATTGCGACAAAGCGGAAGCAGTTCCTCCTCGGCATCCCGGTTCACAAGATTATACAGCGGCTGCAGACAGGTGATACGCTCCAGATGATGCCGCTCGATGACCGTGAGGAGACCGCACAGCTCCCACGCGCGAAAATTGGATACCCCGATATATCGGATCTTCCCTTGCTGCACCAAGCTGTCCAGTGCGCGCCACGTCTCCTCGATGGGTGTTTTCGGGTCCGGTTTGTGCAGATAATACAAGTCAATCACATCCGTTCCGAGCCGCCGGAGGCTGTCCTCCACCGCACGCATCAGATGCACCCGACTGGCCCCGCCCTCGTTGGGCCCCTCTCCCACGGGAATCCCGCCCTTTGTCGCGAGCACCACCCGATCCCGCCGGTCCGAAATGGCCTTGCCCACCACACGCTCGGATTCCCCGGCGTTATAGACATTCG
Source organism: Candidatus Latescibacterota bacterium (assembly GCA_043804415.1). Classification (GTDB taxonomy): domain Bacteria; phylum Latescibacterota; class 4484-107; order 4484-107; family 4484-107; genus 4484-107. The sequence goes on along the minus strand of JAZDJA010000294.1, from coordinate 5,431 downwards.
CCGTGTCGAAGAAATTGATTCCGAGATCGTAGGCATGGTGCATCATGCGAATGCTCGTGGCCTCATCCGTCGGCCCACCGAACATCATCGTCCCCAGGCATAACGGGGATACCTTGATTCCGGCTGTCCCCAGATTTCGGTATTCCATAGCCAGGTCCTCCGGAAATGCGCAATAGTGATCTATCATTGACTTCATTCAGCAAAGGGCGTTGAGCATTCAACCTTCAACATTGAACATTCAACATTCATCATTCGGCCTTGAATTTCCAATGTCGAATGCTCAATTCAGAATGTTCAAGGGCCCGCATATCAACCAGTCAGGATTCGGCCATTCAGCAGGGGGGGGTTGAGCACTCAGCATTCACTATTGAGCATTCAACATTCAACATTCAGCATTGACCATTCCGCATCGAACGTTGGGCCTTGAATATCCAATATCCAATGCTCAATTCTGAATGTTCAAGGGCCGCCCGAGCCCCCATATCCATGAGTCAGATTTCGGCGTGCACGTAGTTCCCATACTCCAGAAACGCCTCGTATCCCCAGTGCTGCCAAAGGGGATCCAGTCCGATGGACATATTATCGGGGTAGTCCTTCGCAATGAAGCCGCCGCCCTGGCTGCCGAGTTTCTCCACCATCTCCCGGGCTCTTGCCCGAATGAGGGCCCGGCCGCCGGTTTGAAGCGTGGTCTGGATGTCCACGGGACACCAGTAGGTCACCTGGCCCGCAAATCGGGCCAGAAAGTCAAAGGTGTGCAGTTCGGGCTGATCGAACTGGAGTACATCCACGCCGATCTCGACCAGATCCGGGATGATGTCCCGCACGTATCCGCAGGAGTGCATCCACACCGTCAATCCCCGATCGTGGGCGCGCCCCACCAGGCGCTCAAACGTCGGACGAAAAACATCCTGCCACATACCCGGACTCACCAACAGCCGCTCCTGGGTGCCCCAATCCTCACAGAAAAACACCCCATCCGCGCCGATGTCCGCATAGATATCCACCTGACGCAGCACGATATCCGACACCATATAGTTGAGCCGTTTGACCATCTCCGGATCCCCGGCACAGTCCATCAGATACTCCTCCATCTTCCGAAGATACCTGGATGTGTTGAAAGAGCATGCGGCGATGCCACCGAGCTGATATTGACCCCGGCGCTTCTCGGCCTCCTGGGCCGCCCTCTCATACCGTGCCGGGTCGTCCAGCGTGGGCGGCTTGTAGGTCTCCAGATCCTTCCAGCTCTTAATCGGCGGATCAATCACCTCACCGCCCTGGGTCTTCCCCTCGATCCGACGCCAAGTGCAGCCCCACTCGTCTTTCCAGCACGTCCCCCCCCGATCATCGCTCCAGGTGCTGTCGTCACAATCCGGATCCGGAGTGGGCGAAAGCCCCGCGGTATCATTGATACGCGGCTGGCCGTCATAATCGGAGTAGGTCAGTCCGATCCTCGGCGGCTTGTCGCAGGCCAGGACCCGCTGGATAATCTCTCGTGATGTCATGCTCAATGATCTCCTTTTCTTGGGGATTGAGGGGGTAGTTGTTCCCCGATCCCTGACCCCTTGCCCCTGATCCCTGCTCTACGCATTCATCTTTTCGAGGCGCGCGCGCACGGTCCGGGCATGCATGGGCAATCCTTCGGCCTCCGCCAAGGTGATCACAGCCGGAGCCAGCTGGCGTAACCCCTCCTCGGAGAGCAGCTGGAACGTGGGCCGCTTGAGAAAGTCATCCACAGACAGCCCACCAAACATGCGGGCGCATCCTCCGGTGGGCAGTACGTGATTGGTGCCCGACGCATAATCCCCCACAGGAACCGGCGCATTGGGCCCCAGGAAGATGGAGCCCGCATGCTTGATGCGGGGCAGGAGCATGATCGGATCTGAAGTAACCACTTGAAGATGTTCTGCCGCATAGTCATTCGTAAAGACTAGCGCCTCCTCCATGTCGGCTGCGATCAGCACCGCCGAGTTGTTCCGGACCGCGGGCTCGATGATCTCCCGACGCGCTGCCGTCTCGAAGATTCGATCGATTTCCTCGCATACCCGCTCGGCCAGTTCCTGACACGGCGTCACCAACACGGCAGCCGCATCCGGATCGTGCTCGGCCTGCGAGAGAAAATCCAAGGCCAGGAAGTGGGCATCCGCGTGTTCATCCGCCAAAATAAGCGACTCGCTCGGCCCGGCGGGAGAATCGATATCCACCTCCCCGAAAACAGCCATCTTGGCCGCAGTGACGTATTTGTTTCCAGGACCCACGATCTTGTCCACCTTGGGAACCGTATCCGTACCGTAGGCCATACTGCCCACTGCCCAGGGCCCGCCGATCTTGAATATCCGATCCGCACCCGCGATATCCGCAGCCACCAGGGTGGCCGGATTGGCCACCATACCCTCACTCGGAGGGGTGCACACGAACACCCGCTCCACGCCCGCGGCGCGCGCAGGAATGATGGTCATCAACACGCTGGAAGGATAGAATGCCCGCCGACCCGGCACATAGCATCCCACTGCGTCCATGGCGCGCGTGATCCGCCCGGCCAACACGCCGGGGAGCACCTCCATGGACCACATATCCCGCTCCAGCTCCGCTTTGTGAAATCGCTCGATGTTCCCCGCCGCAAAGCGCAGCTGGGTCACCACCTCCGGATCCAAGGTGTCGTAAGCCCGTTCGATCTCCTCGGGCTGCACCACGATATCCCCGGCGGCGATCTCCGGCTTTAACTTGGCATAATGCGCGAGGCTGACCGCATCGCCCCGGGCCTGGATATCCCGCACTATGGCCCGCATATCCTCATAGATGGCAGACACATCCTTCATGGATCGCTTCATAATGGCCTGCCGGCGATCGGGCGATAGAGCGGAGAGTTTTTCTGGTGTAAGTAGGGTCATACAAAGCTCCTGAAGGAAAAGGTTTCAAAAGTGGGACCGTCACAACCTGAATCCTCTTGAGAAATACGCTCGCCAACGAAGGAAACGAGGAGCAGATGCCGACGCGGCTCCCCGCTTCAAGGACCCTGGCACAAGGCAGTGATGGGCAACGAACCACAACATTCCGTGCTTGGGTATCGCCTGTCTGGAAGCATGGGAGCGCAAGACACTCCATGCTCAGTCCGCATCCCGAGTGTCGAAAATGCCCTCTCCCCCGGCATGCAGCGAACTAGTGCTCATCCGTTCACCATCGATTCCGACGCACCCGCGAGGCATCATACCGATCCGCTCTGGGCTTATCCTCTGCCGGATAGCCCAGGGAGATCAGCGCAAAGGGGATCACGTGATCTGGAAGCCCCAAGAGCTTCTGGAAGCCGACGACACGCTCGTCCACGGGATATACGCCGAGCCACACGGTCCCGAGCCCGTTGGCCTGCGCTGCGATCAAAAGATTCTCCGTGGCCGCCGCACAGTCCTGCACCCAATAGCCCTCGTATTTCTGGAGCGTCGTGTCGCCGCATACGAGGATGGCGATTGGCGCCTCCTCCAACATCCAGGAATGGGGATGGAATTTCGGAACCGCATCCAGCAGTTCCCGATCATCCATCACGATAAAATGCCAGGGCTGTTCATTGCCCGCAGAAGGCGCGGCCATCGCAGCAGCCATCAGTTCGGTTACCGTCTCATCGGATACGGCCTGCGGGGTGTATTGACGAATACTTCTTCTCGATAGAATGGCATCCAGTGCGTCCATGTGTAACCTCCTCGTTTCTTCCGTTGATGCGAACAGATGTCGGCCCTGACCCGTATCCCTACAAACCGGGACACTCACAAGCTGGCTTTACCGTCCAGGTTTGAAGCCGCGTATGGTGCAAAATCTCAGAGAAATCCAGGTCGGGCCCGTGAATATCCCAGTCGCGATACAGAAGCGCCTCCGACGCCACCTCGTCGGCTATCGTGGGATACGGGGGGAAAGCCACGACCGGAACCCGATTAGGAATCTTTTCCCCGCACGCAAGATAGGTCGTCGCCAAAAGACTGTACCATGACCCCAGACCCACTTGGGCCCCGGACGTCACCAGGTTTCCGGGCAGGTGTCCGGATTCCGCGGAGACCCGCAGCACCTCCGCACACCCCTGCACAATCTCATCCCGATGAAGCGTATGCGCCTGTGGCGTTTCAATCGGCTCCTCGATGGGCCCGAGCACCGATCTCCTGGGAACCTCCTCCGGAAGCGCACCCGTCTTGGCGTCCGACAGGACCGACTCTGCAAGCGCCAGAAGCAGTTCTCCCGCAGAGAAACCATCGTCGAACACGACCGTTCCCTCATCCACGATCCGCTGGCACACCGCGCGCAACTCCTCGCTCGACACCCGCTCCCTCTGGAAAGAAAACCGTTCCGCAAGCGCACCCACGGTGGTCATCTCCAATCCCGGAAGATCCCGAAGATACCGCACCACTCGCCGGAAGTTTTGCCTGGCCTCGGCCAGGCATTCCATGGGGCGAAGCGCCGGAGCGCGCCAGTCTTGGGCCGGAACGTTCCGGCCTCCGCCGTAATTGAGGGAATCCACGAATTCCAGCGAACGAATTCGCTGGGGATGTCCCGCAATGGCCGCCAGATACTCCGTGCGCCCGATCATCCCCTCCAGTTTGGCCCTATAGGAGGCGAACCTGCGCTCAAATCCTTCCTCGGACCAGAACACGTCGTCGAGCACCTCGCAGAGGCCGGTGAAGTTGAGCGCGCCGCAAAACCACGTGATATTGTGTCCCGGCAGGGAGACCGGCGAATAGAAATAGGGTTTCCGAAAATTCCCGGCAGCGCAGACGATCTGAGGCGCATACGTCCCGCCATGTCTTGTGAGCGCAGAACACTTCCCGAAGATTCGTTCTATGGTCCTAAAGCCTGGCCCTTCTCGGCGCATGGCCTCCGCTACGCCCTCTTCCCAACCCAGACCGGAGACCGCCTCGGCTGTGGTGGGATGCATGGACCCCGTATCGAAATGGCTCGACACATCGTGCTGCGAAATGGCGCGAATGACATCCTGCCTTCCCCGTCGCTCCAAACTGCGGGCTTTCTCCCCGATCACATGGAAGCAACCCGGAACCCCTTCTTCCGTCAGGATCTCCGCAAGCCAGCGCGGGATATCGTCGATCCCCTCGCGCTCGGGAGTGATATAGTCCTCGGTATCGAAGTAGATCACGGAGTACATGAAGGGGGCGCTCCTTGGGGTGGATGGGTAGAGGAGAGACAGGCGGAAAGATGAAAGCCAAGGTTGAGGTTGAGGTTGGGACCACCCCAATTCTACACGATATTCTCGCTTCAACTGCTCTTTTGGGGGGCGATTTTCATCTTGTTCAGTACCGATTTGCTCTCCCGCATCGGCATCAGCTCCGAAGGAAGGAATATACGGCAGATCGCCGCTCTTGTCAAACAAAAAAACCGCCCGAACGACAAAAGCTCAGGCGGTTTTCTATGGCGCTTTGTGCTGGACAAACTCACCTCA
>JAZDJA010000293.1:0-5294 GCA_043804415.1 Candidatus Latescibacterota bacterium | reverse complement strand
CTGAGGCGTGCTCCGCGGCAGCGGCTTTTCCGGTCGCGTCACCTCCTCACAGGTCAGGTACCACTGTCCACGCTCACCGGGAAAAAAAGAGACCTAGGATGTATAGCTGGGATGCTGGTGGGACTGATAAATCTTGCGCGACTCAAATTCGATCGCCTGAACAGCGGGTTGCTTTGACATCTTGTCTCCTGAGTGTTACCTTTGATCCTCATCAGACAGGTAGATTTGAAGCGAATCTGTTGGAGGCCATTCCAATTGGACGTGCTGTTCCCGAAGTTTCTCCCGAAGGCGATCGGGCGGTACGTTGGGCAGATCGACATGCAGCGCCTTCGCGAGGGTAGCAGCGGTACCCGCCGCCTGCCCCAGCTGCATCATCGTGCGCGAGAGCCGACAGCTCGACGCGGCGAGGGAACTAAAACTTGCCGCGCGACAGGCTATCAGCAGATTATCGAACCCTTTTGGGATCAAGCAACGGAAAGGCACACCGTACGGCGATTTCACTCCGCCACAACCCGGGCGCCCCGTGCTGGCTCCGTGGGTGTCCATGGCGTGGTCCGCGATACAGATGAGGTCTTCGTGGATCTGTCCGCTCAGACCGGCTGAGAGATCGTGTTCGGTCAGCACATATTCACCTGCGATGCGCCGCGACTCCCGCACACCCAGTTCGGGCGCAACCCACGTCAACCGGTAGCCCTGAAACTCCGGGAAGATTTTCTGCAGATGATGCCACTGGGCGAGAACCCGTCTTCGGCAGGCTTGGTAGGCTGCCGAAGACTCCAGCCGGGCAAACGCTCCGCCCTCCATCGTGGGCAGCATGTTGATATTCAGGTCGCCGCATGGGTAATGATTCACCGACACAAAGGGAAATCTATGCTCCCACCAGCACTCCTCGGAAATCCCTGCCGGTAACGGCTCTATTCCGGGCGCATGGGTGGGACGCACTCGAAAAATGAGTGTCACGCCGTTGACGTGATGAGTGGGCTCCTCCGGCGCGGAGGGCTCGCCAAACCGGTCGTGCGCCTCCTGGCCGATCAGCTGTTCATACCCGCAGGCCGCGGCCAGTAATCCATCTCCGGTAGCGTCAACATACGTATCGGCAACAAGACATTCTCCATTGGAGAGAGTAAGAGATGAAATGTGTGCGCCATCGGTGTCCACATCCGAAAAGGCGACGTTCTTGAGCAACCTACAGCGCCCTGTTTCTGCGAGCATCTGCTCCACGGCCCGGCAGTAGGCGTCCGGCTCAAAGGGCACACCGTGCCACTGTTCGCGGCAGAAGGCTTCGTCCTCCTTCATGGAACGTGCGCCGTGCCGACGGAGCGTGTCCGCGTACCGCCTTTCCGGGTCGATGATCGTCTCTCCGCCCGGATATTCTGGCTCTTCCGAAGCGGGATCGTGCCACAGGAAGTGCCGTCCGATCGAGTAGATGCCCACGGCATTGGGCATCCGCTTCAGTCGCCGGTAGATGTCAAACGGGATGCCCGTGCCACCCGCGCCCATCTCCCAGCAGTGCACGCCTCTGCGCACGGCTGTGCCGCCGATGCGGTCGGCTTTTTCTACGAGAACAGTATGGAGACCCAACCGGGCTGCGGCGAGTGCGGCCCCGATCCCGCCGCTTCCTGCGCCCACGACCGCACAATCACATTTCATGAAACCAATCCCTTTTCGACAGGTTTCTCCCCTGGGTGAGATCCCTTAGAGGAATATATCGAATTGCGCTGAATTGGCCTATTCTTGGTGTTCTTCAGTGCTTTTCGGTGTCCTTCGGTGCTCAACGGGTTGGCTTGCTGTCTTTGGAGTTTCCTCTCAAAGCGGCTCAATCTGCTGAACAAGCGGCAGGAGCGTCACATCCTGGATGGCAAGGTGCGCAGGCAGCTCGCAGATCGATGCCACCAGCTCGCCCAGTTCGCCCGGTTGGATGCACTTTCGGTCCGCCTCCTCCTCCCGTTTCCCGAGGTGTGCGGCCTCCAGAAAGTCCGTGGCCCCCCAGGAGGGGATCACGGTGGTGACGCGCACGCCGTGCTCGCGCAGCTCGGTATACAGACAGTTGGAGAATTGCCCGAGTCCCGCCTTGGCCGCCGAATAAACGGACCAGCCGGGCCATGCCTGCCGCTGACACACACTGGAGATGTTCACGATCGTTCCCGAGCCCTGAGCCTGCATCACCTTTGCGGCGCGCCGACAGCCCAGCAGGGGCCCGGTCAGATTGGTCGCGATGCCCTCCACGATTTCCTGATCGCTCATCTGGCTGACGGGTGCGATACGGCCCCCGGCACCGGCGTTGTTCACGAGGATATCCAGCCCGTTACCTTCAGCGATGACTTCTTCAAAGAGTCGATCCCAATCCTCCGGGGAGGTCACATCGGCCCGGACAGACCGAACGTCGAGTCGTTTGGCGGTGGCAGAGAGGGCGGTTTCGTCCCGTCCGGTGATCCAGATCTGGGCTCCCCGATTTTTCAGGGATTCGGCAATGCCCGCGCCGTATCCCTTCGAACCGCCGGTAACAATGGCCGTGCGGCCGTTCAGGTCTGTTTTCATGATCCCTTGTTTTCCTTTCATTTGGCTTCCTGAGCAGCGAACCAGATAAGCCATCCCCGGACATATTGAGCGCCCCATCGGCATGCCACCCGAGTGCATCTTTCCCGATATAGTATTCGGGATGTGCCAACCAGAAATCCCCCTGTCCGCGCGGAAACCGGATGGTCGGATCGTTGAAATGCAGGTCATTCATGCGTATGGAGGCAAAAGCCTCCAACCCTTTTTCGTGCGCCCGGTTCACGCTTAATTCCACGATGTCCGTGCTCAGCACATCCAAGGCGAGCACGTTATCGCCATAGAGCTTGCAGTCGTCGTTCCCAAGCGGAATCCGTCCGTCCCCGGGGGGCGTATCCGGTCTCAGGCACCCGAACGCCCGTTCGTGAAGACTCACATAGTAGGGCATGGACGAATGTGTGCACTGGAAAAAGGAGGTGACGCCCGTTCCGGCCACCAAATCCACATAGGCTTCCACATCCTCCCTGGTGAGCGGGCGGCCGTCATGGAGCTTATTTGAAAGCGTAAACGTGCCGTCGTTTTTGTAGATGAAGCGTTTTCTGCGCATGGGACGGTCCTTTTGGGCTATCCGATCGTAACCTGATGCTCCCGCTTCTCCAGCCAGTCCCGGCGGAAAAAATAGAGCGAGCCCGCTTCGCCCCCGATGACCATATCCAGATCGCCGTCGCGGTCCCAGTCCATCGTAACAGCGCGGCTTTCGTGATGGCAGATGTTGATTGTGCCATCTGGTGTGGTAAAAGGCACGGGGCGCCTGAAAAGCGGTTTTTCATTCGTCCCAGTATTTTCCATCAAACAGGTCTGGAGATTGGACGAAGCGAACAGGTCCCAACTTCCGGTGCCGTTCCAGTCGCACACCCAGAGACAGGTGACGGGGTTTTTGTACATGCCCGGCGGGATGGTGTTGGTGGTGATCTCTGCGCCGTCCTCGTATCGAAACGCGTGGCCCGGCATCAAGATCAGTTTCTCCCCCGCTTTGGCCCGACGGAAGAGACACACGCGCTCGTCCTTTTCGATGGCCACCAGATCGATCAGCCCGTCGCCGTTCCAGTCGAGCGCGAAGGGGGCTTTTCGCCACCCGAAGGGGAAGGGTTCCCCCTGGACGGTGATCTCCTCCGGCGGATCAAACGCGCCATTCCCGAGCCCCTTGAAGACGAAAAGCTTGTTCGTGTTGTTGCCTGCGATCAGATCGGGGATGCCGTCGTGGTCCCAGTCCACGAGTTGCGGCTTGACCTGTCCGCACCATATCTCCCCGTCATTGTCGTGCAGGATGCCCTCCCGGTAAAGTCGAATGGGCGCTTCGCCTGCGCACACCGGTTCGGGAAAATTCCAGCGCGGCTGCTCGCGCGTGCCCACGTTCTTCGCGAAGGTGACAAATCCCGGATCGTCGCCCAACATAAAATGGATGTTTCCATCTGCATCCGGATCGCATGGGAAAGGCGCGACATACCCCTGGGCGGACAGCTTCACGCCTTCGCCCAGCAAGGGCCCGCGATCCACGAACGCGTCCTCGGCCAGGGGATCGGACTGGGACGGACTTCGCTGGTAATAGCGGATTCCCCAGCCCTCATTGACCGAGCCGACCAGGGCCCCCTGGAAGGCCGGCGTATCCACAAATCGAAATCCAAATCCGGTATGGTGGGTAAACCAAGCGGTGTTGCCGATGTCATACCACCGAGGTTTGTCCCGCGAGCCGCCGTTCTTGTAGACCTTCATCACCGGACCGGCCGGGGGGAGGAGATGAGAAACAATCAGTTCCAGTTCCCCGTCTCCATCCAGATCATACAGGTCAAAGCTGGATGGGCCACTTCCGCCAAATCTTCGCTCAGAACATCCCTGGAGCATGGGCATTTCCCTAAGGTCCGGGTTCATGGGATCGTCCGAGAAATTGCGGAGGAGATGAATTCCTTCATACGCTCCTCCGTAGCCCAAGCCCATGGCCACGCTGGGCCGACCCTCGCCGTCCCAGTTCACCACGCGGAAGCCGAGGTTCGCGCCCGATCCGATCCTGCTGACCTCCTTGAGCGCCAACTCCAGTTCGGGCAAGCCTGCCGCGTCTCTCCGGCCCGTGTTCCGGTAGATCTTGATGTGGGGGGATTGGGCGCTCATGGTGATCAGATCCGGGCGACCTGAGCCAAACCAGGGATAGCAGTCTGCCCTGATATAGTATTCACTGATGAAGTCCCTTCTCGCGGGAAAGGCGGGTCGGAGATCGGGCGTGTGGTGATCCGTCTCCTCCACGCCGTCTGCTGAGAGGCGCAGTGGCACCCCATAGCGGGGGGTGGCATCCGAGCCGATGTTCCGGAAACAGAAGATCCCGGCCCATGGCATCCCCTGGGCATTCGAATAGATGCTGGAGGAGAGGATATCCGTACGGCCATCGCCCATCCAGTCGATGGCCATGGGAAACGGATGCATGCCCGGGACCCGTATGGGCGCCCATCGGCCGCTGTTGAGCAACAACTCGTCTCCCACCCCGATGGGGGGGACATAGTCCGGAAAGGGCGCCAGGCTGCCCTTCTTCCCGCGGGCCCGGAAACAGAGCTCCCACGCTCCGCCCTTCTGGGGTTCTTCTACAGCCAGCGCGATGTGGCCCTGGTTCTTGTATACCACTCCTTGAAATATTTTAGTTGACTTTGTGTTGAAAGGGCAGTAGTTTAGAGAAGTGTTCGTAAGTTTTTTCTCCTTTACCCAGCCCTCAGAGGAGGACTCCATGCCTGCTCCTTATTTTGCCAAGCCCTATG
>JAZDJA010000292.1:0-8545 GCA_043804415.1 Candidatus Latescibacterota bacterium | reverse complement strand
CATAGGGCTTGGCAAAATAAGGAGCAGGCATGGAGTCCTCCTCTGAGGGCTGGGTAAAGGAGAAAAAACTTACGAATACTTCTCTAACCTACTGCCCTTTCAACACAAAGTCAACTAACATATTTCAAGGAGTGGTATATTTATGATTTCGTTCACTAAGGGGAGCGGGATGCTCCTCATTTCATGGTGTTTTTCACAGAAGGAGGGCGTTTCATGAACCGGATAGGACTCTTGATGATATTGGTGCTGGGTTGGGTTGGCCTTTTTCGAGAGGCGGAGGCCACGAATGAGAGTCAGGCGGCCGTACTCATGTTGTTGATCGAGCCAGGGGCGCGAGTCGGTGGAATGGGAGGGTCCTTTGTGACGATCTCGGAGGATGCGCTGGCCACCTACTATAATCCGGCGGGATTGGCGGGGCAGGAGAATCGTCAATTGACGTTTATGCACACCAACTGGCTGGCTGCGCTCGTGAGCGATCTTTATTACGAGTATTTTGCGTATTCGCAGTATGTCGAAGGATGGGGGAACATCGGCTTGTCGCTGACCTATTTCAATATGGGCGAGCAAATCCGAACGACGGAGCACGGGGATGAGGAGGGAACGTTCACGTCCTACGATCTCGCCTCTTCCATCGCGTATGGGGCGCACATCTCTCGCAACCTGGCGCTTGGGATCACCGGGAAGATCATATACAGTCATCTGGCAGACCTCGGAGCGGGACAGGAGAAGGGAGCAGGAACAGGACTGGGTTTTGGGGCGGATGTGGGCGTGTTGTATCAACCACCGGTTGAGGGGATGAAGCTGGGTGCTGCGCTTCGGAACATCGGTCCGAAGATATCCTATATTGACGCGCGGCAGGCTGACCCGCTCCCGCTCCACTTTGTGGTCGGGGCCTCCTATCAAGTGCTGGAAACTGAGTTCAGTAAGGTGCTTGCTGTGCTGGATCTTTATAAACCCCTGGTGAAAGCGGAGGGGACCTCATTGGAATCGATGGTGTCGGCGTGGGCGGACGAAGATGCCCAAAACGAACTGGAGCAGATCGACCTTCATGCAGGGATTGAATATACCTACAGCTCGTTTCTTTCCTTGCGAGCCGGCTATTCCTACGATAAGGATGGGGCCATCAAAACGCCGACATTCGGGTTCAGCCTGAAGTACGACTGGATCCAGATGGACTACGCGTATCTGTCAGCACAGAACACCCCCCTTCAGGACAACAGCCGTTTTTCGGTGACGATGAGCTTCTAAGAGGCAGGGACAGGGATAGGAGCCGGGAGAGCAGGACCGGGGCCGGAAGCCGGCAAAGTGGGTTGGGAGTGCCCCCCGCCGAGGTTTCCATGCTGCCCGCTGCTTTTCTCGGAGAGCGCACCGACGATTTATTTTGCGGGAATTGCGCCATGCCCTGTTTGGTGATAGCGGAAGATTTGTTGGGCGGAAAAGGAGACGGATCGCCATGTCGCAGGACAATGAGAGCCAAACCAGGGAGTTCCAGACGCGCATGACGGAGATGTTTCGGAATATGCCGCCGCCTCCCAAGCCTGAGGCCGATGGTGGCGGACAGGATGATGGAGTGAAGACGGAGCGGCAACCGGAGGGGATTCACTTCGACATGAAACCGGAAGAGCTGGAGGCCTATCTCGACCAGTATGTGGTCCGGCAGGATCGGGCAAAGGAAGTCCTGGCCACGAAAATCTGCACGCATTTCAACAAGATCCGCCTGGGGGAGCCAGAAGATGAATCCGCAGTGGGGCACATCAAAAACAACATCCTGATGATCGGTCCGACGGGCGTGGGAAAGACCTATCTGATCAAGCTGATCGCCCGGAAAATCGGCGTGCCCTTTGTGAAGGGGGATGCCACGAAGTTCAGCGAAACGGGCTACGTGGGCGGCGATGTGGAGGATCTCGTTCGGGACCTCGTGCGCGACGCGGATGGGGATATCGAGCGTGCGCAGGTGGGGATCATCTACATAGACGAGATCGACAAGATCGCGGCTTCGGGTTCGTGGGTCGGACCGGATGTATCCCGAACCGGCGTGCAGCGGAATCTGCTGAAGTTGATGGAGGAGACGGAGGTGGATATGCGTGTACCCCACGATCTGGCGTCGCAGATGGAAGCGATGATGCAGTTTCAGCGCACGGGGAAAGTTGAGAAAAAGAAGGTCAACACCCGAAACATCCTCTTTATCGTAAGCGGCGCCTTTTCGGGACTGGAGGACCGCATCCAAAAACGGTTACACAAGCAGACCATTGGCTTCGGGGCGGACCATCTCCGGTCAGCGGAGGTGGATGGGGATCTGTTGAAAAGGGTCAAGTCGGAGGATCTGATTGAATATGGCTTCGAGTCGGAGTTCGTGGGGAGGCTCCCTGTGGTGGCCGTACTGGATGAACTGACGGAGGAGGATCTGTATCACATTCTGAAAAATCCCGAGAGTTCGGTGATTGTGGAGAAGAAGCGCGATTTTCAGGCGTATGGCATCAAGATGGGTTTTGAAGAGGATGCGCTTCGGGAGATGGCCCGGATGGCCTATCCTGAGCGGACCGGTGCGCGCGGGCTGGTGAGCGTGTTCGAGAAGGTGCTTCTGAAATTCGAGAAGAAGTTGCCCTCCACGGACATCAAACGATTTGTACTGACCGCGGACATGGTGCAAGACCCGGATATGGGGCTTGCGCGGCTGCTGACGGAAGCGCCTGTTCAGCAGTACCAGGAGGATTTTCTCAGGGAGAACGCCATCCATCTGAGCTTCACCCCCGCGGCGATACAATGCCTCGCGGATCGGGCCGGGGAAAAAGGGGAAGAAATCGGAGCTTTGTGCAGAGAGCTTCTGGACGACTACGGATATGGATTGAAACTGACACACGCGGAGACCTTTGAGGTGACCGAGGAGGTGATCGAGGATTCGAAGGGCGTTCTCGATCGGATGATCAAGACCTTCTATGGGAAGAAGTGATGGGGTACCTGCGTTTGGAGGATGTGGCAGATGAGACATGCTGGCGGCTGGCCGTCCTGAGCCTGGTGCTCGGGGCGGTCTTTTCTTTTTGGTCCTTTTCCCGCTCTCCGCGCAAGAAACATTCTCTTTGACAATCGGGACGCGCTCTGCTGAAGTGGCCGGGCAGGCTTGAGACCGTCGAGAACACCTGTGTTTTCGACGAACGCGCTCTCCAACGGATCAGCAGCCAAATACGGGTCGACATCCAAGTGTGCGGGACCGTTTTGTTCGGATGACCTGGTGTCTGTATGACCCGTCAGATCCGTATAATCCGCAGTCGCGTTCCCCGGGTTTCGGTTCCATCGCGCCGCAGACTTCGCACGTTTCGCGGCAGAAAGCTCTCCCCTCGATCCACTCACTCCAATAGGAACTCCCATGGAATCCATGCTGCTTCCCGAGCTTTCCCCCTATCCTCAGCACATCGTTCGCGTGCCGGAGCTGATCAGCGTGCCCTTCACCGATCGAGTGCGTGTGCTGATCGACCATCCGTGGTTTCAGAGGCTGAGAAACGTGCGCCAGTTGGGTTTGACTCATCTGGTATATCCGGGGGCCACCCATTCCCGGTTTGAGCACTCGTTGGGCGTGTATACGCATACCGTGCGATATGCCCAGGCGCTGTTGTCCGACACCCGTTTTCGCGACGTGATGACCGAGTATGATCTTTCCTGTGTTCTGTTGGCGGCGCTCCTGCACGATATCGGTCAATTTCCCTTTGCGCATGCGTTTGAGGAGATCCGCCGGGACCTTTTCCGGCACGAGCGTTACTCCTGCCTTTTCATCGCCGGAGGGATCGAGGAATACCTCGGCGAGCCATCCTGTTCCGAATCCATCCGGGACCGGATCGTCTCCCATTGGAACGTGGATCCGAACGACGTGGCTGCCTTGCTTTCCATGAATACTCCTCCGGTGCGCCTTTCCGAGGACAAACGGGGCATTCTTCACAGTATCATCGACGGACCCGTGGATGCGGACAAGATGGATTATCTCTTCCGGGACAGCATCCACACGGGCGTACCCTATGGACGTTTTCTCGATACCGATCGTTTCCTGCAATCTCTCACCGTAGATCCTGCAGGAGGAAACGCCCTGGCACTCAGCGAAAAGGGGCGTATTTGTGCGGAGTTGTTCCTGATCTGCCGGTATGCGATGTTCAGCGAGGTATACTGGCATCATACCGTGCGGGCCCTCAGTTCCATGGCGCGCTATGCGGTGCGTGCGTTTCTCAGAGTTCAGCTTTCGGGGGCAGGCCCGGGCGCGCTCATCGGGACGATGCTGACCCGTTCGGACGACGCGCTTCTGGCGTGGCTTGGCGAAAACGGTCCCCCTGAAACGAGCAGAATGGTCCAGCGCATTTTCGCCCGGTCCATTTACCGACGTCTTCTGGTGCTTCGGGCCGACGAAGGGGATCTGGCGATCTATGAACATCTTTCCGATCTTCGATGGCGCCGACCGAGAGAGGCGTATGCGGCCTTCAAGTCCCGTTTTCTCCAACGCCTCGTCCACTTGTTTTCGACGGATCTCCGCGATGAGGAACTTCTCATCGACATCCCGGATCCGGACACCGACAGCATCGGGAGCGTCAACGTGATCCCGGAGTATAAGGCGGAGCCGGAATCCCTGGCGCAGGTCTCGCACCTGTGGGGCAGCATCCGGGATGATTTTCCGAGATGGGTGCGCAAGATCCGGGTATTTTGCAGCCCGGAGCGACACGCTGCATTGTTGAGCCAGGGAGAGGAAAAACTCAGACGGACGCTGGAGGAGGCCTTGCGTGATGAGTAGTCCACTTCCTTAATCTGTCTATTGATGGGTAATTCTCCTCTCAGAGGGAGCAGACGGGGAAGTGAGAAGTTGGCAGGTGGGAAAGAACAAAGGGGAGAAAGTGAGATTCCGCCGCCAGATTTCACGTCCGCGCACTCCCATGGGCAGGGGGAGACCGTACACTCCGGACTGAGTGCCGCTTGAAACAAGCACATTTATGGAATCACGTATCTGCGAGGAAAAGAAATGCGCCCAAGGGAAATCTGCATGCTGGTCGGATGCTTTCTCTGCCTGTGTGGAGGGAGCGGGGGAGCTCTTGCGGAGGAGGTGTGGTTATATCCCTTCGAGTCAGCCACGTTCGATCTGAGCATTACGATGGAGCTTGGGGGACAAAAGATGGAGGCGGATGGGCAGGGGTGGTATAAACGAGACATGCTGCGATGGGACAGGGTACTGGCCGGACAACATATTAGCAGCCGCTACGACGGACATCGGGCCTATGACCTCCTGGTGGGTCGTGGGATTGCTCTGGAAATCCCGCCTTCTCAGATGCGGATCACGCCAGAGGGTATCCCCGAATATCGGAAATACAAGGGGTGGTTGGTGGGTTTTGAGGCGATCGATGGCCGCACGGCGGACATCTACGAATACGAGCGAACCGTCCAACAGCCCGGCCGGCCTCCGGGGAGCGTGGATCGAGTGAAGGATTGGATCTGGCGGGGGAAAGAACTCCAGGTGAAATCGATCGTCTCCTGCGAGCAGGGCGTAGTCACCACGGTGTTGGCAAACATCGTAGTCAACGCAACCGTACCGGACAGTCTCTTTCAAATTCCGAAAGCGCTTCAAAATTCTGTACGGCTTCTGGAGGCGGACAAACCGAATAATGGCCTGCCCGCACCGGGGATGGAATCGCCGCAAATCCGCCGCTCAGATGGCGCCTCGTTCGAAGGGCTGCCTCGGGGTGTCCCCATCTATCCTGGCTCCGAGATAAGAGCCAGGCGGCAGATGGCCGGAGGGCGGATCATTGTGGTTGCTTACACCTCCCCGGACAGTCTGACGCAGATCGCCCGTTTCTATGAAACCCGGATGAAGGAGATGGGCTGGATAGTCCGGGGGGGGTACGAGGAGGAGGCGTACGCGATCTCCTGCCAAAAAGGGATCGCATCATGTCGGATCACGGTCAGCCAGCTGAAAAAGAAGCGCCGAATTGGGATAGAGATTCAGTGATGGGACGCATGACGTGGTGCTCTTGCAGCCAACAGTCCCATGGCGGCTCTCCACCCACAAAAAGAAAAGGAGAGGCCGAAAGCCTCTCCTTTCTCCCACACGGGGTATGACCTACCGACCGATCCTTCTGCGAAGTGGATAGGAATCTACGACTGCCATTCGGTTCTGGAAAGGGACCGACTTTGCCGGAACGGAGAAGGCGCATTTTTCCCTTCCTAGAAGTTGTAGATAAAATCAACATAGGGAACGCCCGGGAAAAGGGCTTCCTCTCCCAGCATGTTGAGAAACGCAAGATCCACGGCTATCTTCTCTCCAAAGAAGCGAAATCCATAGGAGATAAAAGGATCATCAATTCCAGGGCAGATCCAGTTTTCAGATACAAAGGCGGTTCGGCGGGAGGTGCGTCCTTCATAACCGACCATCACCAGCGGCTTTTCCGCAAAATCGCTGTTCACGAAACCGTATCCAAATCCCAGCGTCAGATTGCTGTTTTCTCCTCCAAAGGTACCGACCCCATAGAGGATGCCGATCGTCCCGGCATCGTCGCCTGGGACATTCAGCACCAAAGCGCCGGCTGCCAGATCGAACGATTGGGTCGCCTTGATACCCACTTTCGGAGTGAGATAGAACAGCTGTTTGTCCATGCCGATCCCCGGAAAGAGAGACATTCCCCCGCCTATTGTGACGTTGTCCGTCACGCCCGCTGCAAATCCTGCAAAGAAAACATAGATATTCTGAAAATAGCCGGTTCCCTTTTTCAGCATGCGTCCTTTGGGGGCAAAGTAGAGACGGCTGCTATTGGGGTTAGGGAACCAATACTCACCGGATCTGAAAGCGGATTGGGGGACCTCTTGGACCGATCTGATGTCGGCGGCCCTGATCCTCAGGATTCCTATGTCGGTGGCAAATTCTATCTCTGTTTCAAAGACAGCTGTGATGCGACCGTAAAGCACCGAGCCGTCGTTGCTTGTGAGAATCTGGGCATGCTCTGAATCGGGAATTTGGAATGCTTGAGTTGTTTGGGCAAAGTTTTCCCCAGTTCCAAAACTGCCTGAAAAAACGAGCAGTAACGCGGTCAAGAACAGCTTTGTTTTCACGTGGTTCTCCTTTTCTGTTTCGGGATGATTCGCTTCGGGGTGGTGATTGGGTCTAGGGAGAATCTGGCCCGACTGCGGTTACGGTTCTCTCCTTGTTCACAAACCTCGAACGACGCTCGCTTTTCTTTGGGTAGTCTACGTCGTTCTTCCCACCGGGATTGGGTGGCGGCCATGATCAGCGCCTGGCTTGAGGCTTGTGGGCTGCGAGCAGGCAAACCGGGTTTATCTGGGTGGGAGTGCACCTGCAAATTCCCTGGCCTGATTCAGCCAATTCACCAGGTCATGATCTGCCGGGAATCCAGCCTGAGCCACCATGACCCATCCCTTCATGGGCTTCCCGGTGATGTCAAAGGGCTTCACATGGGGCAATGCGAGGGTCTTATTGGCGTTTGCCTCGCCCAGTCGGAGGATGAGGAAGTCCCTGTAGACGCCGCAGAACATGTGCCCATGTAAGAGGTGACACACGCCTCCGAACATGCTCTTGTGATCGGTGTTCTCCCAACAGGAGATGATTTTCTCTATACGGCTCTCAATCTATTCGCTATAGGGCATGGGCATCCCTCCGGAGTTACATTCAGGTGATTCATCCCCGACGATGCGGATCAGGCATCGCGCTTTTCCTTTCGGCTGCGCGCGCTGCAATCGGGCACCATGATGGGGAGGCCGAACTCCTCACTGGCCTCTGTAAGGGCCCGCAGGTTCTCAATGGGGGTGCCGGGACAAACGTTGGCCCCATCGCCCAGCATGAACCCTCCGCATGGCGCCATGGCCTCCAAGGCGGCCTGCGCCGCCTGTTTGACCTGTTCCCTGGTGCCGTTCAGCATCAGCATGGGATTGATGTTTCCCCAAAGGCACATCCGGCCTCCCAGGTTCCTGGCTGCCACCTTGGGATCCACGACGTACCCAAACACGTTGAAACTTGATACCTGCAGATCGTCGACCAAAGCCTGATGCAGGTGGGTGCTTTCTCCGCACATGTGCATGCCCCTGCCGTCCGCAAACCCGTTGCCAAAGGTATCGAACAGTTTTCGGGCATAGGGCACACAGAACTCCCGGAACATGGCAGGAGACATGATCTGGGCCGTGTCTTCGGCCAGGCCAAACCCGGCGCGCGGCCGGTCGTCAATGGTCATAAAGTATCGCTGAGCGTCCATGAGTCCTTCGGTGATCTTGGATAGAAACACGTGACATTTCTCCGGGCATTCCACCTGCCACCAATAGAAATCGGGACCCACCAGGTCGATCGCGATCATGTGCGGGCTCAGCCCACTGATGCCCAAGAGTCCCACGTCCACCTTGCCTGCCACACCGCGAAAGGTCAGTTTCGTGTCCTGGCAAAGCGCCCGCATCTCAAGCCACCAGTCCCGCGCCTGCCCCCACAGGCCAGAGCCCGGTTCCGGAACCGTAAAGCGCTCCATCTGCTCCACCGTGCGGATGGTGGGCAGGCTGTGCAGGGTTTCGTTCTCCGGCCACA
>JAZDJA010000291.1:0-5989 GCA_043804415.1 Candidatus Latescibacterota bacterium | reverse complement strand
CCCCACGCCAAGCGAATAGTCGATGGCCAAATGCCCGTTGCTCAAAGCCAAACTGCCCTGCTGTTCCGTTATCTCTGGCGCTCCGTAACCCTTCATCCGATCTCCTATCCGATGCACAAGATCTCAACGCGGATGATCCCGATCACGAACAGGTATCCATCCTGTGAGCATCCCTTTTGTCCGTCCAATCCGCGGTTGAAAAGGCGGAAACCCTCAGGCTTCCATCCCCCACCGCACCATATTGAGCACCATCCGATCTGCCACCGGGTCCTGTCCCAGATGGGCGCCCAGCTCCAGTTTGGACAGGAGCACCCGCCCCAGGCCCTGCCGGGTGATCAGCATGTCCGTGTTCCAGAGGGCGGGATCCTCACCGGCCGCCACAATGCCGACCAGGGTCTCCGGGTCAAGGTTCGCGATACAGATCTCCTTGATCGTCTCCCGCGCCCACAGGTTGGCGTATTCCCAGTCCATCAAACAGCCACTGGGGAGGCCAGCAAACACCGGGTGGGGCTTCACATAGTGGAAGTTTCCGCCCAGTCCTCCCCCCCCACCGGTATGACCCACCACAAAGCGAAGGAACAGGTACATCAATTCGTTGAAATTGCCTTCCAGGAAAATGGCGGTTGCGCCAGCCGTCACCATTTGACTTACCTGACGCAGCTGATCGTAAATAGCATAATATCCGGATGAATGCTTCATGTTGGCGATCAGCACGGTGGCCGAAGTGGCACCCTCTGCAAACGTGAAGTCCCTCCAGTTCGCCTGGTTCCTGTCGAGCCAAGGCGCGAGGTTGCCCTCCGGATCCAGCACCATAAAGGGTTTTTCGGGCAGGTGGGCTGCAGGATCCAACACCAGAAAGGTCTGCGCATTCTCGGTCCGCTTTCCACCATCCTGGATCAGCGTGGCAGTGGCCCGGTAGTAGCCCTCCTCGGACGGAAGCTGGACCGTAAGATCGATCACGGGCTGGATCGCCGCCCCCGCGAGGAGCGGGAACAGGGCTTCGTGTGCCATCACGCCCGAGGGCGTAGTCACCTCAAGGAATACGCTGCATGCTCCGGAGAGCACGCCCTCGTTGACCAAGGTCACCGCTATGCCCGTGGTGCCGCCTGCGTAGGCCGTGCGCGGATGGGCATGGACCACCAGATAAAGCGGATGGGTCACCTCCTTCAACGCGAAATAGGCGGCCTTGGTGTTCCGAAAAATATCGAGCACCCCCGCGCCGATCTCCATACTGGCGTCGTTGAACTGGGTCAAACACCAGCCCGCCATCCTCGGATTGATGCGCATCGCCTCGATCAGCAGTCGGTCGGCCTCTGCCTGGCATTCCTGAGCAGCCCGGCAGAAGGAGTAAACATCCGGAAACATGTCGGTGAGCCCATGGCGCTTCAGACCGGTGTCCAGGTAATCGTAAAACCCCTTCATCTCCTGATAGTCTTCCAGGCGCTCATCCCCGGGCCGATCGAACTGTTTGAGAATGAGCCCAAAATCCTCCAATCCGCTGGCCCCAAATTCCGTCATAAACGATAGCTGATCGGGTTGGCCGAGCTTGCTGAAGGCCCGGTGATCGAATTCGGTGATGGGTGCAGGCCCATAGCGGTGCATATCCCGCACGCCCACCGGTTCGGCGGAATAGGGCATGTACGCGTTCGTCCCGTTTCCGTACCCTCCGGAGTCATCCAGGATGATTCGGGTTGGATCCAGGTCTCTGGCGATCAGACACAGATCGTGCATGATAGCCACGGAACCGGCGATCTGCACCCCACCCTTGTTACTCGTCTCGTTTAAAATCCCCCACATCACCACCGACGCGTTGTTGCGGTCGCGCAGCACCAGTTCCCGCACCTCGCGCTCTTCGCGCTCCCGCAGTTTTGGATTGGCCTTCATCCAGCCAATGGGCGGCTCCTCGTGGAGCATCAGCCCCATTTCATCCGCCAGCTCGATAAAACGCTTGGGAGCGGGCTTGATGTGAATGCGGAGCATATTCAGCCCGGCCTCCTTGGCGAGCGTGATCTCCCTGCGGGCCAGTTCCTCGGTCTCCGGATAGGCCAAGGTGCGCGCGTAGTTGCCCTGGTGGAGGGCGCTTTTCATGAGTATCTTTTGCCCGTTGAGATGGAAAAAGTGGTTCCGCACGGAAAACTCCCGCATGCCGAACCGATGGGACCACTCGTCCACGGCCCTCCCCTCCTCCAAAATGAAGACAAGAAGCCGGTAAAGATGGGGAGAATCCGGAGACCAGAGATTGGGTTCGGGGATCGTCAGCCGCCCAAGGCGTTTGGTCTCTCCCGCGGGAAGCACGCATGTCTCCAGGTGTTGGGCCACTACCATCTCGGGAGCCGCCGTGGAGACCACCCGGTATTGGAGGGCCACCGTCCGCTCTCCCTCCCCGTCATTTCGAAGCGTGTGCACCAGATCCGCGGCCGAATCGGCAAGACAAGGCTGGATGAAGACATCCTCCGTCCACAGCGAGTCGGTTAGGGTGAGTTCCACCGGCTGCCAGATGCCGCCAAAGTTGTAGTAAAACTGCTGCTTCCAGTTGGGCACCTCATCCAGAATGAACCCGTCGATGCCTTCGGCTCTCGCCTCCCGAGTCTCCTCCCCGGCCACATATCCCTCAAACGTGGCCTGGGCGACAGCCCCCCGCTGGGGCGGATTGACGACTCGGACGGACAGCGTGTTCATTTCCCCCAGGGTCAGCAGGCGCGAAATCTCCAGCGTGAACGGGGTATACCCGCCCTCATGGCATCCCGCAAAATGGCCGTTTACCCAAACCTCTGCAAAGTAATTGACCGCCCAGAACGTGAGGTGGACTCGTTTCCCCTCCCAGCGATGCGGCGCCTCCACATCCCGCTGGTACCATCCTACGCCGACCTGATGGGGGTGCTTCTCCTGCCAGCAGGAGGGCACTTTGATGGGCAAAAAGTATAGCGGTGAGACATCCCCCACAAACCATCCCTCGCACTTCCCCACATTTCGAGCGTCCAGAACAAACTGCCATTCTCCGTCCAGACTGATCTGCTCTCTTGCCATAGTCTTCCTCCCGAAACGTTCACGATTTGCACAGAATGCGGCCGTATTTCCATCTCATGCAACGAGCAGCGTCACCCCCAAAAGCCCAACAAGCACCTCGTTTGAAAGCGCGCGCACCTCTAACTCCTCAACAACCTTGTCGGAACACAACACCATATCCAACACAATCGCATGAGTGTTATTCCCGATGATCTCCGTCGCGCCCTCGTGGTGACAGGGCGCGCTGATCAGATCGTCGAAGTTTTTGGGATTGATCAACTCCAGCGCCTGCTCCGTTCCATCCGCATATCGCACCGTTATCCTCCCATTTTCAATCTGCGACTGCATGGGATGGGTCGTGCCTGCGATCAGCAGATAGAGCTTCCGCGCCCTTCTGTGAATCGGGAGGATCATGCTCGTCGGGAAGTTATCCCAAAGGGAAACCACGGAGACGTTTCTGCCTTCCACAACCTGCCGAAACGGAACCCCCACCTTCGTACCATAGAGCCCATCGGAGTCAATCGTGCCTCTCAGGTTCGAATCGTCAATAATGGGCGGTTTGCCGTATCCCCACAGATTGCCGTCCCACATAGGTCGCCCTTTCACGGTCGTCATGATCGAGAAGGTGGATGGCCTGGGGCTGAGAAACTCATGCTGATGGATCTCCTCCAGATGATCGTTGTACCAGTCATCCAGAGGGATCGGACAGAATCGGGAGGAGAGCGATTCCACAAGTTCCGGCCGTTTTTCCAGCAGATCCCAGCACGTAATGACGGCTGAGGCTGCAGGTAAGGGCGACTGATTATTCGCCCGTCCCCCAAACGAGACCTCTATCGGATTCTGCCCGGGACTCAGGGAGCCCAGCGCATGAGCCGGACAGAAGAAGGGCGTGGATGTACCGTACGCCGCCACCTCCACCCGCTCCCCAAGTTCCCCATCGGCA
Source organism: Candidatus Latescibacterota bacterium (assembly GCA_043804415.1). GTDB lineage: Bacteria > Latescibacterota > 4484-107 > 4484-107 > 4484-107 > 4484-107. The sequence continues at coordinate 2,040 of JAZDJA010000291.1, read as the reverse complement.
AATCGCGCCAGGAAATCCTCCTTGATCGGACGGGACAAATGGCTCTGTATCCTGAAAGAGCCCGTCGCCTCCGAACCCGAGCACACCAGAGCCGGCTGCACGACCTCAACAGGAGGCCGAACCTCCACATCCGCCGGCTCCCAGCGGGAGACGTCGCCGCTTTCCACCGAGACAAAGAAGGTGTGGTGCCCCGGAGCGGCCGCAACCTCTCCCTCCAAATGATGCGCGTCCATCCTAGGTCCCTGCAATACCCCCTGCGGGTCCTTGAACTCTCGGATCCTTCCCCCTTCCACGCACACGCTGTAACGCTCCCCAAGAGCAGCCACTGGCGGAAAGAGGATCCTGGCGGATGGAATCCGGCGATAGCGGATTTCAAACGCGGCGGCTTCGCAGACCGGCGCTTCGGCCACCACACAGGCGTGTCCGATGCCCGGCAAAACCTCAAAGTCCACCGCGTGCCCGTCCAGCCAAACGCCACGAATTCCATCCCACTTGGCGATCATCTTCAGGACCTTCCTGGTGGGCCGGGAGGTGACGATCCGCACGGTCTCCCGCAGCCCCTTGCGCTCGTACTGGTAGGACACATCCGGCGTGCGGATTTTGGCCCGGGTCCATCGGCGTGGAAATCCGGGTGCAATCGTCACCCGGTGATCCTGCATGTGGGGCGAGATGCCGAACAACCCCTCCACAATACAGCGGCAAAACGGACTCACCGTGTCCGTAAAGTCCGTGCTGCCAAAGTGCTCGCCATTCGGTCGGATGTTATGGGCAACCCCTCCGGGAACCGGGCCCATATACCAGCTTGCCGCACAGCCATTGAGCAGTTCCTGCGCTTTTTCCACTTGACAGATTCGGTAATAGCACAACAGCGTATTGAGCACCTCCTGGGGATAGAGTCCCCGACTGCTGTAAAGCGGTGGCTCCCAGGCCGAGCTCCAGATCAGACGCCCGCCCCGGGGCGTCTTGTATTCGTTTTTCAGCCCGTATTCCGTGAACCGCAGCATTTGATACGCCTGAAACTCGTCCGCCAGGTAGCATTCAATAGGGTGATAGAGGGACGGCAACTCCGGCGATTCGTGCAGCCGCTTCAATCCCAGGGCATCCTTGTATTCCGCGTAAACCCCTTTGTTCGGAAACCACAGGACTTCGTCCGCCGCTCGTTTGATCTTCTCCGCCTGCTTTCGGAACCGTGCAGGATCCAGCCCCAAACGCTCTGCTGCCTCCGCGGCCATACGGTTGGCCCTATAGTTGTAGGCGCTGGACTGGATGCATCCCCCGCCGTTGTACCAATGCGCATCGCTGATCCAGGTGTTCAGCCAGTTCTCATACAGGCCGTCGTCGTCCGCATCGAAGGTGCGCCGCTCCCAATCCAGCGCATCCCTTATGACCGGAAAGACCTCCCGCATGAAATCGAGGTCGCCCGTCCACTGATCGTGGTAGAAAAGCTGGTCGAGATAGACCTCGACCATGTTGTAGAACACGTGGGTGATCTCACCGCTGAGCATGGAGGGCACCCCTCCCTTGCTGTCCAGGCCGGAGGGATACCCGTGCCGTCCTTTCCAGGTCGGCTGAATCGTTTCCGGCTCCTTGATCTGGGTGGCAGCATGGGCCCGAATAGCCGTACGCACCCGATCGTGTTCCCCCATGACCTCGCCACCGTACCAACCCCGCCAGCCCAGATAGGGCTCGTGCCAGGACCAGGCCCCGTGCATGAACGTGGGATGGTGCCAGCCGGCGTCCATCGCCAGACAGAGCGCCTCCATTCCCTTGTTCAAATACCGGTCGGGCGTCTCCACCGTCACCTGTCGGGCGATGCCTTTGTAATGCTTCACACATTCGTCAAAGGTCTGATCCGAATGGACCAGTAATTCCGTTGTCCGAGGCTCGCACCCCACCTCCCTCTGCACTACGATGTAGCCTTCGAAGGACGCTCCATGCACCTGGGAAATATGCGCCCCAACCGGATACGCATCGCCGATGGAGGCGGCCAGTTGTTCCGGATCTCTCAGAAGCATCCGGGCATCCGCGATGCGATAGTCT
>JAZDJA010000290.1:0-5553 GCA_043804415.1 Candidatus Latescibacterota bacterium | reverse complement strand
TCCATTGGCTTCCACGGGGATACCTGCGCCCTGAGACTCAGAATGACAAGGAGAGGGTGAATTGCTCGAACTCGCTGCCATCCAATGGCGTATGATCGGCCTCATACGTGCTCTTGTGCCATGCAATCGAGAGGTGACTGGCTACATAGGTGAGGATTCCTGGATCGGCGATGTTGCCATCTGAGTATAAGCTCCCCAAGATTTTCATCAATCCATCGCTCTTTATGGTGACTCCCTCTGTGCTCATCCGAACATGGCCGGGGGTATCATCGTATTTTCCCCAACGAAAGACAAGCGTCTCCAAGACTTCCTGTTCAAAACCGATCTTGTCTGTCACGTCACTTCTCTTACTGGAAGGTATCTGAGTCCGCTCCTTTTCTGCTGCTATGAGCACACGGAAAAGGTCCAGGGAAGTACCTCGATAATCCATACACAGACCGAGTTTGAGGCTGTATCCGCTCTTTCTATTCCTGGGAAGCGGATCCGCTTGACGAGCCTCAATGTAGCACACATCATCTCCCCGATTGTTCCACGATACGCCATACGTGGATTCCAGAACGGGTCGGAGGCGGTTGGGTAGTTTCACGCTGTGACCGGAGAGCGTCTCCAACGCCCGGACTAGAGGAAGACGGATCATCAGTCCGTAATTTCTGGCGCTGCCTTTTGCCTTTACCCTATCTTTCTCCATTCCTGCACCAAAGGGACCCAAGTCTGATTCATAATCAATCAAGGTCATTCCCGCTGAAAAATCGGCCAGGAAATGTGCATTGGCACTGATGACCGTGTTGGTCGCTTTATCCATACTGCGAAAGGAGCCGATCTCAACTCCATATTCATTGGTTCTGATCTGTGTGCCCATATCGAATTCTGTTTTGTAGCGACTCAGGGCCACACCGACTGAGACATTCCGTTTCAATCTATGAAATAGCCCTGCCGGTTCTGAAGCCATCCCCTCTTCTCTTCCCCGAAAAAAGGGGCGCAAAGCAGTTAGGTCCGCGCCTATTTGTATTCCCGAGAAGGAGTAGTATATGTCACTGGCAAGAGCAGGAAGCCAGCCGGTCCGGCCCGTATCGGCAACATAGGTGATGTTGTATCCCCGTGTATAGAGCGCAGGTGTGGCAGGATTGTAGTAGCCCATCGGTTCATCCGGAACAGCCACCCCGGCTTCGCCCATGCCGTTTATCCGTGCGGATGGCGAGATGAGGAGAAATAGCACCGAGGCCTTTGAGTATTCGGTAGCCATTCCATTTGAAGCGATTACCAGCATTCCTCCGAACTGCAGTGCGAAGAGCATTGAGAACACGACGAGGGATCTGGACGGACATTTCATAGGTTTCCTCCCAGGGGGCATTAGGCTTTCCGTAAGGATCGGCCATCAGTCGTTCTGGGTTTTTGGGTAGAATGAATCGTGTCCTTGCACACGATTTGGCCATGTTTCTGAGATGGAATGGGTTCCCACTGGGACACACGCATTGAATACTCAGAATGACAAGGAGAGGGTGATCTGCTCAAACTCGGAGCCATCCAACCACGTATCCTCGATCTCATACGTGCTCTTATGCCAGGCAATCGAGAGGTGACGGGCCATATAGGAGAGGATGCCTGGATCGGCGTTTCTTCTGTCTGCGTGTAAGTTCGCTATGATTTTCATCAATCCATCGCTTTTTATGGTGATTCCGGATGTTCTTATATCAGGCTGCCCGGGGGCATCGTTGAATTTGCCCCGACGCAAAACAAGGGTCTCCAGGATTTCCTGCTCAAAACCAATCTTGTCGATGACGTCATCTTGTTCGCTGGCAGATGTCTGAGTCCGCTCCCGTTCTGTCGCTATCAGCACGCGGAAAAGATCCAGGGAAGTGCTTCGATAATCCATGTTGACTGCCAGGTCAAGGCCATATCCTGTCTTCCTGTTGCATGGAAGCGGAACTGGATCGGTAAGACCGGAGTAGCGCATGCCATCTCCCCGATGGTTCCATGATACGCCATAGGTGGATTCCAGGACAGGTCGGAGGCCGTTCGGTAGTTTGACGCTATGCCCCGAGAGCGTCTCGAACGCCTGGACTAGAGGAAGACGGATCATCAGTCCGTAATTCTGGGCACTACCTTTCGCTATTCCCACTGAGTATCCTAGCTGTGATTCGTAATCAATGAGGGTCATCCCTGCTGAAAAATCGGCAAGAAGCCGTATGTTGGCGCTGATGACGGTATTGTTGGCTGTACTTAGATAACGCTCTGTTTTGTAGTGACTCAGAGCTACACCAACCGAAACATCTCGCCATAGTCTGCGAAGCAATCGTGCCTGTTGAGAAGGCAACCTCTCCTCGCTTCCCCGCAGATACGAACGCACCAGAGAGATCATATCCGCGCTTACCTGCAGCCCGGAATAGGAGTAGTTCATGCCATTGGCGATCGGAGGAAGCCAGCCGATTCGTTCTGTAGAGGCAACATATGAGAGGTTGTATCCCCTCGTATTGAGCGCGGGGGCAGCGGGGTTGTAATAGCCCATCGGTTCATCCGGAACAGCCACGCCGGCTTGCCCCATGCCGTTTATCCGGGCGGATGGTGAGATGAGGAGAAACAGCGCCGAGGCCTTTGAGTATTCGATAGCCGCTCCATCCGGAGCCAAGATAAGCGATCCTCCGGACAGCACCGCGAAGAGCACTGAAAACACAAGGAGGGATCTGGACCGACGTTTCATGGGGTTCCTCCCAAAAGGAAATGAGACCTCCGGTGAAGATCATTCATCTGTGTTCAGGACGATGTGGGGTTGTGTGGTTAACTGGCTGTCCAACAATAAGGTGCGGTGTGTTGAAAGAGACCCGTTTCGGCCTGCGCCCTGCGCCCTGATCCCTGCCCCCAGATCCCTCAACCTGCCTGGCGGTATCACTCCAATTTCGATTCATACCTTTCCGGCAAAATCTGCCGAACTTTCGCACGTTGTGGCGTCCACGGCATCCATCAATCCCTTCATATACCCGATGGCATACAGCCGCCCTTGAATGGTGTATCCCGGACGGTCGTCGGGATCGCCCTCCATCTGAGGCACGTGATCGGGCCGGATGGGTCCGTCAAAGCTGATTTCTTGGTAGGCTCGCATCGCGGCGAACATATCCGTGTCACCCTCGTCGTGGAAGGTTTCCTCAAATCGGTATGCGTTCCCTCTTAAGTTCCTGAAGTGGGCGAAGAGAATTTTCCCCTTGTCCCCGAAGTGATGGATGGCTTTGGGAATATCCACCCCCATCTCGGCGAAACAGCCCTGGCAGAAGGTGATGCCGTGCCGTTTGCTCGGGGCAATCTCAAGTGCCCGGTCGAATGCGTTCACTGAGGTGAACAGGCGTGCGATGCCAAAGAGCGGTGAGATCGGCGGATCGTCCGGGTGCAGGGCCAGGTTGACCCCGGATTCCTCAGCGACTGGAAGCACCTTTTCCATAAAGTATGAATAATTATCCCACATCTGTTCTTCGGTAAGTGATCCGAATCGGGTGGGCTGGGCGTGTTTGATCGGGTCATATTCAAAACTCGTGACCAGCGCGCCTCCCCTTCCGCGGGTGGTGGTGGAGGTACGCATCCACCCGAGTCCGGCCATAAAATTGTAGCACACGGTCTGGATGCCCGCCTGCCCGAGATTGAGCAGGGATTGGCAGAAATCGTCGATTTCTTCATCGCGTCCGGGCAGGCCCAGCTTGGCCTTCTCCATCAGGGGGGAACCCTCCATCACCGTCAGATTCAGCCCGGCATCCGCCACTTTGTTCTTGAGACGCAGCAGGGGCAATAGGTCCCAGACGGGCTCGTTTTCGCTTGCGGGGAGTCCGCCCACGATATCGGTCACGCCAATTTGTTTGGCGAGTTTCAGAGTCGCATCGCTAAGAGGTTTGAGGATCAGGGAAAGCCTTATCTTCATGGGGGGGTGCTCCTTCCTTTGAGGACATGCCGGCAGTCTCTCAGGGTTTGTGTTTCTGGAAATCCGCGAAATCCGCCTAATCCGCGGTTGCCTTATTGGCTGCGGTTTTTCTGCGTTGTTTGTTCTGGGGATTCATGATTTGCGCGGCGCGAGGTAGGGGGGAGCGCTCGAATACCAATGGGCGCAGCCCGATCAGACCTCAATTCCCAGTTCTTTGCGAACATACTCCCGGATTTCAGGCCCGCATTCCTTATCCTGCAGGGCAAAGTGGATGAAGGTCTTAAAATAGGTCTCATAGTTTCCGATGTCAAAGCGCGTTTCTTCGGGACTGAGCTTTACACAGCGCACGGGGGCACCCATATGGATCAACTGTCGGATGGCGTGGCTGAGTCCCACTTCGCCTCCGGATTGGGCGGTTTGCCGCAACGCCCGGAAGATGATCGGACTGAAGACATACCGGGCGGAGATGGCGTAATGACTCGGCGCGTCCGCTACAGAGGGCTTCTCGACGACATCCTCGATCTGGAAACTCTCCGCATCCGGATCTGCCCCTTCCGTGGGTTTTACGACGCCGTAGAGCCCCAGTTTTTTGTCGGGTACTTCCTCCACTGCGACGGTGGCACTGTTGCCGTGCTTCAGGTGGACCTCGATCAGTCGGTGCAGCAGGTTGGAATGGTTGGTGTACTCAATGATCGCATCGCCCAACGCCACGACGAAAGGGATTTCGCCCACGAAATGTTCGGCGTATAGGATGGCATCGCCCAGTCCTCTGGCCTGTTTCTGGCGCGCGTAGTAGAAATGCTGCTTTTCCCCCTCCGGATCCAGCGTGTCCAATAGCTCCCATTGGTTTTTTCCGGTGAGCCGCTGGACCAATTCCGGACTATCGTCAAAATGATCCTCGATGGCCCGCTTTTTCCAGCCGGTGATAAACAAAACATCCCGAAGACCGTGATGGGCCAGGTCCTCCACGACATGCTGCACCACCGGCTTGTGTCCCACCGGAAGCATCTCTTTGGGTTGGGATTTGGAGGCCGGCAGCAACCGTGTTCCCAAGCCTGCCACCGGGATTACCGCCTTTTCAATTTTCATCCGTTCTTCCTGATGTAGGTTAGGTGTCCGCATGCTGGAGAAGAGGTCATTTCAGGCCGACTGGTAGTACTGTTGTTCCCCGAAAACTATGGAGGAGATCATTCCCCTCTTTTTCAAATCTGCGAGGCAGGCGGATATGTCGTCCTGGTGCACGCCCAGCGCTCCGGAAATATCATCGAGGGTGACGGGCCTCCGTTTCAGCAGGGAGAGCACCGCGTCTTCCACATCTGCTGTATATGCGATCTGTTCTTTGGGTTTGAAGGAGGCGATAATTTCGGCGTTTCCACCCAATTGCTCCCGGATCGCAATCAGTTCGTCCTCGGTCAAGGGCAGTGCGGATGCCTCTGCCGGAGGACGGATCACCGTGTTGAGCTGAACCTTGTCGGGCTGCAGTGCCGAAATAAGCGCGCGCATCTCCACGACCTCTTCAGGTGCATCGTTGATCCCTTTCACGAACATAATTTCCAGCCAGAGCTGTCCCAAAAACATGGACCGAAAGGTCTTCAATCCCTCGAGAATCGTCCCGATCTCCAGACGGCCGTGCGGACGATTGACCCGCTGAA
>JAZDJA010000289.1:0-2295 GCA_043804415.1 Candidatus Latescibacterota bacterium | reverse complement strand
TTCCGTGCTGCTGGAGCGTGTCCGCGCGACCGTGACCGATTCTTTTGCTCATCAGTACTACCCCTTTGACCGGATGGTTGAGGATCGGGGAATTACGAGAGATCCGGCCAGAAATCCGCTGTTTGATGTGCTATTCGTTCTCCAGAACATCGGGGATACGGATCTGGCGTTGGGGGATTTGCGGGTCGAACCGTTGCGGGAAGATGTTCTCATGAGCAAGTTCGACCTCATGTTCGACTTTCAGGATCTGCCTGAACTGTCGGGAAATATCGAATTCTGTACCGACCTGTTCACTTCCGAATCGGTAGCGGCTCTGGGCCGGGATCTGACTAAAATCCTTGCCGCTGTCACCGAAGATTGCCACCTGAAGGTGAAGGAATTATGCAGGCTGCTGGTAAGCGAACATGAAGAGAGGGCGCGGGAAGAGTTGTTGAAGGCATCAATGGCGGTGGATGAGGATTTTTAATAATTACAAGGGCCACAAGAGGATACCATATGAAATTATCTCTGATCGAACAATTGACCGGTGTTGGCGTTGTTGCCAAACTCGGCGAAAAAACATTCGACGTTTTTAACTCATTCCTGGTCAAGACGGCGCGGGATCGTGACCTGCCGGATGACCTTCGTGACGAAGCGCCGGAGTGCCGGCCGATTTCAACCGAATTAGACGCGGACCTTGAGGTGGGAACAAAAAAGGATGAACAAAGCCTGATCCTGTCTGTCGGCGCGCTGGCGCTTACCGTTACAACGGCGCCTGTTCTCGCGCTTGCGGGTGCGGCTGTAAACGTATATCTTTTCTATCCAATATCCAAACGGGCCATTCGCAAGCTTCAGAGACAGAAGAAATTTACCAACGACATGCTGATGGTCATCGTCAACGGTCTCCTGTTGCTAAGCGGGCATTTTGTACTATTAACATTGAGCACCTTAGTCTACTTCTTTGGCAGTTGGATACAGTACAAGGCCAAGATGCGGTCGGCGAAAGAGATAGCCGATCTTTTTACCACCATGCCGGCCAAGGTATGGATGCTGAAAGACGGCGTGGAAATCGAGGTGCCCCTCGAAAAAATCATGGTCGAGGATATTCTCGTGGTTCATCCGAGCGAGATAATTCCGGCGGACGGGGTTATCGTGACTGGCTCGTGCCAGATCGATCAGCATACGCTGACCGGTGAATTCCAGTATGCGGAAAAAACTTTAGATGACAAGGTATTTGCCTCCACCATGGTCGTCTCGGGCGTCATCACCTACCGGGTTCTCAGCGCCGGGAGCGATACGGTTGCCCATCAGTTGAACGAAATACTGAAGCATTCTGTTGACAGCAAGACCAAGCTGAATTTGAAGGGGGAAGAGTGGGCCGACAAAACCGCTCTTCCGATAGTGATTCTCGGTACGGTGGTCGCCGCCACGGGCCAGATAATGCATGGCATCATCATCCTGAAATTCGCTATCGGTAATACCATCAGGATCGCCTGTCCGCTCGGCACCCTGAACTATATGACCATCCTGACCAGGCAGGGCATTCTCGTAAAGAGTTCCCGGGAGCTTGAAAAACTGCCTGAAATAGACACCATTCTTTTCGACAAGACCGGCACGGTCACGGAAGGGAAACCGGTGGTGCGGGAGGTGATACCCATCGGTTCATATGACGCGCAGCGCATCATAGAGTTTGCCGCCATGGCGGAAAAGAAGATGGCCCATCCTATCGCCGAAGCTATTCTTGAAAAAGCGGAGGAAATGGGGTTGAAAATCCCGGATATTTCCGATAAGAGCTACAGCATGGCCATGGGGGTTACGGTGCGCTTCGGTAATGATGTCATAGTTGTGGGAAGCCGCAGGTTCTTTGGCACCGAAGGGATCGGGCTTGCGGATCATGAGGCCATGCTGGAGCAGTTCATGCTCAGCGGCTATAACGTGGTGTGCGTGGCCAGAAACGGCGAGGCGTGCGGCTTCATCATCCTGGAAGAGGCGCTCAAGCCGGAAATAATTGTGCAGGTCGAGAAACTACGGGCGCGGGGTATCAAGAATTTCGGCCTGGTGACCGGGGACCATGAACATTCGGCCCGCAGAATCGCCAAGGCTCTAAATTTTGACAGCTACTACCACAGCGTGCTTCCCGAAAAGAAGGCTGATATCGTCAGGATGCTTCAGGAAGAAGGGCGGTCGGTCTGTTTCGTGGGGGACGGCATCAACGATTCCATTGCCCTGAAGCAGGCCGATGCCTCCATATCATTCTCCGGAGCATCCACTGCGGCGGCTGATTCGGCCAATATCATACTTCTTTCCGGCGGGTTC
>JAZDJA010000288.1:0-8577 GCA_043804415.1 Candidatus Latescibacterota bacterium | reverse complement strand
CTTACCTTCAGGACCAAATATAGCAAAAGAAAGGGAGGCTGTCAAGAACAAAAACCTCATATCATCTTGATAAACTAATATGTTATATCATTCTCTCTGAAACTATCAAAGGAGGCTTCAAATCGTCTTCAGCGGTATATTCTTGACCAGTTCGTAGGAAATTCTGGACTCTGAAGCTTCTAACATACTAATTTTACAGAGACTATATAACTGCGACCGATGCTCTAGGAATGATTCTCATCCTGTGGAACAACCCTCCCCCACGATCCACCTCCGGCCTGTGTTGTATCTGTTCTGCCCGACTTGGGTTCCGCGTGTAAGACAATAGAGACTTTTCCCAGCTGCAATTCCCTGGAACAAGAACCATCCCCGATCCTCCTTCATGGCTTGTTCCGTTTAGGGGTGCGTGACAAAGAGCGCCAAAAGAGAACATGACGAGCGGCGGGCCTATGTCTTGCATCTTGGTTGGCTCCGATCCACAAAGGATCTGGATGAAATACCCCTTGACTTGCCTTTGCCTTTCATATATTTTTGCACGCAATAGAGGGGCTTCCCAAGCCACTCAAGCCCCGATCTTAAGACGGGCAGGAACAACTCATGAAGATCATAGAAGCTTCCGGTGTTCCCCGTACGATCCCACCCCATACCGGGGAAGCCCTCCGTGAGGAGATCCGACAACACCTTGCGTTTCCAGCCGGGATTGTCCGCGCGGACCGGAAGCGGCGAACGTCCGTCCTCCTCTCCGCACTGGAACGAAATCTGCCTGATATGCTATCAGATGTGGTGGAGAAGGCAGAGGGCGCTGCGGATGCTCGGGGTGAGAAAATACAGAAAGGATCCCCGCCACTTTTTGGGAACCTGGCAACTCATAGATAAATATCACACAAGGAGGACATGATGCGGAAAGGAAAGATCGGCTGGGGCGTGATCGGTGCTGGTGGGATCGCGGACCGCAAGACCATACCGGGGATGTTGGAGGCACCCAATGCCGAACTGGTCGCCTTGATGTCCATGCCCGATTCGGATACGGATGCGCTGGCGGAAAAGTACGGCGTGAAGGGATATCATGCTGAGCAGGAATTGTTGGCGGATCGGGACGTGGATGCGGTGTATCTGGCCACGCCGGTCTATCTGCACCACACCCAGGCGATCATGGCGGCCGAAGCGGGCAAGCATCTCCTGATCGAAAAGCCACTAGCCATCGGGGTCTCCGAGGCCCAGGCGATCATAGACGCCTGTCGAAAGGCCGGGGTGAAGGCGTGCGAGGGCTATATGATGCGGTTCCACACGCTCAATCTCAAGGCCAAGGAAATGGTTGCAGCGGGATTGATCGGAAACGTGGTGATGGGACGCGCCCAGCTTTCGTGCTGGTATCCGGATATGCCCGGCGCATGGCGGCAGGATCCGAAACTGGGCGGCGGTGGCACGCTGATGGATCTGGCTTCTCACTGCTACGATCTGCTGGATATGATCATCGGGCCGATTCAATCCGTCTCCGCCTTGGTCAACACGCAGACGTTCCAATACGCGGTGGAGGATTCTTCGACCACGCTGCTCCAGTTTGCCAGTGGCGCGCACGGCATCGCGGACTGTTTCTTTAACGTGCCCGACGGATCGGCGCTCAGCCGGCTGGAGCTCTATGGCAATAAGGGGAGTATTCTCCTGGAAGGCACGATCGGTCAGGCCCCGGGTGGACGCATGATCGCCTATCTGAGCGACGAAGCCAAGGACTACGATCCGATGCAGAACAGCGCCTCGCTGGATGTGGAGAAACGGGAGATCACCGTGGCGCCGAAAAACATGTATACTTCGGAGATCGCCTATCTCTCCGATTGCATCTTGAGCGATACCAAGCCGCAGATAAACGGGCTGGAGCATGGATTGGGGATCCTGAAAACCGTGATGGCGGCGTATGAAAGTGGGCGGACGGGGAGCAATGTCAATGTAACGTGAAAAATGCAAAATGAAAAATGGGGGCTGCCTGCGACAGGGAGGAAGTGAAGTCATCTGTCATGGGGTGGAGGCTCAGACGATTGGCCCATGGCAGAGGTCTCACGACGATTCAAGGAGGCTGCGTGTTCCGAGGGGTGATCTTCGATATGGACGGCACGATCACGGTCCCGTATATCGACTGGAAGGCCCTGCGCGCGGAGATCCGGGCGCGGGAGGGCAGCACGCTGATCGATCATATCGAGTCCCTGGATCTCGAGGGGAGAAGATGGGCAACCGGCGTGTTGGAGCGCCATGAGGCGGCGGCGGCCAGGCACTCAGAGCTGAATGCGGGCGTGCGGGAACTGCTGGACGTGCTGAGGGCTCGGCAGATCCGGACGGCGCTGGTGACCAACAACAACGGCCCGTCCATGCGTCTCGTGTTGGAGAAGCACCACCTTGTCTTCGATGTGGCTTTGAGCCGGGAGGATGGCCGGATCAAGCCCGCGGCGGATCTGGTGCTGATGGCACTCAAGAAAGTGGGTCTGGACCCGACGGAGGTCGTGCTCATCGGAGACGGCCGGTATGACCTTCAGGCTTCCGAGGAGGCCGGAATCGCCTTTATCCTGCTGCGACATCCTGACACCGAATGGGACCATCAGCCTGCCGTATCGTCGCTCGGGGATGTACCGGCTCTGTTGGCGCTGTCTCCCTGAAGAGTCTATTTCCTGCCCGCGCGCAAAGGAGAACCCCATGAGCTCAATTATCGGGAAGATCGCAAAGATTGTGGATGAAACCACCTTTCTGCTCAACAAGGGCGCTCAGGACGGGGTTCGAAACGGGATGCGGTTCGTGGTTTTCGACGAGGGGGATGAGGTGTCCGACCCGGAGAGCGGGGAATCCCTCGGAGTCTGGGAGATCGTGAAGGGCACGCTGATCGTTGTCAACACGCAGGAACGCCTTTCGATGGCCCAAACGCCGGAAAAGACGAAGGCGGCGCAGAGCCAGACCTTAAGTGCGCTGATGGTTGAAGCCTCCCGATCCGGTTCGGGGGATCAACAGCGGGAGCCGCTCTCGATCAATCGCTCCGAGATGTCGGGTCGTCCGGTGGTCCAGGCGGTTTCCGTGGGGGATCCGGTGCGCAGTGTGGAGGAAGGATAGACACGCTCCCCGAAGACACAGAGGGCGCAAGGAACAGAGACGGCTATGGGGTGGGTAGCGCACAACGACGAGAAGGGCAACGGCCGAGCGCTTTTTTGCCTCTCCACCGTTACCTTCACCTGCTTTTCCTTCTGCGTTCTTTGCGTCCTTTTCGCTAGGAAGAAGTTACGAGGTGGGGTTTGAGGGAACGATGGCGAAACTTTCCGAATAAAGGGCCGCTTCTGGCGCTCTCCGCCGGACATGCGACGGTGGATAGCTACGGGGCGTTCCTGGCGCCGCTGTGGCCGCTCTTGATGGTCCGGTTCGGGCTATCTGTGGCTGCGGTGGGTGTATTGATCTCCGTGCTGGGCCTCTCCGGTGCGCTGGCGCAACCCCTGTATGGGTTTATCGCGGACCGGACCGAACGGCGGATCTTCCTGATCTGGGCGCCGGTCTTCGCGGGTGTGTTTATGTGCCTGATCGGATGGGCGCCGAACCCCGCTGTCTTTGTTGCCTGTCTGATTCTGTCGCACATGGGAATCAACGCCTATCATCCGCAGGGCGCTTCCGCAGTGAGCCGCATCGGCGGTGCGCGCAGGGGATTGGCCATGGGGGTGTTTATGAACAGCGGGGCATTTGGGTATGCCTTGGGTCCGCTGATCGCGCCGTTCTTTGTGACCCGGTACGGGTTGGAGCAGATGATCTACCTGATTTTGCCGGGACTGATGATGGCTTTGCTGTTGGCCCGATTTGCCCCGCGTCTTCGGAGGGCCGCGGACGATCCGGCCGGCCGGGTGCACCTGGCAGAGACGCTTCGTCGGTCCGGGCCGATCCTGGGTGTGCTCTTTGCCATTTCGGCGCTTCGGGCCAGCGTGCACATCGGATTTACCAATCTGCTGCCTTTATTGTTTCACGAGGAGGGGCTGTCGCTTCTGGGCGGAGGCCTGCGGCTTGCCGTGTTTCTTTTTCCCGGCGCGATCGGAGGGGTCATCGGAGGGGTTGTCTCCGATCACGTGGATCGGCGGAAGTTGCTGACCTACACCATGCTCGGCTCGACGCCACTTTTTTGGTGGATTCTCTCCGCCACGGGAACCGGCTGGCTTCCTGTGGCGCTCTTCCTGGCCAATTTTCTGTTCATGTCCTCGTTCCCGGCCAATCTGGTGATGGCTCAGGAAGTGGCCTTGGGGAACGTGAGCATGGCCTCCTCACTGATCATGGGAATTTCCTGGGCTGCGGGTGGGCTGCTGGCTTCGGGCATTGCCATTCTTGCGGATCGGATCGGTATCTCTGCGGCGTTGCAAGTATTGGCGCTGGTACCTGCGATGGCGGGCGTGCTGGCGTTTCTGTTTCTTCGCGGACATCGCGCTGAGGGGGCGCAGGCGCATAGCATTTGAGGAGGAACCGGAGGACAGGGGACACCGAGGAATTCTGGATCCTTCTCCCATGCAGCCGTCCTGTCCTTGTCAAAGAGGGGTGTTTTCACTATAGTCGGGTGTTGTTTATCGGTTAGGACGATAGTCTGAAACGTAGGAGTGGTGGCGATATTTTGGGTTTTCATGTGGTGTTCAGGAGAATGCGCATGAATAAGAGAAGACCTACCTGCTCCAAGAGGTCACAGCAGTTTGTGCTGCGAGTTTGTATCTATCCCGCGTGAGGTCCCGTGTTGGTGTGTCCACGGGTCTATGCGGGTTTTTTTTGGATTCCGTCAGGTGGAAGATAGGCGAGGATGGGGGAGATGTGAAAGGGGATGAGGGGATGGAAGTGTCTGGGATGACGGGTTGCGTCGTGGGTTAACTGTATCGTTATGCTGAAGGAGGTCTGCTAAAATGAGAAGACAAATGTTAGTATCAGGAGCCCTCGCTATTGTGATAGCGCTTATTATGGCGGTGGGATCGATTGCTCAGGCCGAGATGGAGCAGTATGAGTCCCAGGTGTTGCTTGACCTATCCTGGGGAGATGGCCCCTCGGACATGGGATACGCCAAGGAGGGGCCGGAAGATGGGGAGGGCCTTCGGTGTGGTCCAGCGGCGTTTGATGTGGACAAGGACGGTACTATCTATATTATGGATACAGTCCATCATCTGGTCAAAGTGTTCGCCCGGACGGGCAAGCTATTGAGGAGCTTTCCGGTCGAAATGCAATGGGACGGCTCAATCTGTTTGGATGAGGAAGGCAATGTGTGGCTGAACGATGGAAATAGATATGCCGTTCGCAAATATGCCCCCGACGGTGCTCCCATCCAGAGCATTGAGTATGGTCCGGGACCGGACAGAGCCGTGGAGTTAGGGATAACCGTTCGGGGAGGGGAAGTCTATCTTGGCGTCTCTAAAGTAGAGGTGGGCGAGGAAACGATGGTCGCTGGTAAAAGAGGGGAACGAATGTATGAAGCGACCAGGAGGCCATTGAATCGTGAGGAAAAGCCGAGATTTATCGGGAGAACGTCGAAACGCAGGTACAAGGAGATTCCTGATTCTGGAGATCGTATTACCTATGTGGTGGAACATGTCCATGGGAATTCAAAGCGTATATCCTTCGATGTCAAAGGATATCGCGATGTAGTCATTTTCCAATCAGAGGATGGATACGGCAACGTATATTTCTACGTCAGCCTCTACCAAGGGTATCGAGGGAAGGGCGAAGATCGCGTACGGTACATATACAAGTATAACTCTGATATGGACTTGCTGGCCAAAGCAGGGCCTCTGCTCACGGGTAACTATACTGAGAGAGAGAAGTTCCTCGTTATTGATGATGCGGGCAACATTTATCATCTGGCTACGAGCAAGGCCGGCGTGAAGGTTGTCAAGTGGTCGCCTCTGTCTGAGTAGATTTTTGCACGACAGTGTCAAGGTGTAACTTAATGCTCTGCCTCGTAAGTTCAGTGACGTATTTCTGGGGTTTGACGGAGATTGCTCACTTCGTTCACGGTGACAAACGCCCTCATTCTGAGAGGTTGCCGAAGAATCTTATATGATCAGGTTACGGCATCATATTTATGAAAACGCCTACTTAGAGTCTGTCCGGAAATAGGTCATTTTCCGCTATTGAGGGTTTCGCAGGTGTGTTCATTCCCTGGATTTGAGAAGGATATCCCATATCATCCATACCTTCCTACGCCTCTCGATGTTTTTTTGGTTCGTTCTAATGGTTTTTGATTTTTTTGGGCATACTGCTCCCTTAGTCTTTCGTTTTCGAAAAACGGCTCGTGCGGTTAAGCCGAGGTCAACTGTGAGACGATGAATCGGGCAATAACGCGCAGATTGAAGGTGATGGCGTTCCACAGGACGAAACGCTTAAAGCCGTTCCACCCTTCCCAGGTACATAAGTCGGCGTTTAACCCACGCTTGAAGTTAGAGATCACCGCCTCCATCCCCGAGCGCCATTTCTTGAGCATCGTCTCCATCTTCTTACTCGTGGTGCAGTTTCTAAGCGCGCCCTTGGTTTTGCTGAAGACAATGTTGCGTACGCCGCGCGCTTGCGCTTGTCGGAGATTATCCAGACTGGCGTACCCGCCATCGGTGCTGAGATCACGCGGGGTGATCCCGAAACGTTGGGCAACATGATCCAGCGTAGGAACAAGATAGGTGCTATCAGCCGGATTCCCGCGCTTCACAACGCAGTCGAAGAGGAGATTGCTCTTGCCACTGGCCAAATGCACCTTATGCCCGAAGTGCGCTTCTCCGGCTTTCTTGACGATGCAATCGGTATGGTCTTCAAAGAGGGAGAACAGCTTGTCCTGAACCGGCACCGACTCATCCAGGATTTCCCGACGATGAGCTACATCGGTCACTTGCTCCATCTTGGGCAGCAAAGCTTCCAGCTCGTGGAGGGTAGCTATCCGGGCCTGTTCCTGCGTCGTATCCTCAAAATGCACGCAGGACAAGGCCTCGATGGCGCCGACTACTTGCCGCATACACCGACGTTCCGTCTGCAGCATCTTCTTAAACAGCGGACGACGCTTCTCCTTGCCTTTGGTATTGGTGATTTTGAAAAACAACTTCTTGGCGCCTTTGCGATAATTGCACATCCGGATGAATCCAAACTTCGCTTTGGCTTGCTCCAACAGGCGGCAACTGACCCGAATCCCATCCCATAGAAGTGAGGCATTCGTAGGATGATGCACATTCGTTAGAATCACCGTGCTATCAGGACGGAGCTTATCTCCGTCATCCACACCCAATGCCACCGCATACTCGGTGACCGCCACAAATATCTGCTTTGAAACCTCCGGGGTGATGCGAGCGATATTCTCCTGAAGCGCTTGATGGGAGAAGTAAGTGCGATTCCCCATCTTCATAAAGCGTCGCCCTTTCTTCGAGTCTTCGGTATGCTCACTTAACCCGCGATAGGTCAACCCTTTATGTTGCTTGTAGATCACCCCGCGCACCACTTGGTCGAGCGTCATCCCATCCCTCCCTATGCGGGCGTATGTTTCGTCGTGAGCAAAGGGGAAGCAGGAAGCCGCTAACAGAATGATATCCATACGGGCATCCAGCAGTTGATCTATCACAAACAATTCGGGATCCCGTTCCCAACTCGCAGGAAGAAAATTGAGATCACATTGCCTTTTGAAAAACTTCATGGAAACCTCCTTATCATAAGGTTTGTTAGTTAGTTAGTTCCCATAAAGATACCAAAAAACTTCTCAAAAAGCAAGATCTTTTTTTGCCTAACACCCTGAAAAATAACTACAATACAAGCTACGGACAGACTCTACTTAATTGCATCCTCAAAGTGAAGGAGGTACGTGATGCGAAGACAGGGCATTCTTGTGATAGCAGCCGTTTTGCTGGGGGTGCTTCTTCCGGGCACTCAGAGCGGGTTTGCTCAGCGGATGAAGATAGAATTTTCCGAGGAAGAGCGAGCGGCGCTTCTCAGCAAGCTCCCCGAACAGGAGCGCGAGGATATCAAGGCGGGCTGCTATGCTCCGGAGGTCGTAGATGTGATTTTGTATAGTGTTAAGATGGGGGCGTACCTAAAACCGCAACTTTCAGTGAAAGAGCGAGCGGCGCTTCTCAGCAAGCTCTCCGAGGAGGAGTGCGAGGCAATTGAGGCGCGCTTCCACCTCCCGGGACAGATAGACAGGCTTTTGCTGATGGAGGATGAATTTCTCAGGAAGCATAAGCTCGGCGTAAGTGAGATGAATAAGTTCTTCCGGGAACACGAGCCCATTATGTTGCCGGTCAGGGATCTTTACAATCCCATCGCTCGGGCGAAGATCTCGGATTGTATTGTGATCGGGAAAGTGAAGGAGGTCAAGGCACATCCTGAGGAACCTTACCACACCTGGGTTACCGTTTCCGTAGCGCAGTATCTGAAGGGGGGATCGGGGGAGAGCGAGGTGCTGGTGAAGCTTATCACCGGAATGAGAGCAGATGGCACTGGCACAAGCGTTTCGACTGACCCCGAGTTCGAGGAGGGCGAGGAGGTCTTACTGCACCTGAGTTCCCTCGCAATGGAGTTGTACTCGTATGTTATGGGTCTTCCCGAACGGTTTCCTCCCGGGAA
>JAZDJA010000287.1:0-2121 GCA_043804415.1 Candidatus Latescibacterota bacterium | reverse complement strand
TCCACCAGCATCTCGGTCCGGTTGGTGATCTCCGTGCGGACGTATTCCTGATCGTCGATCTGCGTGTGTCTTTGGAGGTCCACCATCTCCGATTGGATCTGAACCCGGATCTGTCTGGCAACATCCAGACGGGCGGCGTCTTGGGCTTGGTCCCTCCCCACCTCGGAGATGTCGACCCCCAAAAAATGGGTTTGGGCAGCATAGTTGGGGTGCGCGTGGAACTCCGCCCATTTTGGCGGTCCCTTCCCCGTTGACATCAGGTGTGGAGCACAAGCCAGAAATCCGACCATCGCGATCCAGCCTGTTCGGGCTCTCATCAAGCGCTCCTTTGTCAGTCGAAAAAACAACTACGGGGGCATCTCCCATACGAATCGGAGACTTCACTCCGCTGCCGAAATCTTCAGCAGCAGTAGTTTTCGGTTGAGCATGCGCTGTGTGAGCATACCCTTCCCGTATTTCTCAGGGAAATGCTCTCGCAGGGCTCCATATAGCTTTCTCGCGGTTTCGAACCGATCCGCCCTGACCCAGACCAGGTAGTCCAAGGTGCGCTCGGTCATCACGTTCTCCTTGGACGCGGAACAAAACTCTTCCAGCAGATCGGAGACGGCAAAGGCGATCTCCTCCCGCTCGTTTCCGTCAAAATCCCCCTCTATGGAAAAGATCAGTTTGTATTGCACCCCCCACCGGAGATCGTCCTTCCAGTAGGCATGGATACGGCTCAATACTTTGTCCGCCGCATCGTTGAGCGCCTCCTCGATAACCATCGCCTTGCGTACTATCGAACTGCCGACTCTCCGCTCCTGGATCTGGACGGTGTACGTCATATACACATCGCTTCCGATGGATAGAGCCAGCCGATACCCATAATCCTCCTCTCCTCCCCGTTCGAATTGGACCGCATCGCCCAGCGCATCCAGTGCGGCCGCTTGCTCCGGCACATGTACGTCGTATTTCCGGGCCGTCAGATAGGACTCGATCACCTGCGCAGCCCTTCCAAGAACAGGATCGGCGTGCATGCGATCGATGGGGCTTTCTCCTTTCGGGACCTCCGGAATCACCATGATGACGCGCAAGGGCCCCGCTATCTCGATGAGAATCCCGTCCGCGCTCAAATCCTGCGTCAACAGTTTCTTGTTGATCTTGAAATGCTTTCGGATCTTAAGTTTGCTGCCCTTGGCCAACACGAGCCGGCTCTCGAACAGATCGGATTCCCAGGCAATACAGCGGCTGATTTGTTTTTCCATGAAGAACTTTTCCTGAACCCCCGAGAACCGAAACCGTTCCTCTTCGGTCTGCAGGAGAGGATCGCTGCCACCCAACAAAACAAAATACACGGCTGCGCGCCGGGCATCCCAAAGGGCATCCTCGGTGAGATGGCGATTGTTCCCCTCTCCGATGCCGGCGGCCAAGACCAAGACCTCCGCGGGATTCGTGCTTTCGATGAGCGTGGCCTCTCTGGATGAAGGCAGATTGCCCTTCGGCGTCCTCTTTCCCGCAGATGCGCATGCCGTCAACAGGCAAAGCACCATACAGCCCATTATCCTGGCGGTGTTGTTCACAACATCCCTCCGTTTTTCACGGTTCCCCATCTTTCTCCTGCTGCGCCCTGCTTGGACCCCTTCATCCTTCCCCTCACCATGTCGGAGGCGAATAGATCAGTTGGACTCCGAGGAAGGGACCGCTGTAATCCGCCCTGGGACCGATAAACGCCTTCTTCTCCTCCACCGTTTCATTCCCCTCTCTCTTTTCGGATTCCCACCTGTCCGCATCAGCCCCACCCAGCCCTTTGCGACCTCCCAGGAAACCCACGTTCAGATCGGCGCCTAGGGCGATCTCCATTCCCGCTGCTCCGGCAAGCAGCTCCGCCGTGTAGGTGTGGGTCAGCACCTCGTTGTCGAAGCTTTGCGAAAATCGGAGTGCCTGGACCTCATACCGGGCCTCGGCCAAGAAGGCCACGCGCCCGAGATAGCGCTTCTTCATCAAACCGCCGTACACACCCCAACATACTCCTGCGCGCACGTCCTTCTCTTTGCCGCTGGGCCGCAAGCTCCACGATGGGAAACAGGGATTTGATTTCCCTTTCGATCGTGAGAACGGACCCGAATCCGCCGGAAAATACCC